>JASHQT010000320.1 GCA_030039005.1 Bryobacteraceae bacterium
CGTGCGGCCCTGTTCCCCACCAGACCACCCGTTTGCGAATGCGCGGAGCATCCCCGAACAGCGCGGGCTGATCGAAAATGTCGCGCAGGAGCGCCAGCGCCTGATCGCCCAGCAGAATCACCGGCAATCGCGGACGATCCAGCGCTTCCAGATCGACACGAAATCCGGCCTGCGCGAGAAGATACGCCGAGCAGCAAGCGGCCACGCCATCGCCGCGAACGGTCACAGGCTACGGTAGCACGACGATTCCGGCATACGTCACGTCGTTATTCAAATCCCAGGTCTTCTCGTACTTCAACGTCGCCGCGTCGTACACTTCGATGTCGAAACCGGCGCCGTAAATGTAGAGCTTGGCGCCGTCGGTGGAAATCCCGAGCGTGAAGCGCGTGCGGCAAGGAAGTTCGGCGCGCTGCGCGATGCGATCGCCGTGCTCCAGATCGAACGACCAAAATTCGCAGCGCTTGGTGCCGTGAATTCCCGTTTGCACCACCGTATAGGCCCATTTCTTGTCCGGCGTCACTTCGATTCCCGCCATGTTGGCGGGCGCGGGACCAATGGGATTGAAATCGATGCGCCGGGTGGCCAGATCCATCCGCGCCAGGCCAAACACGAGATTATGCACGACCGGATCGGACCACACAAACATCCCGGTGTGTTCGCCGGGCGTGTTGATCAGATCCAGATCGCTGCCGAAATGGACGTTCTCCATGCCGGGAGCGTCGGGGCGCGCCAAGTCGATATGGTCGAGAACCTTGAAATCGGGAGCGCTCAAAACCGTGATCTTTTCGCCGAATTGATAGATATATTTTCCGTCGGGGGAAATTTCCAGCCAGCCCACGCCATAATCACCCTCGTTTTGCGCCTCTTCTTCCTTGGGGATGTCGATGGTATTGACGATCTTCTGCTGGGCCAGATCCACCACCGTGTATTTGGGTTTCGCGACCTCGAAATGGTCCGGAAAGCGCGTAATTTCCTTGGTCACCGCGTAAAAGAATTTGCCTTCCGGATCGGCCGTGCCGTTGAACATGCGATATTGCTTGTCCGGCGTGTTGAGTTCGAAATGATTGATCACTTTGCGCGTGGCGACGTCGATCACTTCGATGCCGTTGTGGTCGATGGTGGTGACATAGATCCGCTTGTGATCGGGCGAAAGCCGGATGGTCATCGGCGTGCCGGTGGAAAGCGGAATGCGATCGACGATTTTCTCCTGCGCCTCGTCGAAAACCAGAACGGCCGCCGGGTAGGCGGGCAGATAGAGCGTACCCGCGGTTGCAAATCGAGCCAGTACCGCGCCCAACGCGGCCCATACCGTCAGTCTTAACAGGAGCATCGGTTTTTATGGAAACACCAGATCGAGATTGCGCCAATCCTTGGTGGCGGCGGCGCATTTGGACGACCAGTCCGGCGCGTTGTTCAAATGATCGGGAACCTGCGCCGGCCAGTAGCAACTGACAAAACAGTCGTAGATGTCGCGCTCCACCGGCTGGCACAGCCCGGCGGTGCCGCCCGCGGCGTCCACTTCCCACCCCGGCGTGAACATGAGCGCGCAACCGGTGGGCACGTGCGGGCGCTGCGGCTGATTGGAAGGACGGTCCTGCAGCGCGACCACGTCTTCCGTCCGTGCCGTGACATGATCGTCGATGCGCGCTGCCTTCCGGTTCAAAGGTCGCATGTGTTTCATGATGCTGCTTTCCTTTCGGCGAACTGCTGCAAAAATCCAGGGTTCCCGGCGGCGATCGCGCCATAGATCTTCAGGCACGTATCCGTCCAGTCGCGAATCCAATCGCAATAGTGAAGATTGGGATGGCCCGTGTCGCCGTAGCGCACAAAGGCTTCGTGATGGCATCCGCCGGCGCACAACGGGCGCGCCCAGCAGGTGTGGCAATCGTATTTGGAATCGATGTGGCCGCGCTTGAGGAAATCGGACTGTTTCGCCTTGTCGATGCCGGTCGCGATGTTTCCCAGCGCGTGCTGATCGGAATCGACGAAACGGTGGCACGGCGCGATGTCGCCGGAAGGCCCCACGCCCAAAAGCCCGAGCCCGGCGCCACAAGGATGCGATTTGTTCACGCCCTGGCATAGCTCGGCCAGCGTGTCGCTCACGTTCGAAAAACCGTGCGCTTCACCGCGCAACGCGTATTCTAGATATTCGTCCGCCAAGGCGTGGAACTGATCCAGCACGTGATCCATGCCCTGGTGTCCGATGGTGTAGAGCTGATTGGGCGAAGAAGTGACCGGCGCGAAACCCACTTCGTGAAATCCCAGATCCTGCTTTAAATGCCGGAAGATTTTGACGACGTCGGAGACGCCCGCCGTAAGCGTGACGCGCGCCGTAATCGGACGCGTGCGATGGTTTTGGATCAGGGCCCGAACTTTGGGCTCGATGATGTCGTAGCTGCCGCGGCCGTTGGAGAAGACGCGCAAATGATCGTGCATCTCCTTGGGCCCATCCATGCTCACCGTGACGCCGATGCGGTTCTCGGAAAGAAACTCGATGATCGCGGGCGTCAGCAGCGTGGCGTTGGTGGTCAAGCTGAAATCGATGTGCCGGCCTTCGGCGGAGGCGCGCTCGCTCGCGTAGGCCACCACCTGCTTCAGCAGCGGAAAATTCATCAACGTCTCGCCGCCGAAGAACGTGATGTGAATCGAGCGCCGGCCCGCGGACTGCGCGAGCAGAAAATCCACCGAGGCTTTCGCCGTCTCCAGGTCCATGAACTTCGGCTTGCCTTCGGGCGTGGCGACCTTGTCGGCGCCGAACTCGTAGCAGTATTGGCACGCCAGGTTGCACTGGTTGGTGAGATTCATCACCAGCGTCTGGATGGGAAAAACATCGGGAAGACGAGTTGGCGGTTCGGAGACCGAGTCGCGGGCGAGGATCACGTTCGCGTGAACCATCTCCGCGATCAACTCCTCGGCGTCTTCGAGGCCGATGCCGGAGGCCGCGAGCGCATCCACCAGGCGCTCATGCGGCATTGCACCACGCGCCAGGCAATCGATCAACTTCCCCACGGCTGCATCCACCGCGAAGATCGCCCCGGCGGGCACCAGGTACAGGAAATGCGCCCCCCGCGCGTCAAACCGATGCAACTCGCCCAGGCGGTACGTGCGCGTCGCTGCTTCCGTCGCGGTCATCGCTGGCCTGCTATTGCCCCACTTCCGGCTGATCCCACTTAATATAGGTTGGAACCGAAACCACCAGATACGACTTGCCGACCAGCGGCCGTCCGTCTTTGTCCTTTTCGTCCTTGGCCGTGGCCACCACCCACACGTTGCCGTAATTATTGCGGCTGAATTTGCGCTGCGGATTGGGACCATCGGAGGAGGGCGTAAACAGCCCGGTGCTGCTCAGGGAGCCGACGAACTCCTTGTCATCGTCGCCGTAGCTGGAATAAAATTCCTCGACGGACCATTTCACCTCGATCGGCCCGAGCTCGACGTCGTCGGCGGTGTGCGGTTTGCCATCGGCGCCGCGCTGATACGCGATCGCTTCGAACTGCTGGTAACCCTTGGGATGCACGTCGCTGCCGAGATGAGCGAGCGCGGTATCCGGCGTCACCTTCACGTAATCGATGCGGTCGTACACCGCGATCGCGCTTTGCAGCACCGAGCGATGAAAGGCGATGTCGCGCTTGCCGGGCACCGCGTCGGCCGCCGTATCTACTTCCGCCACGATCTCGGCCGGCGTATGCGAAACGATGCGCTTCACCGTCACGCCCGTGCCGAAATCCAGATCCGCTGCGGACACTTGCGCCGGCAGGCTCTCGCCGATCAAGCGCACGCGCGTTCCTGGGGACCCGGTTTTGAGCATCGTCACATCGGTCGCGAGCAGCGTCGGGTCGGCCGAGGCGCGCTGCAGCGTTATGTCGAAGCCGAACTCCTGGTATTCGCCCCAAAACCAGCGGCCTTCGGCGCTGTTTTGATCGGGCGAAACCCACAGCACCTCGCGCGCGTCGCTCTCCAGATCGCCAGGAGCGGCATTGGAAGCCGCTGTTCCTTTCGATCGGCCTCGCCAGGCATAGCCCGCGTACACCAGGCTGTGCCCCGTTCGCGAAATCTTGGTGCCATCCTTTATCGAGGTGAGCGTCACGCGCGTCGTGAACTCGTCATCGCTGCCCGAAACCGGCGCCACTTCCATCTCCCCGATAAATCGGCCGCGGCCCGGAGCGTAGGCGCTCACCATCCATTTGCCGGCCAGCTTCGGCGCCCGCATGCGAGCGCGCCAGGCCGCCCATTCCGGCGTTTCAAGCGGCGCGGTCTTGCTCAAGTATTCCAGCGCGATATCCACCGGCAGCGGCGCGCCCGGCTCGCGATGCCGTGCGCCTTCGTCGAAACCGCCCGCGTGCAGCCCCAAACGGAACGCCTCATCGGCTTGCGGATACAGCGCCACGTGCAGATTGGCCAGATATTTCCAATCCTGCGCCGTGCGCCGCCAGGACAGCGGCCGAGCGAAGGCGTGGCAATTGGCGCACGCGCCTTTCACATCGTCGTTGGGGATGTTGGTTTCGTCCGGGATGCGATGCTCGGCGTAGTACTGGATCGGCTTGGCCTCTTCCGGGGCCAGGCCGTGATCGGTCGCCAGATATTTCAGGATCGCGCGCGCTTCCTCCGGCGTCAGCTTGACGCCGCGCAGACGCACCATGCGCTTGATGGCCTCTTCCCACGCTTCCGGAGTGCCGCGCTCCCAGGAAATGCGCAGCATGTCGCCTTTGGCGTCCCGCGTGTGGCAGGCTCCGCACTTCTGGATGACCAATTGGTTTGTCACCGGAATGCCGGGCTCGGACGCCGATGGCCCCGGCGTTGCCGCCGGGCCGGCTTGCGGTTTCTGGGCCTGCGCCAGCAAAGGAACAACCAGAATCGAGGCCAGCAGGATTTTCATAACCTTATTCGGATATCATACACCTTCGTTCCTGATCCAACGGATAAAAGTTGTTTATGATCGTCATGCGCCCTATCCGCGGGCACTTTGGCGTGTGCTATTAACAAAGGGACCCCATGCCAGAGCCCGCCGCACCGCCGTCCGCGATTCCGGTCCAAGGGTACGGCCGCGCTCTGCGCTTCGTGCTTCCCTATTGGCCGCGGCTGCTCCTGGTGCTGCTGGCCGGGGCCGCCGCGACCAGTTTCAGCCTGCTGCAACCGTACATCTCCAAACTCCTCATCGACGATGCGCTGCTGAAACGCAATTGGCACATGCTGCTGGTGGTCAGCGGGCTGATGTCGGCCGTCACGGTGGTGGGATTCGCGCTCAACATTCTCTCCAGCTATCAATACGTGCGCGTTTCGGCGACCGTACTCTTCGACATGCGTCTGGCGCTCTACCGGCACCTGCAAACGCTCTCGCCGCGCTTTTGGGCCAGCCGGAAGCTGGGCGACGTGGTGTCGCGCATTAATAACGATATTGGGGAAGTCCAGCGCATCTCCGCGGATAGTTTGCTGAGCGTGCTCTCCAACGTCGTCTTCCTCATCGGCAGCGCGGCCATCATGATCGCGCTCAGCCCTAAACTTTTTCTGGTCAGCTTGGCCGCTGTGCCCGCCGGCGTGTGGGCGCTCGAACACTACCGTCATCGCCTGGCCGCGCGCGTGCGCGCACTGCGGGAGAGCAGCGCCGACATCGGCAGTTTTCTGCTGGAAACCTTGCTCGGGATTCGTTTAATCGCCGCGTCGCGGGCCGAATCGCGCGAAGTGGAGCGCTTCCGCGCCCACAACCAGAGCTTCCTGGACGCGTTGATGCGGATGCAACTGACGTCGTTTTTGTCCGGCGCGGTCCCGGGAACCATTCTCACGCTCTCCACCGCCGCGCTGTTTCTCTACGGCGGCAAGCTGGTGATCGACGGCGCGCTCAGCGTAGGTTCGCTGGTCGCGATCATGGCCTATCATCTGCGTCTGCTTTCGCCGGTGCGAAACCTGATGAGCTTGTACAGCAATCTGGTCGCCGGCGGCGTTTCGCTTTCGCGCGTCTGGGAACTGTTCGACACGCGGGCTGAGATCGTCGACCGCGCCGATGCCGCGCCTTTAACCCGGGTGCGCGGCGAGATCGAGTTCGATCGGGTCTCGTTCGGCTACGCGGGTGAGGCCGTGATCGAGGATCTTTCGTTCCGCGTGGCGCCCGGCGGCATCTGCGCCATTCTGGGACCCAGCGGCGCGGGGAAATCCACACTCGCCGATCTCCTGGTGCGGTTCTACGACCCGGATGCGGGCGCGATTCGCATCGACGGACGCGATCTGCGCGACGTCCCGCTCACCGATCTGCGCCACGCCGTTCTGTTGGTGGATCAGGCGCCGTATCTTTTCCACGCCAGCATTCGCGAGAACATCGCTTACGC
>JASHQT010000028.1 GCA_030039005.1 Bryobacteraceae bacterium
ACGCCGTCGATGGAGCGCTCGAACTGCATGAAGACCAGGTTCCAGACTTCGACGAAGCGCTCGCCGGGGCTATCCGGCATCCGCCCTGCTCCCGCCTCCGGCCCGAAATCGTAGAAGATTTCCGAACATGGTCCGCACGGCCCGGTATCGCCCATCTGCCAGAAGTTGTCCGCCGCGCCCAGCCGGAAGATGCGCGCTTTCGGCACACCCGCCACCTGCTGCCACAGCAGCTCCGCGTCATCGTCGTCGCGAAATACCGTGATGTAGAGCTTGTCCCTGGGAATCGCAAAATCCCGCGTCAGCAGCTCCCAGGCGAAGGCGATGGCGTCCTTCTTGAAATAATCGCCGAAGGAAAAATTACCCAGCATCTCAAAGAACGTCTGGTGGCGGCGCGTGTAGCCTACGTTGTCCAGGTCGTTGTGCTTGCCGCCCGCGCGCACGCACTTCTGCGACGACGCCGCGCGCGTGTACTCGCGCTTCTCCAGGCCCGTGAAAACGTCCTTGAACTGGTTCATGCCCGCGTTGGCGAACAGCAGCGTGGGGTCATTAGCAGGCACCAGCGACGAGCTGCGCACCACGCGATGGCCCTGGCCCGCGAAAAAGTTGAGAAACGTCTCCCGGATCTCGTTCCCTGTCATTTCTTCCTATTGTGACAGGTGCCGGCGGGGGGGCACATCAGGATGAATTGGGGTGGTGGAGATACTGTGCGGCGCGGTGAATTTTCTTCGCCGAAGTTGGCGAAATTCAGGCGAAAGGCGGGGAGCGGCCGAAAGAGCGCATCGATTGGAGAATAACAAGCCAGGGCGCGATCGGGTTTCGTCAACCAGCAATGGCGAAGAGAAAACGGCAGATAGAGGGAGCGGAGAGCTGTCACTGGGAGGCGCGAGGGCGATCGTCAGGCTCCAAACGTCTCGGGGGGGTGCCTTTAATCCTCTATTGAGGATATAATTCCTCGATAGAGGATGAATCCGGAACCGACACTATCGACCGGGCTCCGGATGGATGCCCTTGGCGAGCGAATTCGCGGCGAGCGGAAGAAACGGGGCTTGTCCTTGGACGATCTGTCCAACAACGCACGGGTCAGCCGTTCCATGCTCTCGGCCGTCGAACGCGGCGAGAAGATCCCCTCGGTGCTCGTGCTCGACCAAATCGCCACTGGCCTTGGCACATCGATCGCGCGTCTGCTGGGCGAGGAACGCCGGGATCGGGTCGTGCTGATACGCCGCGAGGAGCAGGATGTTGCCGTGGACCCTGGCGGGTGGGAGCGCCGCGTGCTCTCTCCTGTCTTGCCGCATGTCGAGTTTGAGTTCATGCGGACTACCATTGGGCCAGGCGTGAACGCGGGAGCTTTTCTGCCGCACAATCCAGGGTCGCGCGAGTATGTGGCCATCGAACGCGGGTTGCTTAACCTCACGTTGGATGGCGAGACCTATCGCCTGAAAAAGGGAGACAGCATCTATTACGCGGGCGATTGCCTCCACGAGTTTGAAAATCCGCATCCGAAGGAGAGTTGCGAATACTACTTGGCAATGGACGTGACCGGGCATCCGGAGCAATTGCGGCACCGTGCCGCGCCCCGCCGCGCGAATCGGGCAGCACAAGGAAGCAAGAAGAGACTTTATGCGACTCAGCAAAGATGAGTTCCGGGAGCTCGGCTATCGAGTGGTGGACGTGGCTAACGACTATCTCAGTGATCTGCCCAGCAAGCCCGTATTCCAGCGAATGCAGGAAGAAGAGCGGCAAGCCATCGCGGGAATGGCACTCCCGGACGACGGTCTTCGAGCAGACGAGCTGATGCATTTCATCGTCGACCACCTTGCACCGCATCCGATGGGCAATGGTCATCCGCGTTTTTTTGGATGGGTCAACTCTCCACCGGCTCCTGTGGCCGTGCTGGTGGAACTGCTGGCTGCAGCGATGGATCCCAGTTGTGCCGGCGGGGATCACGCGGCCATCTACCTGGAGCGCTGCGTAACCCGCTGGCTGATGGAACTGATTGGATTTCCCACCGAGGAGAGCTTCGGCCTGCTCGTCAGCGGTGGTTCAACGGCATCGCTCACGGCGCTCGCCGCGGCGCGGCATCGGCGTTTTCACGATTTGGGAATCGACGTGCGCCGGGATGGGGTCGCCGCTCGTCGCTTTCGCCTGTACGCATCGGCGCAGACCCACAGTTGCATCCAAAAGTCCGTCGAGCTGCTCGGATTAGGTTCGGATGCAATTCGATGGATAGAGGTCGACGAGGATTATAGGATCCGAGTAGAGGATCTGTCCTCGGCGATTCAACAGGACGAGAGCAATGGCTTTGTTCCTTTCTGCATCGTGGGCAATGCGGGGACAGTCAATACCGGAGCCATCGACCCCCTGGATGTGTTGGCCGGTCTATCCCATCGCTTCGGAATGTGGCTTCACGTGGATGGCGCCTATGGAGCGGTTGGAAAGCTCGACGCTGATGTCGCGCCTCTGTTTCGCGGGTTGGAGCGCGCGGATTCGATAACTCTGGACGCACACAAGTGGCTCTCTGTGCCCGTAGAATGCGGCTGCGTGCTCGTGCGCGACGGCGAGGCGTTGCGGGATGCCTTTTCGTTGGTGCCGCCATATCTTCGAACTGAACCGGGTAAAGGCATCGGTAATTTGCCTTGGTTTTCAGAATACGGATTCCAGCAGTCGCGTGGATTTCGAGCGCTCAAACTTTGGGCGACGTTGGCGCATAGCGGACGAAGCGGCCTGGCGACGCAAATTGCGCGGCACAATGCGCTGGCACGCTATTTGGAGCGGCGGATTCAGGCGTACCCGGACTTGGAGCTTTGCTCGGCGGGGAAGTTGTCCATCGTATGCTTCCGGTGTTGTCCAGGCGCGGTGCGAGGCGATGAAGAAGCGCTCAACACGCTGAACAAGGAAGTCATGGAACGCGTCCAGTCTGAAGGCGTGGCTTTTCTCACCAGCGCGCTGCTTCGCGGCCGTTTCGTTCTGCGCGCCTGCATCCTCCACTATGGGACCAGCGAGCAAGACATTGACGTCATGGTGGAGGCAGTTCGCCAGACTGCCTCGGCTGCGGCCGCGAGAGTGCATTCGGCCAAACGCGGCGCTTAGAAAATCGGTCGCGGGAGGAAGACGGTCGCCATCACGGCGCGGTTTACGGCATCCGCGACGCCCGCAGAAGCGACGAGCAGCGCACGACGCGATGGCCTTGGCCCGCGAAAAGGTCGAGAAACGTCTCCCGGATCTCGTTCCCTGTCATTTGTGACAGGTGCTTCGAGGGTATGACGAACTACTCCGGACTTACCTACGGCTACAGACCGGGAGACCGATTCCCGCGACGACGGCGGCGGCGCCTGCGAAGAAGACGACGGTGTCTGAGATGAATCAGGGTCTCGAACTGGTCCTCGAACGCGTTGAGCGCTTCCAACACTTCATTCGTTCGTTGTTGCATGGCGAGAGATTTAACGACGCCCTTGAGACGGGGAGCGGGTTTGTAAATAGCCGAGTGTTCCACTTCCCAGAAAAGGCCGATCAGCATCGGAACGATTTGATATTCGCCCCGTATGCGTTCGCTCGCTCCGGAGATTCCGTGGTATTTCAATGCCAGCACCTGTCCTTGAGCCTTCACAGGATCGGCAGTCCACGAAGGAAAGATCTCGCGCAAAGCGCCCTCCACCTCCGCTAGTCGTTTGCGTGGAAAGACAAGGACTCGAACACCAGCCAGATCGTTTAGATTCGTCAGGGTGTACCGGGCCGGCCGGTCGTTGTCGAAGCTTGCGCCTTCCTGACGACGACGCAAAGCGTCGACCGCGCTCTCGCACTCCTTGACCCTGAACCTCACGAGGAGCTGCTCGTACTCCTCAAGTTCGTTCGCTATGGACAACAAATGGTAATTGATTGGGGATTCTAGTTGTCCGGCAACCCGCCGAATCTCAGGCAGCAGCTGGAAATATTCTTCTCTCAGCCGGTCCTCGACGGTGCGACTGGCGTCAGCCAAGCGCCTCCAAAATCTGGCGCTTCACGGACTCAGAAGGCGGCACGTTGAAATAAAATCGCCACTTGCCTGCATCCGCCTTCTCGCGGATCCTCTGTTGGAGTTGGGCAGGCGTATGATCTTCAATGAAGTCAATGCTGAAAATTTTCTTTGCCGCGCGCTTGAAGTAGACTTCGCGGTCCAAATTGTAGATGTATCCCGCGGCGTCCAGAATACTTTGTTTCGTGGCAATCGGTGTCACGGCAAATCCCCTTCTCAGCATTTGTAGCCCCGGCAATCGTGCGGCGAAAACGGGCGGATACAAGTCACTGCTGCCATGCGAGAGGCGCGGTAGCGCGATGCGCCTTACGGCATACGCGACGCCGTGTACGCGACGATATCGAGGATGTCTTCGTCGCTCAGGTGCGCGACCACGGGCTTCATCAACTGCGTCCAGGTACCGTTGCGCGCACCCTCCCGCATGTCGTACAACTGGCGCGCAACATAGCTGGGCGAGCGCCCGGCGATGCCCGGCACCGGCCCCAAGCCTTTCAAGTCGGCTCCGTGGCAAAGCGCGCACTGCGTGGTTCGGCCTGCGCCCTTCGTCACCAGCGCCTCGCCGCGCTTAATGCTGCCCGGCGGCACGTAGGCGATGAATCCCGAGTGCGGGTTGCGCAGCACCTCGGTACCTTCGGCGTTCACCGGCGTTTCGATGATGCGCTTGCCGAGCGGCTCCTTTTCATTGCCTTCCAGCGTGAGGAACATGCCGCCCGCCAGGCGCGTCTTCGGCACCATATTGGTTTCTTCCACCTGAATCCAGGGCGTCCACTTCATCGACCCGAAATAAACGGCCGCGGCTTTGATCTCGTCCTCGCTCATGTTCTTGGCGTAGGTGATCATGAAGTTGGTGTTGGCTTTGCGCGGCTCGGAGCTCTTGCGCAGGCCGTCGCGAAAATCGTGCATCTGCTGTATGAAATAGTCCACCGGCAGCCCCGCGACCCCGGCGTTTTCGGGCCGGCCCTTGCCGTTGGGATAATGGCACAGGCCGCACGCCCACACCTCGGGCTGTTTGCCGTGCGCGACGACGTCCGGCATGCTGGGGTGGTCGCCCGGAAACCAGTCGCCCGGACCGAAGCGGTTCGAGATTTGCGCGCGCGTGAATTCAGCCGTGCTACCGTCGAGATGTTTCAGGCTGGTGTCAGGAGCGGGCTGAGCGGCGGGCGCGGCGCCGGCCGGTGGAGCGGGCGAGATGGCGTAGGCCCACGGAAGCGGGCCGTCGGCGGTGGAAGCCGGCAACGCGACGAGGACCCCGGCTAGGGTCAAGATAAGCATCCCAAACAGAGTTCGCATGGAGGATCTCCTTGGATCTTTGAGCAACCCGCGCAAAACGGAGCGCGGCGCGAAACAGTTCCTGTCCTGCCTTGTGGTGCGCGCCGCACCCTTCGCGCTTCTTAAGTCAGTCTCCCACAACGAAGACCGGGCGAGCTTACTTTTCCGTATGGAGGTGCGCCTGCGCCTCTGTGGGCTAGCTGGAGATCATATCACGTGCACGGCAGATACAGGCAAGGTTGAGGAAGATTCATGTTACAGGACGTAATCCGAAGGACGCCGAAGCGCGTCTGAAGGGGCTGAGAGGTACCATATTTACGAAAGGGATTGCTCGATGCTAAAGACACGATTGATAGGATTTGTTTTTGCGGGGCTTTTGACGTTCGGCGCATTCGGCCAGGAGGTTGTGGTGCGGGTGGCGCCGCCGCATGCGGTGGCGGAAGTACGGGGTGTCGCGCCGGGACACGGTTATGTGTGGATTGCCGGGTATCACCGCTGGGACGGCAGAGCGTACGTCTGGGTCCCAGGCCGATGGGAACTCCCTCCGCGCCCGCATGCCAAGTGGGTGGCACATCGCTGGGTCAAACGGCACGGCGGATGGGTGTTGGTAGAAGGCCATTGGCGCTAATCAACCGGGGCATTCCACCGCGTAACGGATTTTTAACTCGCAGTTTACTGAGAGTTACTTCTTAAAGCGCAGTTACTGAGAGTTATTAAATCGATTTTCTGGAACAAAATGGAAGCCGGAATGGTAACCAAGTAACAGCCTTGCATCGGGAATTTCTCCGGCTTCCACCTAGAGGGTGTTGACTCTTCTGTTGGACCGTGGCGAGCGCTCTTTGTTTCAGGCGCCGGAAAAATTCTAGTTCTACCGCGCCTGCGAAAGGCTCTCCTGAATCCTGCTGGAGAGATCCTTCGTCGGGTGCGTCTCCAGTGCGGCCATCAATTCGTGTTTGGCATCGCCGGTCTGCTTGTCTTGCAACAATGCGACGGCTAGATGATAGCGGAACAGCGGCTCATTCGGGTGCTTCGCTACCAATGCGCGAAGCACCTGGATAGCAGGCCGGTTCAACCCGCGTTTGACGTACAACCAGCCCAAGGTATCGAGCGCGGCCGGACTCGCAGGGAACTTTCTGATCACGTTCTGAGACAGACTCAGCGCCTGGTCGAGATCCGTCCCGGTTTCAGCCAGATCGAACGCCAGATTATTCATCGCCACGTAGTTGTTGGGGTCGAGCGCAAGCTCTTTTTTGAGCATCGGTATGGCCTGCTGGACCTGCCCATGATCGCTTTCGAAAATCGCAATTGCGCCCAATATATTCGTGTCGCCCTGCGCCAGCGCCGCGGCCTTTTCATAGCTAGCCAACGCGTCCTTGGTGTCGCCTTGCTTTTGATATAGCTCGCCGAGCGAGAGATAGGGCTGCGCCGATTGGGGATCCTTCGATTCCATCCAGCGATATTGCTGGCTGGCTAGGTCGAACCTACCTTCCTCGACGGCCACCGATGCCAGCATCACGCGCAGCGGGCGGGAATCGGGGCGCAATTTGATCTCGTTTTCCAGCAGCGCTCGCGCCTTCTCCGGCTGGTGCTCGACGGCGCACAGTTCCAGCAGCCCCCGTAGCGGGCGCAAATCCGTGGAACCTGGCTGATACAAGCGACGGTATAGCGTCTCGGCCTGGGCATAATCCTTCTCGCCGGCGGCCAGCGCCGCTGACACCAAGTCCACTTCCTTGGAATTGGCCTGTTGCTTGGATACAACGCGCAACTCGCTCTCAGCCTCACGATAGGATTTGTTTCCCACCAGGGCCGCCGCACGCAGCAGCCGGGCGTCGAAGTTGTTCGGATCGAGCGCCAGCGCTTCGTTCGCCGACTCGAGCGCCACGGAATATTGCTGCGAGCTCTGGGCGATCTGCGCTTCGAGCAGGCGCGGAAGGACGTAATCGTTGCGCAGTTGGGCACTCTTTCGCGCCGCTTGCCAGGCCGCCGGCGCATCAGCGTGATCCCAATACCATAGCGCCAGGTTATATTGGACCGCCTCGTTGTTCGGGTATTGTGCCGCGAGCGCCTTCAACTCCGTCCCCGCCGCGTTGTGCTCGTGGGGGTTCTGGCTCTCCCGCAGCAGCACGGCGCGCTCGAAGCGCGCCACGGGATCGTTAGGCTTGGCCTTTAACATCTCGTTCAGTTCGGCAATGGCTTCCTCGCGTTGGCCCAGCGCCTCCAAGGCGCGCTCCATTCTCCCGAGGTAGAGATCCTTAGACGCCGCATGCTGCATTCCGGCCCGATATTGAGCCAGCGCGGCGTCCCATTCGTGATAGCCCGCGTAGAAATCGCCCACCGCAGCATGGCCGTCCGGGAAATCCGAATGATCGTCCAGGATTTTCTCTAGCTCCTGGGACATCTCCCGATTGCGCCCAGCGGTGCGGTACAGATTGGCCAACTCGAGGCGAGGATGCGCGTCCTTGGGACGAGCGGCGATCTCGGCACCGAGCAGAGATTCCGCGGCCCCCGGCCGTTGCGTCCGCACGTAATGCTCTTCCAAGAGGGCATAGGCCTGCGAGTCTTTGCGCAACGCGAGGAAATGTTTCAGCAGCTCTTCGCCTTCACGATCCTGGTTTTGCCGGAACAACACCTGCGCCAGCGCACGCACCACATTAGGATCGTTCGGACGAATCGCATCCGCCCGCCGAAAATTCCGCAGGGCTTCATCGTATTTGCGGTCCACCACCAGGACATCGCCGCGAAGCCGTAAGCCATCGAAAGAATTCGGATCCTTCTGCAGAAGAATGTCCGCCTCTCGCGCCGCTCGGTCATACAGGATTTTTCGCGTGGGCATTACCTGGTAGGCCTCAATCGCGACGCTGGCCAGCTCGACGCCATAGGCGTCATTAGAGGGCGCGAAGTCCACCGCTCGTTGAAGATCGTCCAACGCGTCGGCGCCGCGGCCGAGCTGATACTCGAGCGTGCCCAGCCGGTAATAACCCTCGGCGAATTTAGGATCCTTTGCGACGCTGTTGCGGTATTCGATCTCCGCGCCGGCATACTTGCCCGCCGTCCGTAGCCGGTCGCCCCGCGCCACGTAGGACTGAGGCGACTTACTGCACGCGAGTTGAAAAAATACAAGAATCCCCACCCACCCGGCGCGTTTCATACTCGGGTTAGACCGCGTGCGTGGCGAATTGTTTCATAACAAAACAATAGGGAAGTTTACCGTGATTCCTGGTACGAGTTACGCGTGGCTCTCACTTTAAGAGACGGCTTTTCCGGGATATTATGCTGCCAGAGCGATGAATCGAAGCGCGACGGTACGTCGCTCTTCGGAGCTTCGAGGTAGCACTTTAGGATCAGCTCTGCGGGCATTTCGGCGTAAGAGCACCAGATGTATGTCACATGTTCAGCCAGGAGGGCCAATGAAATTTTTCGCGCACACTTTGATGGGGTCCGGTTTGGGTCTCATCCTACTGACGGCTACGCCGTCATTCGCAAGCGTCACCGATACTTTAAATCTCGGGGGCACAGGAACGGTAACGGTAACCGCGACCAGCATCACTTTCAATGAGAACAACACTTCGCCGGCGGGCAGTTCGACATCGGTCGGCGTGGGAACCACGATCCCGGGCGTCAGCGCTGGACAACCGGTGGATATTAACGGTGGCAACACCATCTCGGAAGTAGGCGGTTTACCGACGGCGATCACTTTTCCCGATACGCCAAGCGTCAGCGGTAGCATCACCGCCTTCGGCCCGGGCAGTTCGAACACCGACTGCGACGGTTTGACCACCGGCGAATCCTGTTCCGCAGCACTGCCCGGCGGGACCTCGCCGATTATTCTGACCTACACCGGCCCGGGGACCGAAAGCGCGACCGCCGGGACGGGGCCTAACGAGGGTACCGACGCCGTTCTGCCTACATCCGGCACGCTCACCGACGGCGGCACAACCGGCACACTTTCCGGTTCTTTCAGCGCGACCATCCCGGACCAGACTCCAGAGAGTTTGGTGACAACGTTCGCTACCACCGCTGGAGCGAGTTTCTCCACCACGTACTCGGGTTCTTTCACGAGCACGACGAACTCCAAGAGTGCGGTTCCTGAGCCAAGCACCACTTCACTCCTGGCCGCAGCGAGTCTGCTGATGGGCCTGGCGTTCCTCAAACGGCGAAAGAAGGTGCAAGGCTAACGCGCCGCATCTTCATACCTGACTCCCCAAGAACCGGGCTGCTTCGGCAGCCCGGTTTTTTTTGGCGCCAACTTGAACTTCCCCGACGCTTCGGAAATCTACCCGTACTGAAAACGGCAGCCGTATCACGTTCAAGTAACATATACCTCACAGTCGATCATTTAAGCGCAATAAATGAGAATCAAACGGCACAAATTGCGTATTGAGCGGTTTTTTCTCTTGCATTACTTCAGTAACGGTGGTACTATCGCCCTTAAAGTTTTTTTCCTAGCACTCGCTGGCGCGGTCCGGCGAAGGTTGGTTCGCGGCACCACTCCCGGAGTAGCTTTCGGGCCGAACTACGCCCCACTCTAGGCGGGGCCCCACTGTTATACCCCTCGCTCCTCATGGCAGGAGTGTCTATTCGAGGTCCTATTAGATGAGACTGCATTCACTGCATGGCTCCGGCGCCGAAAGGAGAAGCCTTTTACTTTCCCCAGGTTACTTCACCCCTAGCATATTCGCGAATGTAGTGACCGATACGGCCGGCCATGAAGCGCGGCTGGCTGAGGCTCAGAGACTCCGGGGCAAAATCGCAGTTCAGGAGAACGCCATCCCCGCCTCGGAACTCTCGCCTGACGGTCGTCACGTGCAACCGGCTGATCGGCATAGCTGGCACCTGCTGACATTGGACGCCCATGGACGAGTGGCGGCCTGCATGAGGTATCACGCGCATGCAAGCGACGCCAGGTTTGAAGACTTATCGATCTGCGATTCCACGCTGGCTCAGTCGGAAGATTGGGGCGCTCCGTTGCGCAGTGCCGTGGAAGCCGATCTCCGGCAAGCCCGGCGGCGAGGATGGTCCTACGTGGAGCTCGGAGGCTGGGTTATCTCCGAAGCGATGCGCTGTACCACCGAAGCGCTCCGGATGATCGCCAGCGCTTATGCCTTTGCTCAGTTGTGCGGCGGGGCGATGGGGATCACCACCGCCAGCACGCGCCGCTGTTCGGCGGCAATTCTGAAGCGTATCGGCGGGCAACCGCTGCGAAGCCGCGGAGTGGAACTGCCTTCGTTCTTCGACACGCATTATTGCTGCCACATGGAGGTGTTGCGTTTCGATTCCTCGCGGCCCAATCCGCGTTACCGGCATTGGATGGACGCCTGCCGTACGCGGCTCGAAGATGTGCGCGTCATCTGCCGGGAGACCGCGGACACCGGGGCTGCCGGCGAGCCGGAGTTCGACGCGGAGGCGATTGAGGAAGTGGCATGATACACGCCGGGCAGATCATTGCCGGCAGCCTTCTCGCCAGCTGCCTGGCGAGTTTCGCCTGGGCCATGCGCCGGTTCTTCGTGCAGCCGGCGGGCCTGACTGGAGGCATGCAGGCGATCCAGTATTGCGGCATTGTTTTCGGGCTGCTGCACATCGCGGCCATCGCGACCACATGGGGAATTTCGCTAGGGCGCGGGAGCGCTGGAGTCGTGTTGTATCTCGCCGCATTGGGACTTTTCTGGTGGGCCATCCGCGCGAGCCTGGGCCGGCCTTTGTCGGCCGCCTTTTCGCCGGACCTGCCCGCACATCTGGTGGCTCACGGTCCGTATAAGCTGGTCCGGCATCCCTTGTACTGCTCCTATCTGCTGTGCTGGCTGGCCGGATGGGTGGTCACCGCGCGCCTGTGGCTGGCGCCGACCGTTGCAGTGATGCTGGTAATTTACCTGGCGGCGGCGCGCCAGGAAGAAAAAAAATTTATGCGCAGCCCTCTAGCCGAGTCTTACGTGAGATATCGCGCCCGCACCGGGCTGTTGGTTCCCAATCCTCTCAAGCTATTTTCGAGCGGAAGAGAGCGGCTTTCCCAAACTACGGCGTGAGCGACCATGAGGCTCGCCTGGTACAACATCACGCACGATCGCATGCGCTTTGCGGTCACGGTGCTCGGCATTACCTGCGCAGTTTTTCTGATGATCTTTCAGGGCAGCATTCTGCTGGGGTTTTTGCGCGCCGCTTCGAAGATTATCGATTCCACCGCCGCCGATCTTTGGATCACCGGCCGCGGCGTGCAATGTTTCGAGTTCGCCGTTCCCATTGAGCGCCGTTTTGCCGATCTGGCGCGCGGCGTGCCCGGCGTCGTCTCCACCAGCCGCATCTGCACCAGCCTGGTGCAGTTCCGAAAAATTGACGGCAGCCAGCAGCAGGTAGCCCTGGTCGGCGCCGAGGCCGCGAGCGGCGCGCGCCTGCCGATCCCTTCCCTCACGAGCAGCGCTGTGGCCATGACACCCGACTCGCTGGTAGTGGACTCGAGCAACGCCCAAATGCTCGACATCGCGCGCAACCTGCCCCTGGAAGTAGAGATCAACGATCAACGCGCTCGCGTGGTGGGCAGAACGTCGGGATTCAGCTCGTTCCTGGGCAGTCCGTACGTTTTCACTTCGTACACCGATGCCTCGCGCTACTTGAATCTGCGGCCGGACGAGACCATGTTCATCCTGGTGCGCGTCGCGCCGGGCTTCTCCATCGAAAATGTGAAGCGCCGGCTCCAGGCCCGGCTGCCCGATGTGGTGGTCTCCACGCGCCAGGAATTCGGCCGGCGGGCGCAGATTTATTGGGCCTCGCAAACCGGCGCGGGCGGCGCGATCCTGGCCGCGGGAGTGCTGGGCTTCTTTGTCGGACTCGCCATCGTCTCACAGGCGATCTACTCGTCCACTATGGAACACATCGAGGAGTTCGCCACTCTCAAGGCGCTCGGAGCCAGGTCCGGGTACATCGTGCGCGTCATCGTCGCGCAGGCTTTTCTCGCGGGATTGGGTGGTTATCTGGCGGGCGTCATCGCCGCCAACCCGCTGATCGGGGCCGCCCGGCCGCACATTCCCTGGATCTCCACGCCCTGGTGGCTTCCCGCCGGCGTCATTATTCCCGCTCTCGCCATGTGCGTTCTGGCTTCCATTCTCTCGGTGAAGGCCGCCATTACCGTGGAGCCGGCCAAGGTGTTTCGTGCCTGAACATTCATTAGCCGTGGAAAATGCGAGCGTCTCGTTCGGATCGGCCGGCGCTCGTGTGCAAGCCTTGAGTGGCGTCTCCTTGCAGTTTGCTCCCGCCACATTGACGCTGGTAATGGGACCCTCCGGCAGCGGGAAAACCACACTGCTTTCGTTGCTCGGGTGCCTGATGACTCCCGATGCGGGGTCAGTCTTCGTGCAAGGGGTCGACACGGGTTCGTGCAGCGCGCAGGAGAAAGCCGAGCTGCGCCGCCGGGAGATCGGTTTCATTTTCCAAGCGTTCCGCCTGTTTCATTCCTTGTCCGCGCTCGAAAACGTGGTTCTCAAGTCCGACATCGTGGGCGTGGCAAGAAGCAAGAGCCGGCAGGCGGCCTTGGATCTGCTGGCCGAACTGGGCCTGGAACACAAGCTGTATCTGAGACCGGATGAGCTTAGCGGAGGCGAAAAGCAAAGAGTCGCGATCGCGCGCGCACTGATCTCGAACCCTGGAATTTTATTAGCGGATGAACCCACCGCGTCGCTCGACGCGGCTTCCGGGCGGCAAATTTGCGAAATCCTGCGAAAACTTGCCGCCGATCGCAAACACACCGTAGTCGTCGTCTCGCACGATCCGCGCTGGACCCCCTTCGCCGACCGGGTTATCGGGCTTGAAGACGGGCGCGTGATCGAAGACAGGAGAAATTGATCCATGAAAGTCAGATCCCCCAAGAAACTCGCGCAGCTTGCCACCGCATTCCTCAGCGTGCTGGTGGCCGTGGTTGCCGTTTACTCGCTTTTCTCCCGGAACCGGGCCTCGGCCAATACCGGCGTGGAAACACGCGCGCCGCTCGTGCGCGACAAAGCGCCGGCTGTCGTTCTCGCTTCGCCGGGCCGCATTGAAGCCCGCTCCGATCTGGTAAACGTGGGCGCCGCCATCGATGGCTTGATCCGCTCCATTCGCGTGAGCGAGGGTCAGGTCGTCAAGCGCGGCGCGGTGCTGGCAGAACTGGCCTGCGACGATCTGCAATCCTCGCTCCAGGTGGCGACCGCCAATCGCGACAGCTTGCAGGAAGCGCGGGTGCGCTTAGAGAGAGGCAGCCGTCCGGAGGAGCGCGAAGCAGCGGCTCAAAAAACCGCGGCGGCGAAGGCCGTTCTGGATCAGGCTACGGCGCAGCTTGCGCGCATATCAAAGCTCTATGCCGCGCAGGAGGTCTCGCGCCAGTCCTTCGAGGAGGCGCAGCGCGACCACGAAGTCGCCCAGGCGCAATACGCGCAGGCGCAACGCAACCAGGAGTTGGTGAATGCCGGTCCATTGCCCGAGGATCTGGCCCGCGCCGACGCCAATCTCAGCGCGGCGGAATCGGAAATCAAATTGGCGCAAGATAAATTGGACAAGTGCACCGTACGGGCGCCCATCGATGGCACCGTGCTGCGCGTTCTTCTGCGCGCGGGAGAATCTTTCAGCCTGGTTTCGCCGCGCCCGCTGTTCACCCTGGCCGATGTATCCGGCCGCCGCGTCCGCGCCGAGGTGGACGAAGACGATATCGCGAAGGTTCACGTCGGCCAGAAGCTGCTGGTCTCGGCCGATGCCTTCGGGCGCCGGACGTTCTCCGGCGTGGTCACGCGTCTATCCGATGTGATGGGCCGCAAATCGGTGGAGACCGGCGATCCGGCGCAGAAGGCCGACCGTGACATCCTGGAAGTGACCGCGGATCTGAATCAGGCCACTGCGCTGCCGGTCGGCCTGCGCGTTACCGTTCAGTTTATCCGTTAGCTGCATACCTACGGCCCTAAGACCAATTCGCCTACCGGTACAGTATTTCCCCTAACGCTCCCGGTTGCCCCCATGCGAGTAACGTTGTTATATTGTAATTTGATTGAAGGATTGGCCAAAAGATTCCTCGAACCACACCTGAAACTTCAGATAATTTTCAGACTCGATTTCTCGTCCGGAGCTCGTGTGTGACGCTGGGCCTCCATCACGTCGGTGTCCTCGTCAGCGACATTGCTGAAAAGTGCGCCTTCTACACGCGCCGTTTCGGATACGAGATCCGCAGCGAGATCATCCACGACCGCTTACAAACCGCTTTCGTACAGTTTCTGCGATTACCCGGGCAGGCGACTTATCTGGAGCTGGTCTCCCCGGACGGCCCGGAAAGCAAACTGGCCAACGCTCTGCGGAAGGGCGAAGGCCTGCACCACCTTTGCTACGGTACCGAGCATATTGAGGACGACTTCACCAAGCTTTGCGGTGAAGGGCTTGTTCCGATCTGCGAGCCCGTCCCGGCTACAGCTTTCCCCGGTCGCAAGATCGCTTGGCTAGTCGGAGTAGATCGCGTGCTCATTGAACTCGTCGAGCGCGGCGCGCCCGGCGAATTGTAAGAAGGGCCTCCCGAGCAATTATTCGCGCCCCTGCGTGCTACTTTGTAGACGTATGACGCTCGACGCCATTAAGGAAGCGATCCAGCATCTCCCCGAGACCGAGCGGCGCGAGCTCGCCGGGTGGTTCGAGGAGATGGAAGAAGCCGCCTGGGATGCCCAGATCGAGCGCGATTTCGCTCGCGGCGGTCGCGGCGAAGCCTTCGAGCAGCGAATCCGTCGTGAAATCGCGGAAGGTAAGGCACGGCCTCTGGAAGAAGGCCCGGCGAAACGCCGCCGTGCTCGTTCGTGACCTTCCGCTCGCGGGCGGTCCCCGCCTTCTGGGAGCATTACGATCTTCTCCCGGAGGATATTCAGATTCTCGCCGCTAAGCAGTACACGTTGTTCTCCCGCGATCCCTGGCATCCGTCATTACACTTCAAACAGGTTGGAAAATTCTGGCCGGTTCGCGTTTCGCACTTCTACCGGGCGCTTGCCGTCCGAGACGGCAACGTTTTGATATGGTTCTCGATCGGAACGCACGCCGATTACGACAGGTTGCTGACGAGTGGAAAATAAAGCGGCCCACACCGTCCATAATTGCCGAAAAAACCTGCTAAAGTCGGGGAGGGCAGATGATGGCTTGGCATGAAATTCTCGTTGCACTCGCCCTCTTTGGCGCATTTACCGGCTCCGCTTTGTGCCAGTCAGGGCCTGCGCAGTTCGCCGCCAACGACGCGAAGCTTCGCAAACAATACGAAGGCCGCGTGGCCCAGATGTTCGAATCTATCCGCAAAGACGCCGGGCTTCCGCGCTTCGCGCGGATTCGTCATCGCCCTGATCTTGAACAACTGGTCTGCACGGCGGCTGCAACCGATACTAGCCCATTAAGGCGAAACTTTCCCGCTTTGCTGATGTACAGAACATCCGAACCAGGATCGGCAACCAAAGAGTTGCAAGATATTGCCCGGTTCAAGGATATCCTGGAGGACCGAGCTTCACAGTGGACGCGCTATGCTGCCGCAGTCTGGCCAGCTCACGACAATCAGTCAAAGGATCCCATCTGGTGGGTCGGTATTGGCATTTATGAGAGCGCGATGTGGGAGTGGATTGATAACAATCTCACCGACGATAGGCCGTATCGAAACCAATGGAAGGACCTCGTCGCAACCCCCTGCCGCAACGTCAACTGAGCCGAGTTCTACCCTCCCCGCACCAACTCCAAAAACGCTTTCGCCGCGTGGCTCAAGCTCCGCTTCGCCGGACTCACCAGCCGGATCTTGCGATCGACAGCCAGCTCCTTCACCCGGATCTCGCGCAGCGCATCCTGCTCCACATCCTGCTCCACGCACATGTGCGGCAGAAACGCCACGCCCTCATTACGCTGGACCATCCTGCGAATGGTCTCCACAGTCGGCATCTCAACATCCATGTTGAGCTGCACCTTGTGCCGCTGGAACTCCTTCAGCACCACGTCGCGATACGGCGACAAGACATTGTGAGCGATAAATGTTTCCATCCCCAGCTCCGCGATCGACACCTGCCCGCGCGTCGCAAAGCGGTGCTGCGGCGAAACCACGAACGCGAGATGATCAGTGTAAATCACCATCGAATTCAGCCGCTCGTCTTCGGGGTCGTAGCTGATGACGCCCAGCTCCAAGTCGCCGTCGATCAACTGCGACGGAATCTTGCTCGATAGTGACCGCCGCACCTGCACCTTCACCTT
>JASHQT010000321.1 GCA_030039005.1 Bryobacteraceae bacterium
CTGTCCGGCTTCCACTCGGGCGCTTGCTCGGCATCGGCTACGCGTTCGATCAGTCCGGTCAGGATGCTGTTGAATTGCGCCGCGGCTTCCAGATCCACGGGCTGATTCGTGTCGTCCGAAACAGCGTGATAACGCGTGCTATACCAACTACGGAAAGCCTTCTCCTCGGGACTGCCCGGAATCCAGCCGAACTTGAACGCGAGCGCGGGCACGCCTTTCTTCACGAAACTGTACTGATCGCTGCGAATGAACCGATTGGCGTCGGGCTCTTTGTCGGCTTGCACCTCTACACCCGCCGCGGCCGCCACCGCCCGGATATCGTCGCCGAGCGTCGATTCGTTCAGTCCCTGGACCTCCAGGTAATGCAGCGGAAACAGCGGCAGAAACATGTCCATATTGAGATCGGCGACGGTACGGCCGTCGACGGTCGGCCGCTGCGCGAAATAGATAGACCCGAGCTCGCCCTTCTCTTCCCCGGTCACGGCGAGAAAAATGACCGAGCGTTTGGTTTTTACGTTGCTCGCCTGGAGCGAGCGCGCGATCTCGATCAGCGACGCCACGCCTGACGCGTCGTCCATGGCGCCGTTGAAAATCGCGTCGCCGTTCACCGGCCGGCCGACGCCCAGATGATCCAGATGCGCCGAGACGATCACATATTCATTACGAAGCATGGGGTCGGTCCCCGGCCGCAGACCGATAATATTTCGCGACTCGACTCTTTCCGTAACCGTCGCGGTATGGGCGCGCGCTTGAACCGCCAGAACAAAATGTGGAAGCGGCCGGTGACGATCGGCGGCATCCAAGATCTCGGCGAAGGTGTGGCCGGAGCCCGCAAACAGCTCCTCCGCTTTCTCCGGATTCCAGGTAGCGGCGAACATCCCCACGCGGCCCGAGAACGCCGGATCGTCGAGCGACATCCGCTCCTGCAGACGATTGGCGCTCATGCGCTCCCACGGCACTTCCATGCTGCGCGGATCGGGAATATTGATGCTGCCCACCACGCCGGCCGCGTGAAACGCACGGGCGCGTTCCTCGGCCGAAGAATAATGCGCGCGCAGATCGCCCGAAATATCCGACGGCCCTCCCGCGATGTAGACCGCGATGGCGCCGCGTAACGCCGGGCTTGCAAGATCGTTGTAGCCGGCCTCCGGGATGCGGAGCCCGTATCCGGCGAAGACCAGCGGCGCGTCCACATCGGGCGCCGGCGCGCTAGACCAACGCAACAGCACGTCGTTGCCAAGCCCGGCCCGCAGCACATTCCCGTTTCTCACCAGATCGATCCGCGACTGCGGTTCGTCCAGAGTGGCCTTGATCAACGCGACCGGCTGCGAATAGCTGGCCCCGGCGCCCGGCGCAAGGCCAGCTTGCTCGAACTGCGCGGCCACGTAATCAGCGGCGGCTTCGTAGCCCTGGGTGCCGACGTCGCGGCCTTCCAGTTTATCGTCGGCGAGGAACCGCACGTGCGCCCACCAGGCTTCGCCTGCCGCGTGCCAGTCGATTAAGCCGGCACCCGTTGCGGTGGCGATCCACATCGTCGCCAGGAAGAGCCGGAGGCGCATAGCTTCAGTTTATCCGCCGCGACCTGACGGCGCCGCCCGAACCGGATTCGCGCCGTTCGTCAGAAGGGTTCCAGCTTCGCCGAGCCCAGCACGCTGTGAACGCGCTCGCCGTAAACGACCACCGCATCGTATTGGTCAGGATTAGTGGTTGGCGGCAAATCGTAATTCTCATTCCCCTCATTGCCCTTTAATGGCCCGAGATCGATGCTATGAGGAGCCCCTTCTTGAGCCAGGAGGATGTGCACATCCAAGCCGCCAGCGGTGTTGAAATCGCTCAGACGAAGATATTCCTTGCCGCCCGCTTCCTTATAGATCGTGGCGCGGCCGCTGGTCGGCTGCGCTTCACCCTGAAACCGTCCCGTAAGGATCGGCTGAGGACTGCCACCCGTATCGAAGGGGGCAGGCTCGTTGACTTTCTGGTTTACCCAGAGTTTCTCCGGCCGGAAGGCCCACCAGAGTGCAACAAGAACCGGTAGGCCAATCGCGGCCAGTATCCATCTCCGCCCTAAGAGCCGAGCGCCTGCGTGAGTGGTCATAAGTTAGAAATTCTCAAGCGGCGCCGCGCCGAAGTTGGCATTGAAGCGTTCGCAGTAAATGGAGACGGTTTGAAACTTCTTCAGATCCGTTCCCGCGGGGATGTCGTAGTTTTGATCCCCTTCATTTCCCTTCAGTAGACCGAGCTCGATCCTTGCGGTGCTGCTCTTGAGAAAATTCGCGTCGTCGCCCGCGTCCTTTGCCGCGATCAATACGACGTGCACGTCCGGGCCATTGGACGTCTTGAAGTTCGTCAGCCGCAGGACCAGCCGTCCATTGGACTCCTTGTAGATGGTGGCGCGCCCGGAAGTGCTGTGCACTTTGCCATGGAATGTGCCAGTCTCCAACGGTTCGGCCTTCTGCTGAGCGAGTCCCATGACGGACGTAAGCAGCGCGATTGCAATTCCGTTCTGAATTTTGCCAAACATGATCGTTTCTCCTTTTGTTAAATGCCTTTGATTTCGCCGCCGTCCATACGAACGGAAGCACCTGTCAGCCAACGAGCCTCTTTGGAAACCAGATAGGCCATGAGGCCGGCAATCTCCTCCGGTTCTCCGTAGCGGGCAATACCCGCCTCTTGCGGAAAGTGCCTGGTGGCCTCTTCCGCGCTCATTCCGTGCGCGGGGGCCCATTTGTCGAGAAAAGACCGGCGGCGGCCCGTCATCACCGGCCCCGGAATGACGCTGTTCACCTGAACCCCATCCTTGATGCCTTGCTCGGCGAAAGCCTTCGCCAGCGCGATGATGGCAGCGTTGACCGCGGCTACGGCGGCGAAGCCCGGTTTCGGGTCAAGCGCCGCGCTGCCGGAAATCAGCACCACCGCGCCGTTAGAGGCCTTCAGGGCATCCCAGGCTCGGATGGTCACCCGCCGCGCACCGTGCAGCTTCAGCGCGAAGCCGTCTTGCCACTGCGCGTCGGTCATCTCGAACAAATCGATCTGCGGCACCGCGCCCGCAATATTCAACAAAGCGTCGATTCTGCC
>JASHQT010000322.1 GCA_030039005.1 Bryobacteraceae bacterium
CGCGGCCATATCCGAGCAAGAAACAGGACGCCGACAGTAGCAAGGATTCTATGACGAAATAACGCACCACCCCCTGGACTTGCCGGGTAGCAACCATGGCGAAGGCGGCGATCAGAACCAGGCCCGCGCTGAGAGCGTTCAGCGCTTCGGGTATCGAGTGGATGCCTGTCATCTCTAGGCTCCCGGAAAAATGCCGGCGACCATCGCCGCCACAGCAGTAATGAATGCCGCTCCCAGAAATTCGCTGATCCGGAACAAGCGTAATTTCGCAAGCGACGTTTCAATGACAACCAGTACGATCGCAAAAATCAGGATCTTGATGAGAATGAGTGGAATGGCTAACCCGATGTCTGAGAGCGGTTGCGGGCTGGCCAAGCCCCAGGGCGCGACCAGCACGTTCAGAAAAATGCAAGTCAGCACGAGAAATTTCATCTGACCGCCCCATTTCATGAGCGCCGCGCCGCGTCCGGAAAACTCGAGGCCTTTCGATTCGTCGATCATTGCCAGCTCGAAGTGGCCCGTGGGATTATCGACTGGAATCTTGCCGCCCTCGGCCAGGATCAGCATGAGAAAGGCCATCAGAAGAAGAATGTGGGCGGGCGAAAAAAACGCACCCACGCCCGCAACCCACTTCTGCTGAACGATATAGGGGATCGTGGATTGAGCCACGAATGAGACCGTGAAGAATACGATCATGAAGACCGGCTCGGCCAGAAAGCCCACCATGCGTGTTCTGCTGGCGCCCATCGGCCCATACTGGTTTCCCGTATCGACGGCAGCCAAGGCCGCAAAGAAGCCACCCAACCCCAGGAAAAATCCCCCTGCCAGCATGTCGCCCATGAAAGCAAACGCAAGAGGAAAATTCGTGAGCACTGGGATGAGCGTGGTCACAAAAATCGGGATGATAAAAACTAGGTACGGAGTGAACCGGTAAATCCAACTGGTTTCCTCCGACAGAACCTGGTCTTTATGAAACAGTTTCCAGAGATCGCGATAGGGCTGGAAAATGCTGGGCCCGCGTCTGCTTTGCACGATCTCTTTGAATCTCGAAAGAACGCCGCTATACAATGGCGCAAAGACGAGGACAAAAACAATCTGGAGAACGTTAAAGGCAATGGTTTGGGTCATGGCAGCCCCAGACGCTTATGGTTGAAATGGCCGCCGCTTAGGAAGGAACGGCGCCGTGACCGATGCCGTTCTAGCGATCCTCCCGTTTGCAGGCGCATAAGCTCCACGAAAAGGGAGGAGTTATCAGCCGTGTGACGCTACGGCGGTTGCCCCGGAGAGGCCGGGTGAGGCAAACTCCATTACCAGTATGATTGAACCACAGATGGTTAGGAGAAACAAGCGGCTGCTACGAAGGCTAAACCCAGCTCGATATCCGGCGGCACTTCGCCGCCTAGCAAAGCGGGGTGGGGGGCTGACTTTTGTTGAATATCGTTCTTGCAAGCACCGACGTACAGTAGGAATTCCGCTGGTCGTATGTAAGCTCTCATGGTTCAGCCTCCAGAGACAGCGCCTCCGGCGTCTCAAGTTCTTGTAGCGCCGTACGAATCGCCGGGGCATCAGCGCCCTCAATACCCACTTGAGATAAAAGCGCGAGCTGGGCGCGTAGCGCGTCGGCGTAGCTACTGAACCGCGACCTCAATTCCTCCGACGTGCGTTTGCTCCAGGCATCCAGAATGCTGCCGAATGTGGCAAACGCCTGGTTGATGCGTTCGCCTACTTGCTCCCGTAGCTGGCCTTCGATTTTCCACTTGGCTAGTGGTCTGCTCAGACTCGCCACCCACGGTTGCCGCAGTTCCAGTTCGCCGGAGCCGATGTCGATCCTGGGCATCTCCTTGACGAGCCCGGTTAGTTCCTCCGCTGCTATAGCGCTATCCTCCCCCAAGAGATTCGAGACGCTCCTCAGGGCACCCGCCAGATCACGCGCAAGGTCTTCGAACATCACTCGAATGCCGCTTGCCTTTTCGGCGGCAACCGCAGTTGCTATGGCTTCGAACATTTGCCAGTCGACCACAGACGGAGCGCCTTGTGTCCGCCAATGCTCGATGATCCGTTCTGCTGCTTCATCCAAAAACTTCGCTCCATACTCCCGAACCTCTAGGGTGTCGCGAAACCACTGGTGTCGCGCTTCCTCGAATCGCCCGGTGACGTGACGGAGTTCGTTCTCGGCTTCGGCAACCTCGGGAGCCGCCAATGCAGCGGAAGATCCAGGATGCGTCGCTCGCTCAAGCCTGGCGCGTAGAGTCCCGGCTACGGAATCCCTTAAGGCGCCAATTTTTCGACGAAGTGATTCCTGTGTGAGTTCGCGATGGCGTTCATAAAGGGGCGCGAGTTCATTCGTAAAC
Source organism: Bryobacteraceae bacterium (assembly GCA_030039005.1). Next base: position 2,352 of record JASHQT010000322.1, read on the forward strand.
CAATCGTCAAGCAGATGAGTGAAATCCGGCGCGACGCTGACGGCATGTACGGGAAGGTCGAGTCCCAGGTGGGAACGAATCTGGTGGCAGATGTATTCGTTCATGCTACGGATATCTCGCGCTTCCAATAGATCCGCCTTGCTCAGAAGCACGGCGGTATTGATGGCGGCCTCAAAGAGCGCTTGGACGGTGGAGAGATCCTCCATCGTGAGTGTCGATCCCGCGTCGATCAGTACGACACCTAAATCGCAACGTGGTAGATAGGCGAGCGTTTCCGATGCGCCGGCGGTCGCGAGTGATCCAAGTCCAGGAGTATCGACAAGTACCACGCCGTCTTTCAGACGTTGGGAAGGGAACTCAACCAGAAGACGCTCCACTCGCTTTGTATTGCCGGGGTTGCGCTGTTCGGTGACATACTCCGCGATGTCCTCAATCCGATACACGCGTTCGGTCTGTCCTGCGGTTCGGACCAGTAGCCGTGGCGTAGCGCCGAAGACGATGCGAGTTGGCACCGCGGTGATCGGTGTAACGCCTACCGGTAGCAGATCGAAACCGACGATGTGATTCAATAGCGAAGACTTTCCCGAGCTGACCCGCCCGAACAACGCAATTTCGAAGTTGCTAGATTCGGCGCGATCGAGAATGGCCGAAAGCCGGCCGCGGTAGTCTACCAGCCCCTGCCCCCTGACGACGGCCTCGATCCTCCTTAGCAATCCGATCTCGTCACCGGTTTGGCTGAGGCGCTTCAGACGCTCTCGGGGGTCCTGGCCGATATTTTGGCCCAGGTAAGCGCTCAGTTGTTCCAGCAGGCCCTTGATTTCATTTACCAAGCCGTTCAAGTCCGGTACGAGTTCCGGGGGGACATCACCATAACCGTGCATCTTGTCGGCCGTGCATTCTTCGAGCGCAATACCGGCGAAGGTCAGGGCAACCTTTACGGAGTGCGCAGTTCCCATGACTGGGGCGGGTACCGGAATATCCTGACTTTGGAGGGCACTTAGGATTTGCGACCGAATGCGCGCGATGTAATCTTCTACTACGCGCACCTGCGACGGTGTGAGCCCGCCGATATACTTCGGAAACACTGACTTCGATCGCGAAGCCGACAGGATAGACTCAACATCCGACAGCAGCTTGTCAGCGTATTGACAATTCGAAAGCAAGTGCTGCTTTTGCGAATCATTCAGTCCGCGTCTCATCGCTCGAAGAGCGTCAGTGCGCAGGTTCTTTCGTGCTGCTTTGGAACCTTATAATTTCCACGTCGGATATCGCCATCATCCCGGTGTCCAGCATCTCGTCCAGGATTGGAATTAACCTGCTGAGTTGCGCCTCGGAATCGACGATCGTGATCAGGAGTGGCTGATCGTGGCCGATCAGGTGAGAACGATGGATTTCGGCCTTTTCTCCATAGCCCTCAAGTCCTTTAAATACAGTGGCCCCGGCAATTTTCATCTCGTGGCACTTCTGCACGATCGCCTCATACAATGGTTTGCCATCGTAACGATCATGCTCCGAAACGTGCACGCGAAGAAGTTTACCGGGCTGTGGTTCTGGCATCTTTAACCTCCGTGGTTTCTGTAGTGTGAGCGAGCCGAATCATCTCGACATCGGATATGACAACCAAGCCGTCCTGCAACATGTTTTCCACAATCTCAACTGCCTGAGTGATTTTGGCCGCTGAATCGATAATCGAGATCATTACCGGGCAGTCGTGAGTTAGATGCAGCAAGCTTTGGCCCTTGTGTGTGTGCCCCTTAGCCCCATAGCCGAGCGTTCCTTTGTACACCGTCGCACCAGCGATATCCTCCATGCGAAGCTTTTTTACGATGGCGTCATAGAGCGGTTCTCCGTGCCATTTGTCTGCTTCTCCAAGGAAAATGCGCATCATCCGGGCCGCACCGGTTATTTGAACGTGGGGCGCCTTCGCGACAGGCTTCTTCTCCTTTTGAGCCACTTTGACGATCGTGGTGTCCTGGACATCGATCATGCCATCAATGACCATGTCATAGAGAGTCGGCAAGAGTTCCTCTACTTTCTCGGCCGTGTCGACGAACTCGATCCGAACAGGAAGGCTCTGCATGGTAGCTTCCATCTCCGGCGATCGGACCCGGTGGTGACTGCCGAAACCCAGGAAAGGCCGCGTCACTGTAGCACCAGCGGCATGTTTGTGTACCAGGAAATCGATGACAGCACGCCATAGCGGTTCCGTGCCGTGATGGGTGTCCTCGTTGACGAAGATCGTAACTCTTTTGGCGGGACCTTTAGAAAGCATTGGGAACTCCGTTCTCGTTTGCGCATGCCGAACAGGGCGGGCTGCCAAACAGCGCCGTGCGGCCTCTATGCGTACGTGGCAAAACGATCTGACGCATCGATCAGGAACTCTCAATCCGACAATTGTCCCAGGGGGTCTGTAGCGGGGTGAATAGCCTAAACGCCTACAGTAACCCACCCGTAGGAGTTATCGGCCGTATCCGGCGGTCATAGCGAACTCCACCGCTGCTCCGAGCCTACCACAGAGTTGAGCCGACTGAAAGCCCGTGGCGAATCCGTGTTTCCGCCCCCGCGCTTTCGCTCCGCGCGCTCGACATGGGTCCCCGGGATCTGGTGCTTGTGCTAGGATGGAAGCGAAGACAGATCGTCAGCGGTGGAGTCCGCTTAACGTCGCACTGCGGCCGATGACTCCTGCAGTTAGGAAGAACTGTGGGAGCTCGAGACCAGCTCCCCTGGGAGCGCGATGTGAAACGAACGATATCGGAAGAACAACCTCCGACTTCCACTCGATCCAGCCTGTACGACCTTGATCCGGGACGGGATTGTCCTCATGTCGTACGGATGATTGTCGAAATTCCTAAGAACGCTAGCAACAAGTACGAATACGACCCGCAGGCCCAGGCATTTCGGCTCGACCGGGCGTTGTACTCGCCAGTGCATTATCCGGGGGAGTACGGATTCGTGCCAGGCACGATATCCGAGGATGGCGATCCGCTGGATGTGCTCTGTTTAGTGGAGCATCCAACCTTCACTGGGTGTGTCATTGAGGTTCGGCCAATCGGCGTTCTCAACATGATCGACCAAACGCAAACCGACACCAAAATCATTGCCGTACCCTTGAAAGATCCCGACTTCGAACAGGTGCATGCCATCGAGGACTTGGCTCCGCATGTCATGCAAGCGTTTGAGCATTTCTTCGCAATTTACAAAGAGTTGGAGGGCAAAAAGGTCGAAACGCGTGGCTGGCGAGGCAAAGAGGACGCTTTCGAGGCAATCACTACAAGCCGGCGGCGCTACCAGGAGGTACGGTCACACCTAGAAGAAAAGCGGAACCAATAACATGTCGCGCGATTCTCAGCGCGGCGGAAACAGCCGCAGCATGACATCGCGAGACCATGTTGTTGAACTGGTCTCGGAATTAGCTGAACGCTATCAACTCACATCACTACGTCCCTTACTCGAAGTCTCTCGATCCTCCACGGAACGATCCGATCTGAGTGTCGCTGTGTTGGGGCGCTTCAAGGCTGGAAAGAGCAGTTTCCTCAATGACATCATCGGGCGGAATGTTCTCCCCGTCGGAGTGATTCCGGTGACGTCTCTTGTGACGGACGTGGCCTTCGGCCCAAACGATGGAAGCACAGTGCGTTTTGCCACCGGCCGCGAAGTGCAGATCCCGGTTGACGACGTGCACTCCTACGTCTCCGAAGCCGAGAATCCAATGAACCGGAAACAAGTCGAATCGGTATCCGTTCGGCTTCGCTCCTTATCGCGCTGGCCAAATCTTCATTTCATTGACACTCCTGGACTGGAAAGCGCTTTTGCGCATAATACGGAGGCGGCCCTCGGCTGGACTCCGCAAGTCGACATTGCCCTGGTTGCGATCGGGGTTGACCCACCGTTGACCGCGCAGGATCTGGTGCTAATCGAATCGCTGTTTCGCTATACGCCTCGGGTGGGGATCCTCCTAACAAAGATTGATCTGCTGGAGCAAAATCAATTGAGTGAAGTGATCGAGTATGTTCGATCACAACTTGCCGCGCGATTCGATCAGAAAACTCCCCTCTATCCTTATTCCACACGGCCGGGGTATGAAGAGTTCAAATATCGGTTCGAAGAGAATCTCCTCAACCATGTCGCGGCTGATATCACCCTTGAACGTCGCGCAATATCGCAACGAAAAATGGTTACGCTTCTGAATGACTGCGAGCAATACGTTCGGCTGACGCTCAGGTCTGCGGAGATGCTCGACACAGAGCGATTCACTTTACAGAAGCAGCTGCTTACTGAGCAGGAGTCTCTCGCTGACACGCGTTTGGAGATTGGCCTGATTGCGCGTCATGCCGCTGCGGGAACGCGCTCAGCCATAGAGCGAGTGCTGGGACCGTCGGAGAAGAAGATTCGCGAGAAGCTGCTCGAAGCGTTTGACGAGCATTCCAAACAGCTACCCAACAGCCTGGCCAAACTGCTTGATGCGTTCGATGACTGGCTCCAGGCCGCGCTCTCAATTGAGTTGCAATCGCTTTCGGCGGCTAGGCGTTCCGAGTTTATCCAGCCCCTCGCGGATGTGCAGCGTCAGTACCGGCGCGTGCTGCAGAATTTCCGGGACCGATTATCGGAGCGGACCCATACGCTATATGGCGTGCCTCTCAAAACAACGGAATCGGAAATCGAGCCTCGTCCTCCCAAGACGCCCGACGTGAAAATCGGAAAAGCCTTTGACCACAATTGGGAGCTTCTTTCTCCCGTTACGCCGATGTCTCTGCTGCGCGGTGCGGTGTTCCGGCGTTTCCGGAACCGGATAGCGGGTGAAGTTTTCAAAAACTTGTCTCGGCTGACGAGTCAATGGGAAGAAATCGTGAACTCCGCTATTTTCGAGCTCCAGCGCGAGGCCGAAAAGCGAATGCAGGATCTATTGGCCACCGTCGACGCACTCGTCTCCGCGAGCAGTGATAGCGCTCCGCAGATTCGGGCGGATCTGGAGAGGCTGCGAGCGGCGTTGGCGGCGATTCAGGAGGAACATCCAAACGGGATACAGAATTTATGAGAATTGTGATCATTTCAGACATTCACGGGAATGCGGATTCCCTGTCTACATTGCCGGACCACTACGATGAACTCTGGGTGCTCGGAGATCTGGTCGACTACGGTCCCGAGCCGGGCGCAGTGGTGGACTTCGTGCGATCGCATGCAGCGGTTGTGGTGCGCGGCAACCACGATGACGCGGTCGGCTTCAATCGCGATCCGCGTTGTTCGCCACCGTACCGCCAAATGGCGAAAGAGACGATGGACTACACCAGGTCCGTCCTCTCGCGAGATCAGTTAGGCTATCTAGCGAGCCTGCCGCTTACCGCTGAGAAAACCGTCGACGGTAGGAGATTTCTTCTTTGTCACGCTGCTCCATCCGATCCGCTTTACAAGTATGTGCCTGCGAACTCTCCGTTGTGGGAGGGCGAGTTGAAGCTCGTGTCGGCTGACGTCCTGTTGATAGGTCACACGCATACGCCCTTCGTCCAAAGGATTGGAAGTCAAGTAGTCGTCAATCCCGGTAGTCTCGGCCAGCCAAAGACCGGAAATACGAAAGGCTGCTACGCAATCTGGGAGGACGGAGCCATTCTTCAATCGGCAGCCTACGAGATCGATAAGACGCTTGCAAAAGTCGATAGGATGCCGGTATCGCGGACTGTCCGGGAGGATTTGAAAACCGTCCTTCTGAGCGGCGGTGTGTCCACATCGGCTGCGTCTCTTAAGACCTAAGGAAAGATATGATGACGTCAATCGTTGAGGTTTCCGGCCGCGAGATCCTGGATTCGCGCGGCAATCCAACCGTAGAGGCCGAGGTTCGGCTCGACGGGGGAGCAGTTGGAATCGCGGCCGTGCCATCGGGCGCATCTACGGGCGAAAAGGAGGCGGTTGAGTTGCGCGACGGCGAGAAGAATCGCTACAGCGGCAAGGGCGTTCGTAAAGCAGTCCACCATATTTCAATCGATCTTGCCTCAGTGGTTCGACGTCGCGACGCGACGAACCAGCGGGCTGTCGATGAGGCCATGATTGCGGCGGATGGCACTCCTAACAAATCCAGAATTGGAGCAAATGCGGTTCTCGCTGTTTCGATGGCGGTCGCGCGGGCCGCGGCGAACGCGCATTCGCTGCCTCTGTTTCGATATCTCGGCGGCGCCAACGCTGCCACACTGCCAGTGCCTTGCCTCAACGTTCTGAATGGCGGCCGGCACGCTGACAACACAGTTGATTTTCAGGAGTTCATGATCGCACCGCATCACGCCCCATCTTTTGCGGAGTCGATTCGTGGGGGAATCGAGACGTTCCATTCACTCAAAGACGTCTTGAAGGCGCGCGGCTACAGCACGGCCGTAGGAGACGAGGGCGGATTTGCTCCCAATCTCAAATCCAACGAGGAAGCAATCGAACTGATCCTGGAGGCGATCACCAAGGCTGGTTACAAGCCATCGGAAGATATCTCCATCTGTATCGATCCCGCCGCTAGCGAAATGTGGGAAAACGGCAAGTACGTGCTGTTCAAATCCACGAAGGAAGTGATTACATCTGAGAAGCTCATTCGACTTTGGGAATCCTGGGTGCGGCAGTACCCGATCATTCTGTTGGAGGACGGTATGGGCGAGAACGACTGGGATGGGTGGCGGGACTTGACGCAGTCGCTGGGCTCCAAAATCGAACTAGTGGGCGACGACATCTTCTGCACGAACCCGAACATCCTTGCCGATGGCATCTCCAAAGGCATCGCCAACTCGATTTTGATCAAGCTCAATCAAATTGGGACCGTCACGGAGACGCTGGATACGATGCGTCTGGCGCAAGGCAACGGATACCGTTGTTTCGTTTCTCATCGATCCGGTGAAACGGAAGACACGTTCATTGCCGACTTGACAGTCGCAACAGGTGCCGGCCACATCAAGACTGGCTCCGGCTGCCGCAGCGAGCGCGTGGCAAAATTTAACCAATTCTTGCGGATTGAAAGCAAACTGAACGGCGCTTCTATCTTTGCTGGCCGCCAGGCGTTTGCCCATCAGTCGAACAATATTGACGGCGCGCGAGCGTCGTTTCGATAGCGAGCCTGTAACCTGCGTGCGTCTTCGTTCTGCTTTGTCGGCTTCTCCATTTGGATTCCGCCCTGCGGGGTTCGTTCGCCTACAGCTCACCGGAATTCGTCCGGTCTGCGAAGGAGGAAAAGTCCCGAGGTGAACGCTGGATAGCCGAAGAAGGATTGACCGCACTCCGCTCGGCTACACGCTGGAAAGCGGCGTAAGATCGATCATGAACTGCGAGCTCACAACGAGGCATGAAAATGCTCTTCGGGGTGGCGGTAGTCTACTACTACTGTCGCCGATGCGCATTGAGGCCGGCCGTTAATGGCGCCAGGAGCCCGACGTTAAATGCGGACCGGAGCACGTGTTTTTCTAGCTGGAATAAGAAAGCGTTGCGTTCTGTGGGCCAATGTCGGGTTTTGGACGAGTCGTTGCGCCCTCGCGGTTCGGAGTCATTTCGGCACGGGCTCTTTTCGCGCCTACTGATATTACGCCCAATCATGGCGCCGCGTTACTACGGCAAGTTCATCGGCTTGACGCGAAGGGCATTCGCCGATTTGACGATGTTACCCAGAGTGATATTTCGACCCCACGCTCGATTCCAACGGCATAGTTCCGGTGTTGATCGGAAAGCTTGTTCAACGGCTCTTGAGACAATTTCCGTTGTGCGCGCCGCGCCAGGCCGAAAATCGGATCAGAACGTCCCATCGTGCGGTCATATTCTCGGCCTTAGTTTACATAGTCATACGCGTAGAGATCGGCCGGATAGGATAGATAGATCGGTATCTCCCGCGAATGGCTTCGGCCCTGAGAGCAGAAGGGTCGTAGTACGCCGATCGGGTGACTTTTCCGCTCTCCAAATCCTCCATATATTTGGAGGGCATTACACTCTCCGAGTTGACCAGGGCTTTCCATGGACCAGCGGAAAGATGCGGAGACAAGGTTTTGGATACCGGACCGAGACAGTTTGGGCAATCCCGTCGACAAAAGGCTAAGCGAAGCTGCGCAGAACATTTGGGAGCGCGTGCGACTTGTGGTGCTCCGTTACCTCGGCGACGATGTGGATGCAGCCGACATTTTGGAAGCCGCTGTTGACTCCGTATCACGGGTCATGAATAGTCCTAACTCGATTGAATTCTTTAAAGCCTATCTTTTGAGGTCGGTCGCCAGAGAGTCGATTCGTCGCTCTCGAAGATATCGCCGGCTTCAGTATATGGACGGGAAGGAAATCGAGCGGCTTGCGGGTGCCGTTTCCGCCGATATTGAAAAGCAACTCGATGACGCGAAGCGAATGCAAATATTTCGGGCCTGCCTGGATGAGCGCGGGCGAATCGTATACGATCTTCGCCGTCTGGATTTCGACTGGCGATCGATCGCCAAATTCACAGGATACTCGGACGCACATAGTGCAAAGGTCCAGTTCCGCAAGAAGATCGAAAAGGCCTTGAAGAGATTCAGGGCATATCACGATCTGCGTCTAAGACCGCCATCAGGTGTATGAATGCAGAGCGATCGAAATAAGATTTTGACGGGCGAATCCAATCTAGCCGCTTCCTCGAAGCTGTCTAGAGCCGTTGTTGCTCTTGGCAGGAAACACTCGAAGACTGATTTTCCGAATCCGAACAGAGAAGGTTGTCCGAGCCGCTCGACGTTGAGCGCAATGGCGGATCGGAACCGAGACCTGAAGCTCGAAAACATTCCCGCATCGCACATCGTAACCTGTTCTCCCTGTTTTCAGGAATACATGTACCTCCGCCACCGGGTACTCCTTTTTCGCGGAGCGCGAATTACCGCAGCAGCCCTAGTGGCCGCAGCGGCTATGTTTATCGCCGCGCGACTGTTCTGGAACCACGAGCACGAGTTTGAACCGAATCCGCCGGAAAAGCAGATGGCCGGGCGGCCCAACAGGGACCGCCAGCTGTCATCCGCCGAACCGGTTCCACTGAGCATCGATCTGGCATCGTATTCACCAACGAGGGGCGACGGGAATCTCCACAGTAATAAGAAAATACTTCTTCCGAAGAAAATGCTCCGTTTGAACTTCGTTTTGCCGTTGGGTATGGAGCCCGGTATGTATGAGGTTCTATTTGAAGACGCCTCCGGGCGCCCGTTTTTCGACAAGCGTACGCTCGGAACCCTGAACGGGGGGACGACGATTGTGCAGGTCGATATCGATTTCACCGCCGTGGCCCGTGGCAGTTTTACTTTGATGATTCGGCCGCCGGGCTTGGATTGGCGGCGATTTCCAGGTGAGGTCGATTGAACCAGATTACTGATTTAGCTCGATCGGGAATTGAGGTATATTTTTCATGCGGTCTAAGCTTTTCTACGGGGCGGTCTTCGTGCTCCTTGGCACCTCCATTCTGGACGCGCAACAGCGCGACCCTAAAGAGATTCTGGCCCACGCCATTCATCTGGCCGAACTCTACAACTGGGACGATGCAGGGCCGGAATTCGCAGAGGCGGAGCGTTTGTTTCTTGCCATTGGCGATCGGCGCGATGCCCTGTACGCGAAATTGGGCCGCATTCGGTCCAACAGCGATAGCGGACAGGAGTCACTACCTGCCGTTGCCAACGAACTTGGAAATGCACTTGACGAAGATCCGCTCCTCCAAAACGACAAGGAACTTCGTCTATTCGCGCTCATAGTCAAGGGGGATCTCGATACAGAGATCAATGCCGGGGCGATGAAAGAGGACTGGTCACAAGTCCAGGCGCTGGCGAAGGAGCTCGGTAATACAAAGTGGCAGTATCGAGCGCTTGCTCAACTGGGAATCGCGGCCTTCTACGACACCGATCTCGAAACAGCTCGCAAAGATGCAGGCAGTGCTCTGGTGGCTGCAACGACGGCAGGTGATGTTGGCGCGCAGATCCGAATCCTCACGATTCTCGCTGAAGGTTTGGGCGAGTCCAAAATGTATGCCCGGGCGCTCGCGCTGGTAGACAACGCGATCAAACTTGCTTCGGTAACGCCAGATGCCGGCCATCAGTTTACGGCGAAAGAACTTCGTGTCAGCATCTTGATCGGTCTCGGGCAGCTGGATGCAGCGCAAAAGTCGGTGGACGAGATCCTGCTCCAGGCAACGGACGCTCATAAGGCGGCCCACGAAGCCACAATATACGGACTCGCGGCCTCTATCGCGGAGGTTCGAAATGACCGTGAAGGTGTTTCGGTAGCGCTTCATCGAGCGATAACGCTCGGCGAAGCGGCAGGCCTCCCCAGGATACTAGCCGGAGTTTACACCGAAGCCGCCAAGTTTTACCAGGCGAGTGGCGACCTTGATAGTGCAGAACACTATTCGGAGTTGTCGGCAGCAGCGACACAAGCGAGCGGCGATTTGTGGCTGGTTCCGGAGCATCTGCGAATCCTCGCTGGTTTTCAGGTGGCAAAAGGGAAATATTCGGACGCCGATCGCTCGTTTGACCGCGCGGAGAATTTTCTCGACTCGATCATTGGCAGAGCGTCAACCCGGCTCGAACAGACCTCTGTGATCACGGCGTCCAGCGAAATCTACGCTCAGCACTTCGCCCTCATCGCGGAACACTTTAATGATCCTGAAAGGGCGTACAACGTTATCGAGAAGGTTCGGGGCCGCACGGCGGCCGATCTTCTGGCGTCTGGTGTGGTGGCGGCGCCCGCGGCAAAGGCCGCTGAACGCGCCATCTCACAATTGCGCCTCAAGCTCATGGCGGCACGTTCAAACCGCGAAGTTGCGAGCCTCCGGGACGAGATCTTTATGGAAGAGCAGGCTCGCTGGGCTGTGCCTGGAGCAAGCGCGCTTAAGGCCAATCCACAAGAGACAGTAGGGATCGAGCAACTTCAACGGACCTTGCCCGCATCTGCAATCCTGCTCGAGTATGTGATCGCTAACCCAAACGACTACTGCCTCACTATCTCGCGCACGGGGGCGCATATCGTGCGCTTGGGGGCGAAGGTCCGTATCGAAGCGCTTGTTGCGTCATATCTCAAGGCTGTGAAGTCGAAACTGCCCGCAGGTAACGAAGCACGCAACTTGTACGACGCGTTGTTAGGTCCGATTAGCGAGGCCTCGCAGAAGAACACTTTGGTCGTTGTTCCTGACGGCCAATTGCTCCTTGTGCCATTTGATGCGCTCCGGGATTCGTCGGGCCGTTACGTTGTTGAAGCCAAGACGGTCCTTTATTCGCCTTCAGCCGCGAGTTATTACATTTTGACTCAACAGCAGAAGCGCCCCGAGCGTCCTAGCAAGGCTCTTCTTGCCCTTGGAGGAGTTCCGTACGCGGAAAGCCCGATGAACAGGTCAGTTCTCACGCGTGGATTCAATCGCTCTGGCTTCGCCGATCTTCCATCCTCGGAGGACGAGGTGCGAATCGCGCAGGCCACGTTTCCCCGACAGATGACTGATGTCCTCGTGGGACCAGCTGCAACCGAAGCAGCGTTCAAGAAGGCGAGCCTGGACGAATACCGAGTGATCCATCTCGCTGTGCACGCTTTCGCAGATTCCACCTTTCCAGACCGGGCCGCGTTGGTCCTATTGAGCGATCCGAAGGCGGGAGACGACGGATTCCTCCAGGCTTCTGAGATCGCGCAAATGCACTTCCGGGCGGACCTTGTCGTCCTTTCGGCTTGCGAGACGGCGGTTGGCCCGCTGCAAGGTCAGGACGGTATCGCGAACCTCTCGCGAGCGTTCCTCCTGGCGGGCGCAAGAAGCGTGATATCCACCCTGTGGGAGATCGATGACGATTCGTCGCTATATCTGATGAAACAGTTCTACAGGCACCTATCCATGAAACAGTCGCCAGCGGTGGCGCTGAGGACAGCGAAACGCGACATGCTGCGAACTTTCGGAGCGAAGGCGGTTCCCTATCAATGGGCCGCATTCACCATTGAAGGTGCAGCCGGAAGTCTGACGCCGTTGGACGTGAGCCATAACTAAATGACTTTACATTCGAAAACACGTACACAGATTCTGCGAGCCATAAAGAAGCTGGTGCTTGCCCATCACATCAACGTAGCCGGCATTGATTACGCCTCCTGGAGCGAGCGCGTAGATGGCCAAACGGCGAAGCTTCTCGATACTGACGTGAACGGGTTTGAGAGGGGCGTTCGCGAACTCCTTACTGAGCTCAAAACAAGCCACACAGTCCTCTACCATTCAGTGCCACAGGAATTCCTGCCGCAACATACAATCAACGCAAGTGTGCGCGAGACCGACCACAAGTGGATGTTCCTGGATGTTTTTGAGGCCGGCCCCGCTGACGTGGCGGGCATCAAACCTGGAGACACTCTGGCTGCCATTGATGGTTCGCCTTGTCTGCCGCCAACGTTGCCGTACTTTGCAATCGGCCAGACTCACAAGCTGCTTGTTGCGAGACCTGCCACGCGCAGCGAGATGGAGATCGTTATCGAGGTTCCGAAGCGGAAGGGGACGAAGCAGCGGCCCCCGCTGGTAGAACCGAAGAGTCCCGTTCACTCGATGATCGGGCAAGACATTGGGCTTCTCAAGATTCCATACTTTCCCGGCGCCTTGGGTATGCGATTCGCGAGGGCGCTCGATCGCGCGGTTGACAACGTTAAGAGACGCGGCTGCCAACGCCTCATCATCGATCTGCGTGGCAACATCGGCGGCAGCCTCGGATTTGCTCGCCTGGCGAGCTATCT
>JASHQT010000323.1 GCA_030039005.1 Bryobacteraceae bacterium
GACAGGCCGATCGGGAGGCCGCTATAAAATCCCGCGGGCACCGTGATATGCGGGTATCCGGCGACGGCCGCGGGGGTGGTGCAGCCCCCGGTGTCCTGATCGCCGTTGACATGATCGGTGAAGCAGGCCGGGCCGGACGTGAGCGAGACGATGGCGTCCAGCTTGTACTGCGCGAGCAGCGCGTCGATGCCCTGTTGACGCGCGAGGCGCACGCAATCGGCGCGGGCTTTGACGTACGTGGGGTCGGTGAGCGGGCCTTTGGCTTCCGATTGCTGGAACAGTTCCTGCGCGAAGAACGGCATCTCACGGTCACGATGCTTTTCGTTGAACGCGATCAGATCCTTCAGCGTCCGCGCGGGCGCGTTCGCGGGAAGACGCGTCAGAAAGCGATCGAGGCCATCCTTAAATTCGTAAGAGAGAACCACGCCCTCGGGCGCCTCGATCTGGCCGTGCGTGGCGAGATCGGCGGGATCCACCACCTCCGCGCCCCCTTTCTTCAGCGCGTCGACGCAGCCGGTGAGAAACGTATCGAGCGGCGTGTTATTGGCGAAAAATTTCCGCGCGATGCCGAGCCGCGCCCCGCGCAGGCCGTTCGAATCGAGAAAGCGCGTGTAATCCTGCGCGAATTTGCCTTGCGATGCCGCGCTGGCCGGGTCTTGCGGATCGACGCCGGTCATCGCGCTCAACAGAATCGCGACGTCGCGCACGGTGCGCGCCATGGGACCGGCCGTGTCCTGGCTGGCCGAAATGGGAACGATGCCCGAGCGGCTCACCAGCCCGACGGTGGGCTTGATGCCGCAGATTCCGTTGATCGAAGCAGGCGCCGTAACCGATCCATCGGTCTCGCTGCCGATGGCCGCGGCGCACAGATTGGCCGAAGCGCCGGCGCCCGAGCCGGAGCTCGATCCGGACGGATTGCGATCCAGCGCGTACGGGCATTTCGTTTGTCCGCCGGCCCCGCTCCAGCCGCTGGTGGAGTGCGTGGAACGGTAATTGGCCCACTCGCTCAGGTTGGATTTGCCCAGAACGATCGCGCCCGCCTCACGCAACCGCGCGGCCACGAATGCGTCCTGCGGCGCGCGCCAGTCGGCGAGGGCCAAGGAACCGGCGGTGGTGGAGACAGGATCGCGCGTTTCGATGTTGTCCTTCACCAGAATCGGAATGCCGTGCAGCGGGCCGCGCACATGACCGCTCTTGCGTTCCTGATCGAGCGATCGCGCGATGGATACGGCGTCGGGATTGAGAGCCAGCACGGCGCCGAGCTGCGGGCCGTTGTGATCGACCGCATCAATCCGAGCGAGATATTGTTCCACCAGGCGATCCGAAGTCCACTTGCCGCGCGCGAGCCCATCGGCGAGTTGGGTGAGGCTCATTTCATCGAGCTCGAACTCCGGAGGGATGGACGAATTCGGCGCGGCGGGCACGTATTTGCACGCGGTTTCAGCCACGGCCGCGCTTCCCAGGCTCGCCCACAGGAATTCACGCCGTTGCATTCCGCTTATGGTAGCATCTGTCGTCAGCGAGGAGGATTTTTCGCATGTCACTTTCGAAAAGATCTTTCGCCGAATTCATTGGAACTCTGTGGCTGGTATTTGGCGGCTGCGGAGCGGCCGTGCTCGCCGCGGCGTTTCCAAACCTGGGAATCGGATTTGCCGGTGTGGCGCTGGCGTTCGGACTGACGGTGCTTACGATGGCGTTTGCCATCGGGCACATTTCCGGTGCTCATCTCAATCCGGCAGTGTCGATAGGACTGGCGGTGGCGCGCCGCTTCCCGGCGGCCGAGCTGCCGGCCTATATCGTCGCGCAGGTGCTGGGAGGAGTCGCCGGATCAGGCCTGTTGTACCTGATCGCCAGCGGCGCAAAAGGCTTCAGCTTGGCCAATGGATTTGCCGCTAACGGCTATGCCGATCATTCTCCGGGCGGCTACAGTTTGGGAGCGTGCCTGACCGCCGAGGTAGTCCTGACGTTTATGTTCCTGATGATCATTCTGGGCGCTACGGACAAACGCGCCATCCCCGGGTTCGCGCCCATCGCGATTGGGCTGGGGCTGACGTTAATTCATTTGGTCGGAATTCCCGTGACCAACACGTCAGTCAATCCGGCGCGAAGCACGGCTCCCGCGATTTTCGTGGGCGGGTGGGCTTTGAATCAACTATGGCTGTTCTGGGTGGCGCCGATTTTGGGAGCGGCGCTGGCCGGCGTGGTCTATGCGGTTTTTGAGACCAAGCCGGAACCGATGGTCCGCGAGGCGCTCACGGGCCGGTAGGTCCGTGAGCGCGGCAAACCTACGCGCCGACCGCGATATTCATTTCCTGTAGGAAATTGAGATCTTCGTCAGTGAGATCGAGGTCATTCTTGTACTCGGGCTTGTACTCGGGCTGGGCTTCGGGCGCCCAGGCCAAGCGAGGCTCGGGCGTGGCATCGGGCTCATAACCTTCCGTGGGGCTGATGGTCACGGTAGATTCCAACAGCAGGCACAGATCATACCCACAACGCTTCATCTCCTCCACGATCTCGCTGACGCGGCCGGATTCCGAGATCGCTTCATCGATGGCGCGCTGAAGCTGGGCGAGTAAGAAGGACTTCTTTTCCGATGTCATGCCCCTTTTAGAGCAGTCCGAATGCCAATTCGGATCTCTTTTGGAATCAGCCAATTGTTGCGGTTCCGGGACAGAATGTCGCGCTGTGCGGACACCGCTGGCGTCAAAGTGGCGTTAGACTGCGCACTCCCCGTGGGCGTAGTACCCAGGCTTTAGTGCCCGCTGAGGGACGGCTGGCGTTCGCCCGGCTTGGGCCGGCGCATGATAAACGGCAGCGGCGCCAGGCACACGATGATGGCCGACATCACGTAGAAACTGTTTTTAAAGCTGAGCGCGTTGGCCTGGCTTTCGAGCGTCATGTACGCCATCGCCAGCGCCTTCTGGCCGGCGGTGACGGCGTCGTAGCCTCGGGACAAAAACAGCGCGGTCAGGCCGTTCAGAAATTGCGTGAAGTTCCCGTTGGCCATATTGGTGCGGGAAGCGAAGTTCACCAGATGGGTCTGATTCTGGCGCGTCAGAAAAACGGTAAGACCCGAAGTTCCGATGCTGCCGCCGATGTTGCGCATGAAGCTGGAGATCCCCGAGACCTGGTTGTTCTTCTCGCGCGGCACGCCCACGTAATTCAGCGTGCTGATGGGGATGAAGATCAGCGGCATGAAGACTACCTGGAAGCAGCGCAGCAGCACGATGGTGCCGAAGGCGATGTCCAAATAGATGTTGGTCATCAGCCGCAGCGCGAACGCGGTGCCGAGAAAACCGATGCAAATCAGCACGCGCGGATCGATCTTCTTCGCCGCGGTGAGGCGGCCGGCCACCATCATCATCACCATGAGGACGAAGCCCGCGGGCGATAGCGCCATGCCCGCGCGCTCGGCCGTGTAGCCCAGGCTGCTCTGCAGAAACTCCGGGATCAAGACCGTCGATCCGAACAAAACCATGCCCAGGATGAACGAAAAAGAAACGGCCGTGCCGAAGTTGCGGTTCTTGAGCAGACGCACGTCGACGACGGGATCGGGATGGTACCACTCCCACAGGAAAAATGCGGCGAGCATCGGAACCCCAATGCAAGCGAGTGTGGTGATGAGACGCGAGGCAAACCAGTCCGATTCCTGGCCCTTGTCGAGCACGAACTGGAAGCAGGCGATGCCGATCACCAAAAGGCTGAGGCCGATGTAATCGATTTTGATGCCGGCACGGCTTTCTTCGCTCAGCCAGGGCGGATCTTCCACCAGGCGGCTGGTGAAGAACAGCGACATAATCCCGATCGGAATGTTGATGAAGAAGATCCAGTGCCAGTTGATGTTGTCGGTAATCCATCCGCCGAGCGTAGGTCCGATGGCCGGCGCCAGCACCACGGCCATTCCGTAAACGGCAAACGCTTGGCCGCGCTTTTCGGTCGGAAACGTATCGGCCAGGATGGCCTGCTCCGACGGCTGCAAGCCGCCGCCGCCCGCGCCTTGTAAAATGCGCGTCACGATCAAAAACGGAAGGTTGGGCGCGATGCCGCACAAGAACGACGACACGGTGAACAGCATCACGCAAGTCATGTAAAAACGCTTACGTCCGAAAACCGTCGAGAGCCAGCCGGAAGCCGGCAGGATGATGGCGGCCGAGACCAGGTAGCTGGTGAGGATCCACACCGCTTCGTCGTACGTGGCGCCGAGCGATCCCGCGATGTGCGGCAGCGAGACATTGGCGATCGAGGAATCCAGTACTTCCATGAACGTCGCCATAGTGACCGTGAGCGCTACTGCCCAGGGATTATGCGACGGCGTCCACTCCCCATGTGACCTTGGATTCATGGCTGGGCGTCCACGCTAATTCGCGACGCGGATTTCCGGCTCTACCGACATGCCGGGCCGCAGCCGGTCAAGGCCGTTTTGATTGGGTTTGAAGCGCAGGCGCACGGGAATGCGCTGGACCACTTTTACGTAATTGCCGGTCGCGTTTTCGGGCGGCAAGACGCTGGCCACCGCGCCGGTGCTGCCGCCGAGCGTCTCGACATAGCCCTCGAAATCCTGGCCCAGGGCGTCGACATGCATTCGCACGGATTGGCCCGGATGGATGTTGTGCAATTGCGTCTCCTTGAAATTCGCAGTGACCCAGATGTCGCCGATCTGAGCGATCATCAGCAGTTGCTGCCCGGCGTTGATGTGTTCGCCTACCTCGGCCGAGCGCCGGAGAACGATGCCCGCGGCCGGCGCGACGATCTTGGTGTAGCTGAGCTTCAGCGCCGCCTGTTCCACCCCGGCCTGCGCGGTCTCGACGCTCGCCTGGTGGGATGCTACGTCGGCTTGCCGGATCGCGAGTTGCGCCGGCGCGTTGCGCTGGAGCTGCGTCAGCCGCGCCTTCACTTGCGCCAACTGCGCCTGACGCTGCTGCACGATGCGGTCCGCCGCTTCCACCGCGGCGCGATTGGCCGCCACCGTGGCGTCCTGGGCCTGCGACGTGGCTTTCACCTGATCGAACTCCTGTTGCGAAACTTCTTCGTTCTTGATGAGGATCGTGTAGCGCTCCAGATCCGAATGCGCTTTGGCGTCGTTGGCCTGCGCTTCGGTCAAACGCGCGGCGGTGGATTCCCGATCGCGCTCGGCCACGCCCACGGCCGCTTCGGCATTGGCTACATCGGCCTCAGCGCCCGTAATGTTGGTGGTGCTTTCCACCTCCGTGATGGGAACGTTCGGGCGCGACGCTACCACCTGGCTGCGCGCCTGCGCCAGTTGCGCGCGCGCCTGATCGAGCGCCACTTGCAAATCCCGCGGATCGAGATCCACCAGGGGATCGCCCTGCTTCACGACATGGTTGTCATCCGTGTATATCGCGGTAATGGTGCCGTCCACGCGCGCGCTGATGGAGTTCAAATGCGCTTCCACTTCGGCGTCGTCGGTGGATTCGAATTGGCGCGAATTCCACCAGTAATAAATGCCGGCGGCTGCGGCGATCAGCAGAATGATGAAGAAGATGGTGAAGGCCTTGCTGCGCCCGCGAGTGACAGGGGGCTGGGGTTTGTTGTCCATTGTCGGCTGCGGCGAGGGCGGCGTGTTGGGCGTCCTCGGGGTGGTAGTGGTCGTGCTCATGGATGCCCTCCGGTCAGCAGGGTCGGAAGATCGGCTTCGGCGCGGCCCGTGGCGCGCGATAAAGAGATGCGAGCCAGATCATAAGCGAATAATCCAGAGATGTAATCGCTTTCGGCGCTGGCTACCTGTTCCTGCGCTTGCACTACTTCCACTGTCGTGGCCACGCCCGCGTTGAAGCGATCTCGCGCCTCGCGTAGTGTCTCGTTGGCAAAGCCCCGATTGTTCTCCGCCAGCCGCACCTCGCCGATCGCGGTTTCCAGCTCGATCAGCGCCGTACGCACGTCCTGCTCCACTTGGCCGCGCTGATCGGCGAGCTCGGCCTGTCGCTGGTGCAGCGTGGCTTCGGCCTCTTCGATGTCGGCCTTCACGCGACCGCCTTGATATACGGGAAAGTTGACGGAGCCCACCACGGAATAGACGCCGTGGTTGGTCAGCGCGCTCGATCCCAGCACTCCGTAATCGGCGGTCAGCGACGCCGATGGCAGGCGCTCGGCGTGCGCGGCCGAAAGCACTAATTCAGCGGCGTGCACCTGGCTTTCCGCGGCTTTCAAGTCCCAGCGATTCTGGAACGCCTGTTCGAGCGCGGCTGCCGCCTCGGGAACCGTGCCCGCCTGGAAGGCCAGCGGCTCGCTCAAAATTAATTCGCGGTCCAGCGGCACGCCGATGAGACGGGCGAAGGCCAGTTTCTGCTTGCGCACGTCGGATTCGAGCGCCGTCAGGCGCTGCTGCTGGCTCTGCAATTCCACCAGCGTGCGAGTGACGTCGATGCGGGCGTTGGTCCCGGCTTCCCGGCGGACCTCGGCCTGGTGATACACGGCCTGCGCGTTGTCTACCTGCGCGCGCTGCGAAACGACACGCGCCTCGGTGGCGATGGTCTGCAAGTAAGCGCCGGCGACGGCCAGCACTACCAGTTCGCGCGTATCGCGTGCCGACAGGTTGGATGCGCGCTCGCTTTCCTGGCTCGCATGCAGGTTACGCCGCGACACCGGGTCCCAGACGGTCTGGCTTAGGTTGCCGAGCAGTTGAAAGTACTCGAACGGGCCCACCACTGTGGGGATGGAAAAGCCCGCACTGGGCGGCAGGTTGAACCTGAATCCGAAGGCCGCCAGGTTGATCTGCGTGCTGGTTTCGTTGGCGTCGATCGAGAACGCGGGCAGCAGATTGCTGAGCGCGCGGACTCGCTCGGCGCGCAGCGCACGCGTGGTGTCGTCGGCTGTGAGCGTGCCTAGGTTCGCAGCCAGGCCCAGTTTTACGGCGTCAGCCAGGGTGAGCCGGACGGTTCCCGCCGGCGTTTGTTTGTTCTCCACGCTGCCCTGGAAATCGCCACCGATCTGAATCGAACTATTGACTACATTGGCGCCCGGGCTAGGCGCGGCCTGCTGCTGGGTGACCACGTCGCCCGGCGTCTGGCGTCCGGAGGCGGGCAGTTGCGCGGCCGGCGTGGAGCGCTGCGCCCCGGCCCCTCCAAACTGGCCCCAGGCCACCGAAGCGGCCCAGGAAACGGCAAGCAAAACGGAAAAGATAGCGCGCATCGGGCGGGGCACGTCTTTTAATCTAACATATACATACTTGCATGTATATAATGTAGACAGGTCCATGAGCGCCCGGCCGGCGATCCGCGAACAGAGCAAGCACCAGCAACGCACCGAAGCCACGCGGCGCGCGCTGCTCGAAGCTGCCCGCCGGATTTTCGCGCGCGACGGCTTTGAAGCCTCGCGGATCGAGGATATCGCCAGCGCCACCGGCCACACGCGCGGCGCATTTTACGCCCATTTCACGAGCAAGGAGGATTTGTTCTTCGCGCTGCTGGAGCAGGATGCAGGCGAACGCCTGCGCGTCTTGGGCGCTGTCCTGGAAAAATATGCCAGTCCCGAGGAGCGCTTGCAGGCCTTGCGCAAGTATTATGTCGCGCGTGTCGCGGATCGCCAATGGGTTCTGCTCACGCTTGAGTTTAAGCTGTTTGCGTTGCGTCATCCCAAGCTACGCGCCCGCCTGGCGCGGACCCATCGCCGGATTCGTGAGTCTCTGAAGCTGGAGATGATCAGCAAACTGATTCCGGAGTTGATGCGCGGGGGCCGCGAATCCCGCGAGCTCCGCCGCGTGGCGCTCGAAGCCGTGCTGAACGGTTTGGTGTTGGAACACGCCTACGACCCGGAAACTCTTTCCCAGACGCAAGCCGTAACCGTGCTCGGCCGCATGTTCGATGTTCTGATGCCGCCGCATCCTAATCGGCCGGAGGCGCATCGCGTAAACGGCGCGATTTAGCGTTCTCTAGAATGCCCGGCAACGCTCGGCAAGCAGGCCCGTGGCCTGGGTGAGGTCGAGGTCGGCGACCAGCAGTCCCTCCTGGCCGTAAGGCTGATAGCACAGCAGCGTTCCATCGGGATTGACGATTGCGGAAGTAGTGGGCGAGCCGGCGCTGGCGACGTTGACGCTCGCGAAATAGCAGGTATTCTCCGCTGCGCGGCACAGCATCGCTTTCTCGTGGAACGAATTCGCCGGATCGGCGAACGTAGCGGGCGCGTACCCACCGGGCTCGGCCTCGTGAAAGTGTGGATGAAACACGATCTGCGCGCCACGCCGCGCGGCCCAACGCACTGTCTCGGGATAGCGCCAGCCTTCGTGGCAGATCGCGATCCCGAACTTCACCGAACCGATTTCGAAGATTTGCCGGCCGGCCCCGAACGAATACGTCGCTTCTTCGGAAGGATCAATCTGGGTCTTATTTTGAAATCCGGCCACTGTTCCATCTGGATTGATGACGAGCGCCGAAATCAGCAAGCTTCTATCGATGACGCGTTCGGTGCCGAGCACCACGCCCACATTCGCCTGGCGCGCGGCGGCTTGTACTCGCGACCACGCGCATTCGAGGAACTGAGCGTCGGGCGGCGGCATGCGCCTGCCGGGCGTTCGATAACCGGGTACGAAACACTCCGGGAAGCAAATGATCTCTGCACGCTCGCGCGCGGCCTGCGCGATGCCCTCCTCGGCCAGCGCGATCGATTCCTCCGGTGTCGGCGGGAATCGAAGATTGGCTAACGCGACCCGCAAATTCGCTGCCGGCATTTCAACCCTCTCCGGCCGCAACCGCCAACGGCTTCTTCGCCGGGTGGATCGTGATCACCAA
>JASHQT010000324.1 GCA_030039005.1 Bryobacteraceae bacterium
TGGCGCCGGTGAAGGCGGTTCTGGTGCCGATTTATCGCAAGGACGAAGAGAAGGCGCGTGTACTCGAAATGGCGCACAAGATCGCGAAAGACATTGGCGCCAAAATTGATGACCGAGAAGGCCAGACGCCCGGCGCGAAGTTTTTCCATTGGGAACGGCGCGGTGTGCCGCTGGTTTTAGAACTTGGGCCGCGCGACGTGGCGGCCGGCAACATCGTGCTGAAGCGACGCGACACCGGCGCCAAGGAGGTGCTGGCGCAGTCCGACGTCGCCGCGCGGATTCTCGCCGCGCTCTCTGACATGCAGACCGGCCTGTACAACGCCGCCAAAAATCGGCTGAAGGCGAACACGGTGCTCGCGAACTCGATCGGCGAGGTGGAGTCCATTCTGGCTGACGTGACCGCGGAAAAAGGCGGTGGAAAATTCGTGATGGCGCACTTGAAGGACGATGCGACCTGCGATGCGCGGCTGAAGGAGTTCAAGGCCACGGTGCGCTGCATTCCGCTGGTGGACGAATTCGACGGCGCAGGCAAGTGCATCGTCACGGGCGAGCCAGTGGAGCGGCGCGTGGTGATCGCCAAGGCGTATTAGTTGATTGTGGAAACTAGTTTCAATAGCCTTTGAACTCGTGCGGTTGCGACCATTCCTGGCTGAATCGGATGACAATCTCTACCAAACTCGCGGCGCTCAAGGCCACTGGCTCGGCGCGTCGCGCGGCAAGTTCTAAGCGGCGAGATTGTTCAGGCGAAAGCTTTCGCTGATCGCCGAGGCATCGAACCACAACGTGGGTATCCAACAGGAATTGAGGATCCACCGTCCGTTATTTTCGAGCCACGTCCCATAGGTCCGGGTCGCTGTTCACAACGTCTCCCACGATTTCGGCTCGTCCCGCCCAAGAATCGGCCGGAGACTTCCATTTCTTCGGCTGTCTAACTCTTGTTTTCTTCGCGGGACTCAAAACGGCGACTGGTTTACCCTGTCGCGTAATCGTTGTGGATCCACCTTGTTCCTCGATTTCATCGAGCAACGCTGGGCACTTGGTTTCTCAGCTCTGTCACGCTTACGCTTCCAGCCTTCATATCCCGATCATAGCAATCTGGTTATCTGACCAGCTCCGATTTCTCGGCCGGCGTCCGCGCGAGCGCGCGATTGAGCGTCTTCAGGACTGACTCGTTCTGCCGGTTGTCGGGGCTCTTCTCTCCGCTCTTGTCGGGGCTTGGCGCGGTGGCCTTCTGGGCCTGCCGGATGAACGGCATCACGTCTTCGGCCGAAGGTTTCCGGCTTTCGAGAAAATCCATGCCATCCACGGTGATCTGCAAGCTGCTTTTGTCGTCGCTCGCGACCAGGCCGCGCTGCTTCAAATACCACATCGCGGAGCTGAGCTCGGTCGCGGTCGCCTCCACGATCACTTCCAGGTGCCGCATGGAAAGACTTGGCGCCGTGGGGTGAGTCAGACGCCGGTCGTAGAGCACGCACAACATCGCGGTGCGCCGGAGCGCCTCCCGCCCCAGCGCGTCAAAGAAGGCGGCGCCGCTGAACGCCGGACCGGAATCCCCGCGGCTCGCGCCCTTCAACTTGTCGAATATGGTGCGAAGTTCCGGGTCCGCCAGCGTCTCATAGGCCGCGTTGACGGCCTCGAACATCTCGGCATCGCCGGTCGAGGAAGTCTTCGGATTGTACTTCTGCGCGAGCTTGGAGTACGCGCGCTGGATGGTCTCCGAATCCGCCTGCGGCTCGACGCCCAACACGGCGTAGTGATCCTGGAATTTTCCGGCCAATGGTGCGGACATGAGCTTGTACCAGATATATCGGCGGAATGCCGCAAAAACTCGCTCGGCGAAACCGCTGACGCTGCACTAAGGCCCGGCCCTCCGGCGGAGGGTTGGCCAACGTGCCCCTCTGCGATAATGGTTCTACCCGCGCTCCATGCAACGCCCCACCGACGTTTTTGTCGCAGAGCACCAGGACCGTCTGCTCGATGAGCTGAAGGATTTCCTGCGCATCCCCAGCGTCAGTACACTTCCCCAACATAAGCCAGACATCGCGCGGGCCGCGAGCTTCGTCGCGCAAAGCCTGAGCGCGGCGGGTCTGGAGCACGTCGAGATTATCCCGACCGCCGGCAATCCGCTGATCTATGCCGACTGGCTGCACGCACCCGGCAAGCCCACCATCCTGTGTTACGGCCACTACGACGTCCAGCCGCCCGACCCGCTGGAGTTGTGGCATTCGCCGCCCTTTGAGCCTGCGGTTCGCAACGGCAACATCTACGCCCGCGGATCGTCTGACGACAAAGGCCAGATGTACATGCACATCAAAGCAGCCGAAGCCTTGGGGGCAGTGCACGCAGGTAAGCTGCCGGTGAACCTCAAATTCTTGATCGAAGGCGAGGAGGAGATCGGTGGGGCATCGATCAGCAAATTCGTCGCCGAGAATCCGGCGAAGCTTGCCTCCGACGTCGCGCTGGTCTCCGACACCCAGCTTTATGCCGAGGGCCTGCCGACGTTGTGCATCGGGCTGCGCGGCCTGGTCTACATGGAGGTGGAAGCCACCGGTCCGGCGCGCGATTTGCACTCCGGGCTTTTTGGCGGAGCGGCGCCCAATCCCATCCAGGGCTTGATCGAGCTGCTCGCTAAATGTAAAGACTCCACCGGCTCCATCCGAATTCCGGGTATGTACGACGACGTCGCGCCGCCGGCGCCCGTCGAACGCGAAAGCTGGAAGCAGCTCCCGTTCGATGAAACGGATTTTTTACGCCGCGAAGTAGGCTCGAGCGCGTTGACCGGAGAGCTCGGATATACGGTGCTGGAGCGCATCTGGGCACGGCCGGCGATGGAAGTGCACGGCATCGCCGGCGGCTTCACTGGCGTGGGATCGAAGACCGTCATCCCGTCTAAAGCTATAGCCAAGGTGAGCTTTCGCCTGGTGCCGCACCAGGATCCCGGCAAAATTCTGAAATCTTTTCGCGATTTTCTACAGTTCAATGCGCCCGCAGGCATCCAAATAGACTTCCGCGTTTTGAGCGCCGCGCCGGCCGTGATGGTGGATCCCGCTGATCCAATGATTCGGATTGCGGCTGACGCATTCAGCGAGATGTTCGGCAAGCCCACCGTGTTCACGCGCAACGGCGGGTCCATTCCCGTGGTCGGCGATTTCGCGCTACATCTGCGCATTCCCACGGTCCTGATGGGCTTCGGTTTGCCCGACGACGGGCTGCATTCGCCTAACGAAAAATACAGTATCGAGAATTATTACATGGGCATCAGGACCATCGCTCATTTTATTGAGCAGATGGGCGAGCAGTCGAGCGCGAAAGCCGGTTGAGGAAAAAGCCGGTTGAGAAAAAAGCCGGTTGAGGAAAAAGCAGGTTAGGGGAGTTGGCGACAAGAATCGATAATCCGGCGCCCGCCGAGAGCGTGGTCCGGTCCGCGGGATTGGTCTCGGTGGCCATGGGGATGTCCCGCGTCACTGGATTGCTGCGCGAAATCGTGATGGCGCGTCTGTTCGGCGCCGGATTCATCTACGACGCGTTTCTGCTGGGCTTCCGCATCCCCAACCTGACGCGGGACTTGTTCGCTGAAGGCGCACTTTCCGCGGCTTTTGTCCCCATCTTCACCCAAACCTTGGAGCACAAAGGACGCAAGGAAGCGGCGCTGCTTTCCAATCTGGTGGCGACGGCGCTCATTCTCGTGGTGGGCCTGTTTTGTTTGGGCGGCATCGCATTCGCGCCCGTGTGGGTGAACCTGCTCGCGTCCGGATTCCATCAAGTACCCGGGAAGTTCGAGTTGGCTGTCAAGCTGACGCGCATCATGTTCGCGTTTTTGCTGCTGGTGGCGTTGGCCGCTCAGGCCATGGGCGTGCTGAACGCATGCAACCGCTTCGCGGTCCCGGCGCTCGCGTCGACGTTTTTCAATATCGGGTCGGTCGCGTTCGGTTTGATTCTGGGCTACGTGCTCGGCCCGCATCTGGGTATCGACCCGATCACCGGCATGGCGATTGGCGTCGTTCTGGGCGGCGCGTTGCAGCTCGCGTGGCAAGTGCCCTCGCTACGCGCCGAAGGCTTCCGCTTCCGTCCGGCTTTCGATTGGAACCATCCGCTGCTGCGCAAGATCCTGCGCCTGATGGGGCCGGCCATTGTCGGCAATGCGGCGGTGCAAATCAACGTGCTGGTGATCACCAATTTCGCCTCGCGGATTCCCGGCAACGGGCCGGTGAGCTGGCTGGGCTATTCGTTCCGCTTCATGCAGCTTCCGCTGGGATTGTTCGGTGTGGCCATCGCCTCGGCCACGCTGCCCGCCATTTCCCGCAGCGCGGGTGTGGGCGATTTCGATGAATTCCGGCGCACGCTGTCAAAATCGCTGGGTATGGTGTTTTTGTTCACGCTACCCTCAGCGGTCGGCTTGATCGTGCTGGGCCGCACGATGATCGGCGCCATCTATCAGGGCGGCAAGTTCAGCGCTTTCGATACCGAGCAAACGGCGGTCGCTCTCTCTTGCTACGCGTTGGGGCTGGCCGGCTATTCCGCGCTCAAGGTCCTGAATCCGGCCTTCTACGCGCTGCACGACGCGCGCACGCCCATGATCGTCAGCCTGCTCTCGATTGCCGTGAACTATTTTGTCGCCAGCTTCCTGTTCAGCCGGACGGACCTGGGACATGCCGGCCTGGCGCTCTCCACCGCCGTCGTTGCGACGTTCGGCGGCCTGGCGCTGTTCGTGATTCTGCGGCGCCGCATCGCCGGGATCTACGGCCGCAATCTGATGAGCAGCATCTGGAAAATCGCGGTCTCATCGGCCATCATGGGTGCGGTGGTGTGGCTGGCGGATCGTTTCGTCGAAAGCCGGATCGGCGTAGACCGTCTGGCGCGCTTGGCCGACCTTGCCATTTCCATTCCGCTCGGCGTCCTGGTTTTCTACGGCCTCTGCCGCGCGCTGCGGGTCAGCGAACTGGACCTGGCGGCGCGGGCCTTGGCCGATCCTCTGGCGCGCCGCCTGCGCGGGCGCTAGCCCGGCGCCCGATCCGGCTGCAAAATTCCAGGCGCAGAGTGTATACTGTACCAGCCCGAAAGATGTGAGTCGGATCATCGGAGGAAAAACTCTATGCAAGGTAGACGCGCGTGTAACTTTAGCGTCGGAGTGGCCGCACTGACGCTTGTTGGGGTACTGCCGGGCGTGGCTCAAAATGCTCCAAACATCAAGAAATTCGCGGGTGTATGGGTGGAAGACCAGAGCAAGATGAAACTGGGCGATTCCGCGGGTAGGCTCCGGTTTCGGGAGGCACCGGGCGGCGGGTTGGAGGAACTGCGAGGCGCGGAGGCTGCGCCGCTCGCACAGCCCGTGAAGTTCGACGGAAAGCCCTATGCCTTGAACGGGTCGGTGAACACGATCGAATGGAAGAAGACCGATGATCGCCATTTCCAACGGAAGATTTATCACGACGGGAAGCTGCAGGCAGTGCGGGACATCGAGATTTCCTCCGACGGCAAGACGTTGACGGAGGTCACGAAGAGAACGCCGACGGGCGGGCGGAAAGCGACCCTCACGGCTGTTTTTGAGCGGACCTCCGGGGACCCGCAAGGGTTGGTGGGGATTTGGGCTTTACGTTCCGTGAAGATGGTCCCGACGGCGACGATGCGGATTGAAGCAGCGGGCGCGGACGGCTATAAGGTTTCGGACGATGCGGGCCGTACCTATACAGTCAAGCTGGACGGCAAACCAGTGGCCGTAGCAGGGCCGACTGTGATCGCCGGAACGATGGTCGCGGCGCGTGCGATCGACGATCACACGATGGAAGAATCTGGCAGCCGAAACGGGACGCCGACCGGCAAGACCACCATGGCGCTTTCTGACGACGGCAAGACGCTGACGGTGACGTCGGTGGCGATCAGGCCGGATGGAGAAGGCGAGCCGGCGATTTCCGTTTATCAGAAACGTTAGAGTGGGTCTGGTCACCCTACTCTATGCCGCCCGCCACGCGCTGCGGGTGAGCGAACTGGACCTGACGGCGCGGGCCTTAGCCGATCCTCTGGCGCGCTGCCCGCGCGGCTCATCGGCTGAATCGCGTCGAATCGAACTCGCCATGCGGCGGCTTTTCGGTCTCTTCCGGTCTCTCCTCGCTCGCGGGCTTGCCTGGGGATGTTACCATGAACCCGAGATGACCGTTGAAATTGAGCAGGTCACCCGCTTACAGTCCTTGGATTTGAAAATTGCCGAGCTGGAGCGGGAAGTCGCTACCTTACCGAAACACATCGCACAAATCGAAAAAGCCCTGGATTCGCACCTCCGCCGCCTGGAGGCGGACCGTGCCGCACTGGCCGCCAACCAGAAAGAGCGCAAGCAACTGGAAGACGACGTGAAGGTGGAGAATCAAAAAATCTCCAAGCTTCGCGACCAGATGCTGGGCGCGAAAACCAACGAGCAGTATCGTGCGTTCCAGAACGAGATCGCGTTCTGCGAAACGGCGATTCGCAAGGCCGAGGACCGCACGCTGGAGCTGATGGGAGAATCCGAGCCGCTGGACGCCAACGTCAAGAAAGCGGAAGCCGCGCTGAAGGAAGAGAAGCAGCACGTGGAGGCCGAAAAAGCGCAGGCGCGCGAGCGTACGGCAGCCGATCAAAAGCAGCTCGACGAGCTCAAAGCGGAGCGCGCGCAACTGGTGGCCGGGATGAAAAAGCCGGCGTACTCAGCTTACGAGCGCATTCGCAAGAAATGGCACGGCGGCTCGGCAGTCGCCGAAGTCACCGAAGGCCGCTGCTCGGGCTGCCAGATCCAGTTGCGCCCGCAGTTCTTTCAGGATTTGCGGCACGCCGAACAGCTCATGTTCTGCGAAAGCTGCGGCCGCATCCTCTACTACAATCCGCCGGTGAGCTTCGAAATGCACGTGGCGACGCATCCGCACCCGTAGTCCGTTCCCTCACGGTCGCGGCTCGGAACTCAAACCCCGCGCCAGGCGATCCAGGCCGCGCCTAGCGCGATCGTCAGAACCGCGAGCGGCGCTCCGACGCGAAAATATCGCCAGAAGCCGATGCGGACTTTGCCGGCCGCCTGTATCACGATCAGGTTCGCCACCGAGCCGACGATCGTCAGGTTCCCGGCGAGCGTGGAGGCCATCGCCAGCACCAGCCACGCCCGCGTGGGATCGTGAATCTGGCCGATAAAAGGTTTGAACACCAGGACGGCCGGCACGTTACTCACTACGTTCGAGAGCAACGCCGCGATTCCGCTCAACAGGAAGGGATTGTCCAGGTGCAGACGGCCGGTTAACGCCGAAAGCTCGGTTTCGAGCGACGTTTTTTCCACGCCCGCGATCACGATGAACAGCCCGGCGAACATCACCAGCAACGGCCAATCGATGCGGTGATACACGCGCTCGGGCCGCACGCGCCGCGTGATCAGCAGGACCGCGCCCGCGACGATGGCGACCTTGGGCACCGGCCAGCCGACGAAAAACATCCCGATCATCGCCAGGGCGACTGCGAGCGCCTTCCACATCAGCCCGCGATCGACGCGCACCGCCCTCTTTTCCACGGCCACTTCGCCATCTGCGAGAAATTCCTTGCGAAAGCTCAAGAAGATGATGGCCACCGCGAGCGCCAGCCCTACGAGCGCCACCGGGCCCAGCACGGCGAGGAAATGGCGATAGGGGATTCCCGAGAAGCTGCCGATCATCATGTTCTGCGGGTTTCCGGTGATGGTGGCGACGCTGCCAATATTGGCCGCCATGGCCACCGCCAGCAGGTATGGCACCGGATCGCGGCGCAACGCTTCAGCGATCTCCAGCACCAGCGGCGTCAGCACCAGGCACATGGTGTCGTTGACAAAAAACGCCGAGAAGACGCCGGAAACCGCGACAATCGCGACCAGCAGCACCAGCGGACTGTGGGCGCGTTCCACCACGCGCTCGGCTACCAGCGAGAAGAAGCCGGAGAGCTGCAGGTTCGCCACTACGATCATCATTCCGAACAGCAGGATAATGGTGTCGAAATTGATGGCGCGGTAAGCGTCCTCCAGCGACAGCGCGTTCACCCCCACCATGAACGCCGCGCCGATGATGGCCGCGCCCGTGCGGTCGATGCGGAATCCGGGCAAGCGGCCGATCGCGAGCACCAGGTAGGTAATCGCGAAGATGAGGATGGCCGCCAAGCTAAACGGGCACCTTAGGCACCGAGGCGGCTGTACCAGTTGAAAATCACTTCGCTAAAGAATCCCACGGCCAGCGCGGAAGCGCCGAGAAACGATCCGAAAGGCAGCTCGTAGGTGGAGGCGTCCTTGTCTGTGAACCAGGCGTAGCCCAGCCCGATGATGGCGCCCAGCAGCGAACCCACCAGCAGACTCAGCAGCGCTCCCTGAAGGCCCAGGAACGCGCCGATCATCGCGCCCATCTTGACGTCGCCGAGCCCCAGCCCCTCACGGTGGCGCACTTTATCGTAGAGCGCGCGGACCGACCACAGCGCGCCCGAACAGATGCCCGCGGCCAGCAGCGAATCGCCCACCCACACCAGCCTCGGGTATTGTGCATGGTACAGCATCACCACCAGGAGACCGCCGCTCACCGGTACGAATGCCGCGAGGATGACGCCCAGCGCCGTACCGCCCAAGGTGAACTCATCCGGCAGGATGCGCTCTTCCAGATCGGAGAACACCAGCGCGATCATGATGGCGCCAAAGACGGCGAACTTCGCCGCGGCCAGAGTGGTCCCCAGGAACCGGAAGGCGCAGAAAAAAAGCGCGCCGGTGAGCAGTTCCACGATCGGATAGCGAACCGGAATGCGGTGCCCGCAACGCCGGCAGCGCGCGCCGAGCAGAAAGTAGCTCGCGAGCGGAATGTTGTCGTACCAGGCGATGGTGTGTTCGCACGCGGGACAAAACGAGCGCGGCCGCACCACCGACAGGTCGCGCGGCAGGCGGTAGATACAGACGTTTAGAAAGCTGCCAATCAGGAGGCCGAACAGGCCAGCGAGCGTTGCTACCAGGATCAAATGCGGGTCCTCACCTTATACACTACCTTCGGGGGCTCATGTTCTTGGCTTTAGCGTACTTCAAGAAATTGTACATCGCCGCCATGTTGGCGATCGCCAGGCCCTCCATGCCGTCCAGGAACCCGAGCTGCAGCACGTAGGTTTTGAAGAACGTCCAGGCCGGGTTGAGCGCGACCTGCGTCCAGCCCACGTGCGTTTTCTGATCCACGATCTGCTCGGCCGCGAGCGTCGTGTAGCGGTCCATGGTCTTCAGGTGTTCCGAGAGGGAATTACAGGTAAAGTGCAGAATGTTCGACCGCAGATGACCTACGCGGCCTTCCACCACGACGGATTCGTGGACGTAATTGCCCACCCACTTGGCTTTCTGGCGATCGAACAGCCGGACCTTGCGGTCCGGATACCAGCCCGAGTGCAGAATCCAGCGGCCCAGGTACTGGGCCAGGCGTGGCATGGTGTAGGCGTCGAACTCCGGGCCGTTTTTCTTGATCTGCCAGATCTCGCCTTCGAGCGCTTCGCTGAGCGCTTCGTCGGCATCGAGCGACAGGATCCAATCGTGCTCGCATTGGCTGGAAGCGTAATTTTTCTGGCCGGCGAAGCCGCGCCAGTTGCTGTCGATGACCCGTGCGCCGAGCTTGGTGGCCAGCTCCACGGTGCGGTCGGTCGACCCCGAGTCCACCACGACTACCTCGTCGCAGCAGCGCAGGCTTTCGAGCGCCCTCGAAATATTGCGTTCCTCATTGTAAGTGATGATCGCGGCCGAGATTTTCATTCAGGGGCGGTGCTGTTGCTAGTGTAGCGTGGCCGGCAAAATGGCCGGCCGGCGGCCTCATCCCGGGGGCCTAATCTTGGGTGATCCCGTGCCCGATCAGTAATCAGGATGCAAGCCACGGCTCAACCGGCAGCGGTGACTCCCGCGCCGTCCGCTCGCCAGCCGGGTCCGGCCGCTAAGATCCCGATGTGGTCCACTTTGCTTCTGGGCCTTCCCGCATTCATTCCGCTGGCCTGGACCGCGCTGCGCGCCTGGCGCGCTGGGCTGGTGCCGACGGCTTTTGTCCAATACGATTTGCCCTGCTACGTCGCCAACGGGCGCCAATTCTTTGCCGGAGGGCTGCATCTGGCGTACTCCAACCCATACGCGCCGTATGGCTCGCCGGCCATCTATTTTCAGCCACATATTTTTTTGCTGGGGCTGCTGCAACGGATCGGCTTGAGTCCGGACCTGGCGCAGATCGCGTTCCACCTGGCGGCGGTTGCGTTCGCGATGATCGTCGCGGCCAAGCTCTACCAGGAATGGGTGGGCGGGAACACGCCGGCGCGCAAGCTTGTGTTTGTCTGTTTCGTGTGGGGCGGCGGCGTGCTGTCTCTCATGGGAGCCGTATTCGGAGCGCTCGAGGGCGTGAAAATGCCGCTCTCCTTTCTGCTCTTGGACGCGGGCGATGGATGGTGGATGTTCAATTTCGGGCGCAACTTGGTCTACCCGCACGAAGCCTATTATCATGCGCTCTTCCTGCTCAGCATTCTGTTTCTCGCGCGCAGGAGATTCGCGGCAGCGCTGCTCGTCGCGGCCGTGCTGTCGGCGAGCCATCCGTTCACGGGGCTGAGCCTGGCGCTGATCCTGGTTTTGTACGCGGCACTGGAATTGGGCCTTGGCAGCGGAGCGGCGTCCTGGCGCTTGCTCGCCGCGAGCGGCGCGCTCCTGGCGGCGCATCTTGGATACTATCTGGTGTTCTTGAACCGATTTGCGGATCATCGCGCGCTCGAAGCGCAGTGGAAGCTCGAATGGCCTTATCTTTTTTGGACCTTCACGCCCGCGCTATTTATCGTGGGGATATTTGCTTTCGGCCCGCTGACGCACTGGAAGAATCTCGCGCCTGCGCTTCGGGATCCCCGCGCGCGCTTGTGCCTGGTCTGGTTCGCCGTGATCTGCGCGCTCACGCATCACGACCTGCTGCTACCCTCCCGGCAGCCGATCCATTTTGCGCACGGCTACGATTGGATCGCGTTGTTTCTTCTAGGCGCGCCGGCCATGGTGGCAGTGTGCGACCAGTTGCTGGCGATTCTGCCGCGCGTGTGGATGGCCTGCGCGGTGTGCGGATTCCTGGCGCTGTTCCTATCCGACAACCTGCTGTGGTTCAGTTCGTTCGCTGATCCGGCGGTCCAGTGGCAGGCCTTCGCGTTAACGCACGATGAAGCGGACGTGCTCCACTGGCTCGGCCGACATGATGCCGTGGCGTCCTATGGGGAGCCTTACGTCGCGAGCTCTGACCAGAAGGTGAACTATCTCGCCCCCACCTATACCAACCTGCGTGCCTGGCGCGGCCACGATCTGAACACCCCCCATGTTGCGCAGCGGCAGGCGGAACTCGATGCGGCATTTTCGCTGGGCCGGCCGATCCCGACCGCCAACCCGGTGTATTACATTGCGGCGCGCGCTCAGAAATGGATCCCGCCGGCCGAGGCTGACCGAGTATATTCGAACGCGTCCTACGAAATCTGGCGAACTCCCGGCAGGCCAAAGCCGGATCAGTGAAAA
>JASHQT010000325.1 GCA_030039005.1 Bryobacteraceae bacterium
GTCCAGAGCGACTTCGGGATCCTGACCGACAACGGCGCCGGATACGGCCCCGCGGCAGCATTTGATTCAAACTACAATGCCCTCACCGCTACTCATCCCGCCACTCCCGGCGAGCTGATTGTGTTTTGGGGAACGGGCGTCGGGCCCGATCCGAAAAATGACGACAGTACGGAACCCCAGAAGACCGACAATCTGACGAACATTCCGATGCAGGTATACATCGGCGGCGTCTCGGCGAGCGTGTATTACAAAGGCCGCTCGGCGTACCCCGGCGTCGACGAGGTATTCGTCTACGTCCCTAGCGGCGTTCCCATGGGTTGCTACGTCTCGGTGGCGACCTTGAGTGGCAGCATCACGAGCAATTACGGCACGATTCCGGTGGCGCCTGCGGGGTCTTCGAGTTGCACCGATCAAATCTATTTCTTGAGTAAGTATCAGGCGCTGGTCGGAAAATCCTCGGCCAATACGGCAACGATCGCAATCGACACCGAAACCAGGCAGACATCCTCCGGAACAACCACCGCCTCCGAGGCGACTGCTCAATTCAAGACGCTCAATGCTGTCGAAATTTACTCGGAGCTGTTTTCCGACCACTGGCTTTCGCTCGGCAATTGCATTGTGGATCAGGGTAATTCGGCGGGCGCGCCAACGGTGATCAGCGCCGGTCCGAACCTGACGCTCAGCGGCCCCGGCGGAGAGCAGGCGTCTTTCACGTACTCGGCCGGCCGCAGCCCGGCGTACAGCGTAGCATTGACAAGTTCGTTCATTCCTTCGGCGGGCGGCACGTTTACGGTCAATGGGGCTGGCGGTTCGGGCGCGCAAATCGGCAGTTTCAGCGCTTCGGTGACCATCCCACCAGCCATTTCCTGGACCAACATGAGCGCCGCGTCGAGCATCATTGAGCCGCAAGGGCTCACCCTAAATTGGACCGGAGGGAGTTCCAGCGGACTCGTAGTAATCAGCGGCGATTCCACCGGGTCAGCGGGCATTGACGTGAAGTTCGTATGCCTTGTTCCCGCGGCTGGCGGTACGTTTACCGTCCCTCCCGAGGTTCTGCTGTCTTTGCCGAACACGACTACCAGCGCCAGCCTGGGAGTGGAATCTCTGGAGGATCCGGCGACCTTCACGGCGCCCGGGCTGGACTTCGGCTTTATCTACGGCGGATTCGCGTCGCTAACCGCACTCGCGAACTATCAGAGCAGCGCCGGCGCCGCACCGCAACTTCAGAGCGTATCGCTCGCATCGGCGCAGGCTTCTTCCGGCGCATCGGTTCAGGGAACCGTGACTCTTTCGAGTCCCGCTCCATCGGGAGGCGTAATCGTAGATCTATCCGCGAATTCGACCGAAGTGACAGTGCCATCGTCGGTGACCATTGCGGCGGGCGCAACATCCGCGACGTTCACGGCTACGATGGGCAGCGTGACTTCGAGCCAGACTGTCACCATCACCGCCACCTACGAAACGCAGTCCGTCGAGACCAACATCACGGTCAATCCGCTTTCCGGCGTGGATAGCTACAACGGCGACTACACGGGAACATATAGCGGCACTCTAAACGGCAAGACGCTATCGGGCTCGATCGTGGCCACGGCCAATGATGGCGCGCTCACCGTGACTAAGCCCGGCAGCGGTACCGGCACCATATCGGCGACCGGTCAAATCTCATTCGGCGTCGACGTCACTTCGGGCGTTTCTTGCAACTTTACGGGCTCGCTTGTCCTCTCGGGTACCAGCGTCACAGGCAGCGGAACGTTTTCCTGTCCGTCAGACAATGCCTCCGGAACATGGAGCGTAACGCTTCAGTAAGCTCTGAGCGAACGCTAATGCGCGGCGGCGGGCGATGTGCCGCGATGGCAGCTTCGTGCCGGCGGCGCAAAAGGGCCAACCAGCCGTCCATGCCGCACCCGGTCTTTGCCGAGACACGCAGAATTTCGATGCCCGGGCGCACGGCGTGGAGATTTCGGGCGGCTGCGTGCCAATCGAACTCCACGGCATCGGCGAGATCGACCTTCGTCATCACCGCGGCATCGGCGCTTGACGATGGTGGGATATTGGAGCGGCGATACTCGCGGGCGTGATCGCCAATCTGCCGGATATTAAACGTTACATCAAAATAAGCACGATGTAGCGCGATCTCCCGATTCCGCGGAGGCGATTTACGCCGCTGGGGCGGCCGGAGCAGGCAGGGTGAGGAAGGCGCGCAGCGTATGCCAGAAAAGCTCGCGGTTCAAACCGGAAACCACCGAATGCGCCATGCCGGGCAGAATGACGAACTGCCGGTCACCGGAGGGAAGCTGGCGATAAAAATCGAGCAGATCATCCACCGTGGCGATGCCGTCGTACTCGCCACGAATGAGCAGCACCGGCGATGACACTTTCGCCGGATCGACGACCGGTAAGTGGGCGGTCATGTCCAAATACGTGCCGGTGGGAACCTGGTCGCCGAACTTCAGTTCCTGATCCGCCATGTATTCGGCCAAGGCCGGATCGGAAGTGCCGGGTTTGTCGCGAGTGAAGATGCTGCGGATCATGGCGCGGTCGCGCAATCGGCGGTTGTGGGTGCGGTAGTAATCGAGCTGCTTGGCGCGCTCTTTCAAGGTCGGCGATCCCTCGCCCTTGTAGGTGAAGGCGGCGAGGGCCAGCCGGTGGATGCGCTCCGGATGCGCCATGGCATAGGCTCCGGCTCTTAGCCCGCCGGAAGATTCGCCGAAGACGTGAACCTTGGAGCGTCCCGTTTCGCGCTCCACCATTTCCAGCCCGGCTTTGAGGTCCTCGACGCCGCTGGCGATATCGGAGTTGCCATCCGTGCGGCTGGAACGGCCATAGTTCTCGTGATCCATGGTCCAGACGTCGAAGCCGTAGCGCGCGAACGTGTTCATCACGGAGTACTCGCCGTGCCCGGGCACCGTGAGATCGAAACTCGGGCGTGAGGAAATCGATGAGCCGTGCACCAGAAACAGGACCGGGAGGGCATGGTCTCCCGGTTTCGGCGCGGCCGCTCGCTTGCGA
Source organism: Bryobacteraceae bacterium (assembly GCA_030039005.1). Next base: position 3,010 of record JASHQT010000325.1, read on the forward strand.
AACATGTAGAGCGAAACTTCGCCGCCCGGCATCTTCTTTTTCGCCCAATATTCGTGGCTCCAGACCCTTCCGCTCTCGTCCGGCCGCCCGGCCGAAGCCCGGCTCGCAAGCAGGCTGGAGCCGGCGCCGATGGCCGCGCCCCGGAGAATCTTGCGGCGCGTGAGAATCCCGTTTTGTTTCACCATATCGTGAACGAGATTATCACCGCACTCCGGGCTGGGCCAAGCCCCTGCCGCTGGTGGGAAAGGCGCAACGGCTCGTCAGTGGTTTGCCGCGGGCCTAACGTCGCGCGCCGGCCGGGCGCTGCTGCTCGTCGAGCTCGGCGGAATTTGGGCCGCCACGGGAACCGTCACGATGTTGCTGGTGAATACGTTTTGCGCAATATACATCTGGGTGACCGGATTCGTGGCCAACGTATTCTCGGTTTGCAACACCACCTCATAAACCCCGGGCAAATTGCCGACCGCCAAGCCCGCGCTGATGACGTTGGCGGTGGTTCCTCCGATTTGCGCGTTGTCGACGTTGGTGACGGGAACGTTCAGCGCCGGCCCGGGATATACTTGCCCGGTAATGCTCGCCGGCGTTAAGCCGTCCGCCAACGTGGTCGGCCCGATGCCGGTGGCGTAAATCGTGATCACTTCGCCCGGAACCAGAGGGTTCTCCGGTGTGATAAGCGAGCCGGCGATGTTGGCGCAGCAAGTGTCGCCATCGCCCAGAACGGTTAGCGTGAGGGTAGCGTTGCTGCTTACGCTGGCGCTGATCACAATTCCATTTCCCGCCGGCCCTCCGACCTTCGCGGTAAGGATGATACGGTCGAATTCGCCCGCCACCGATGCCGTGACCTGTTCGTCGGGATTGGCATTGATCAGGGTGATCAGGCCGTCGCGTACCGATTGCAGCGTATCGGTGGCCTGCACGGTGTAATTGTAGTTGTTGTGGCCGATGGTCAGCGTGGCGACGTTGCCGCCGCTCACCGAGCCGTCGATATCCACCAGCGCAAGGGCATTGCCGCTGGTATGGTAGGCGTACGCGGTGCGCGGCTCCGTCCCGGGCATCGCGAGAATGCCTGGGTTCCCATATCCGGAGATCACGGGAACCGCGATGGCGTTGGTCACTATAACGGTACCGTCGCTGTGCACGGTGCGTACGTAGGCGCTGACCCCGTTGGCACCTTCCACGTCGAACGGTAGCTGCGTATTAATCTGAGTCGGCGAAACGGACAGAATGGGCGACTGGATGCCGTCGAAGTACACCTGCACACCCTCGAAATTCGTTGGGTAATAGCCGTTCGCGTCGGGCGTGGCTGTGGCGCTGGTATCCGCCAGATACTGTCCGAAGATGGTGGTCAAGGTCCCTGGCGCCAGTTCGGCGGCGGCCCCGCCGCCCGATAACGCGGATCCGGCAGCGGTAGCCGTCTCGGACGCCGTTCCGCCGCTGGTGGCGGACGCGGTGGTCGCCGAATATCCGACATCGTTGCCGGCCAAGCCAGACTGGCGAGCAACTAAGTTCACGACAAAGAGAGTTCCGGACACGACGTTCGCGCTCGCAATCACGTTGGGATCGGGCGCCGCATTAATCAGGTTCGCTAAAGCCACCACAATGCTGGCCAGAGTATCGTTGCTCTTGATCGTGTAGGTGTAACACTCCAGGCCGGCCGATGGACAGGTCGTCCCGGTGGCGCCGGGCGAGGTGATCGTGATCGTTACCGTGTCGCCGGCGGTGATGGCCGATCCGGTCAGCGTAAGGCTCACTGTTCCGACGGCGTAGGTAGCCGGGCTGAAGGTGTTGGTAATTCCAGTGGTGGCAATGTCGGCGGTTCCCAGGCTGAAGACGGTAATGCGGAAATCGTACGGATCGGTGACGTAGAGATTGGTCCCATCCCAGGCCAGCGCATAAGGCGTCGGGGTAACGTTGGCAGCCGATTCCAGAATATTGGCGTCCGGGCGGAACGTATC
>JASHQT010000326.1 GCA_030039005.1 Bryobacteraceae bacterium
AGCCGGAATGTCTTCAGGATTGGCTTTTTTCTCTTAGTGCTTTCGCTATATTTTTCGCACGCTTCCGCACAGACCGAGCGAACCTCTCTGACCGGTACGGTCCTTGACCCCGAGGGTAAGCCCGTTCCGCAGGCCAAGGTCGTCGCGGTACAAGAAACTACGGCACTACAACGCGAAACGGAAACCACTTCCGAGGGCACCTACGAGCTTGCTGACCTCCCGCCAGGCGTCTTCACCGTCCAATTCTCTAAAGAAGGATTCTCCACTTACCAAGCGGATCACGTACGCCAGGTCGTCGGTCAAACTGGAACCCTCGATGTGAGACTGAGCCTTGGAACTAAAAAGGAGGAGGTTACGGTCAGCGAATCCACCGTTCAGTTGGACAAGGTAGATGTCACTGTCGGCGGTTTTGTAGAGGAGGAACAGGTCGATGAGCTCCCAATCAATGGCCGCAATTGGGCGACCCTGACCTCGCTTGTGCCGGGCGCGATCGATAACGGCGCGGGCGATCAGCGGACCATCCGTTTCGCCGGCCACGGCCTCGACGACAACAACCTCACCCTGGATGGTGTTGACGCCACAGCCGTTTTCAACCAGATGCAGCGCGAATATGTGCGCCTGACCATCCCGCTCGACTCTATCGACGAATTCGATATCAAAAGCCAAACCTTCGGAGCCGATGTGGAGGGCGGAACCGCCGGCGGCCAGATTGCCGTTGTTTCCCGGTCGGGCACGAATGCCTTCCACGGCAACCTCTTCGATTATTTCCGTAACGACGCCTTTGAAGCGCGCACACCGTTCAACGGACCATCGCCGAATCCGTTTCTGTTGAATCAATTCGGAGCCTCCGCGGGTGGCCCGATCCTCCAAGACAAGCTGTTCTTCTTCGCTGCCTACGAAGGATTGCGCCAGCGCCTGGACGGAACGCAAATCGGCCTCGTTCCCAGCCCCAGCTTCATCGCACAAACCGAAGTGGTCTCTCCGGCTCTCGCTCCAATTCTGCAGGCTTTTCCCGCCGGCACTTCGCCGACATCGACAACGGGCGTTTGGAACTATGTCGCCAACGGACGGCAAGTCGACAACGAAGACTCGGGAATGATCCGCCTCGACTACCATTTCTCCGACAAGACAACCGCTTTCGTGCGCTTCAACTCTGACGAAGCTTTTGAAACTACACCGACCGGCAATCTCACGGCGCTCACTCTTTACGACACGAAGGCCAATAGCGGCGTAGCCGAACTCCTGCACGTCTTCAGCCCGTCGCTAGTCAACGAATTCAAGTTCGGAATCAACCAAAACTTCTATCACAGCGGCACTCTTTCGCCGCTGCCTTACACGGTCAGCGTGTCCGGCTTCAGTTCCTTCGCAGGCGATACCACTTCAGACAATCCTTCAAAATCCATTAGTTTTATCGACGACTGGACCTGGACAAAGGGGAAGCACACGCTGAAATTCGGCCTCGAGATCAAGCCCCTGTTCCTGAATCAGGGCTCGTCTTCGAAAGGCACACTCAGCTACAGTTCGATCCCACATTTCATGGACAATGTGATTAATACCGCGTCGTACACCGCGGTGCTCCCGCTGGTTCGGCAGCGCAAGACCGAGTATTTTATGTATGCCGAAGACGAGTGGAGGGTTTCCAATACCTTCACCGTGAATATGGGTGTGCGCTACAACATCTTCAACGCTCTGCACGCGTTGCACGATGACGATGATCCCTTCGACTTTGGCACATGCGGGGGATTCTGCCCGAGGACGTACGCCTACTTCCATCCCCGCTATGACGACATCGATCCCCGCATCGGTCTGGCCTGGTCGCACGGCAATACCGTGTTTCGCGTCGGCGCGGGCATTTATCATACGGACGGCCAATTGGACGACCAGAACCTTCCCATCTCGAACACGGTGGATGCGTACTCGTTCAACGGCACGAAATTCCCCGGCCTTTCCTACCCCCTGACTCCGTTCCTTGCTTATGCCGAGGCAGGCGGATTGGGTGTTGTCTCGCCGCGCGATCTGGATCGCAACCGCAAAGACGATTATGTTTCCGCTTGGACCGCTTCCATTGAACGGAAGCTGCCGTTCAATTTCCTCGGAACCGTCACCTATCTGGGCAATAAGGGTACCGATGTTCTCACCACCACCTACACCAACCTTGCGGTGCCCCCCACAAACGTGGTGCCCTATCCGGCTTTCGGCGCGGTCTCCTGGCGCGGCGACGTGGGCAACAGCACTTTCGAGGCGTTGCAGACCAACCTTAGGCGCAGCTTTACGAACGGCTTTCTGCTAACGGCAAACTTCATGTGGTCGCACTCCATCAACGACGACAGCATCGGCGGAGGCGAGTCCGACACACCGCAGGACTCCTTTTGCCGCTCCTGCGATAAGGCGAGTAGCGACGATGACGTCCGCCTGCTCTTTAATCTGTCGGCCGTTTACCTGCTGCCGTTCAAGAACCGCCTCTGGGGCAATTGGGAACTGAGCGCGATCGGGACAGCTCAGACGGGCCTTCCCGTGAATATTACTGTCGACCGGCCAAACTCGGCCGTCCCCGGACTCTTTACGATCAGCGGCGAAGAGCGGCCGGACTATGTCTATGGTGTGCCTTTGGCACCTGCTGGCGGTTCCATTCCGAGCGATTGGATCAATCGCGCTGCCTTTGCCGTTCCGGCCAATCAGACCTTCGGCAACCTCGGCCGCAATGCGTTTCGGGCTCCTGGCATTTCGCAACTGGACATGGGACTCTCGAAGTTCGTCAACATCACGGAGCGGCTGAACGTCCGTTTACGCGCCGACCTGTTCAATGCCTTCAATCGCGCCCAGTTCGGTGCACCCAACGCCGACATCTCAGACGCGAACTTCGGCACGATCACCTCCACCATCAGCAGCTATGCTACCGGCCGCGGCACACCCCGCGAACTGCAGCTCTCGGCGAAGATCGTATTTTGACGCAGATAAGGGGATCGAGGCATTCATTTAAAATTCACGCGAACGTTATCGGATATTGCAGTGTCTCGTAACTTGTAACTGCTATAACCCAGGTAGAAACACCAACTCACGCTCCCTAACGGCGCGCTTACTCCAAGAGGAAAGGAGTCACACCGTCGCGCGAGAAAAATTCCAAGGAGGATAACGACACCGTGATGCCAAATTCATCTCAAAACATCCCTCGGATCACGCGCATGCTGCTCGTCGGGATGGCGGCTGCGGGGTTGAGCATTCCGGGGTTCGCGCAGTCCAACCCGTTCCCGACGTACGTGGTAGGCGCGAACGCGAACGGGTCCCAGGGCCCGAACTACCCGTTGACTACGCCCTACCCGTGGGTCGCCAGTGATGGTGCGTTCATCACACCCGCTGGCACTCAGGTCTACCTCGGCATCAAGACCCGCGCAAAGGCCGTCGCGCTGAACCCGAATACCAGCACGCACACCGCCGCCGTTCTTCAAATGGGCGCCCCGCAGGCCGTTACGATTTTCAATACGCAGACCGGCGCCGTCCTGCAGACCTACAGCACGATCAAAGGTACCGATTCTGACGGCAGCCACAACGGCATCGCCTACACGCCGGATGGGCTGCAGCTGCTGTTCAGCCAGGACGGCAATTTCGGCCCCACCAGCTATGTTGCTGTCGCCAACGTGAATCCGACGACAGGCTTACTGACAGACGGCACCCAGGTCAGCGTTCCGCTCGACGTCACCGCCACAGGCCTTTTGACCAATGTCACCTGCTTCCCCGGGAACAGCCCCCCAGGCACTTCGGGCAGCTTTGCGATTCCGTGCGGCTACCCGGTCTCGATTTTCTCGGATGACACGTTCACTTCCTATCCCCTTGGCATCGCGATCTCGCCCGATGGCAAGACTGCTTACGCTGTGCTGGACAACAACGATACGCTGACCAAAATCGACCTGACCCAGGCGACGCCGAAGCAGGGCGCGGAGGTTCGCGTCGGCAACGTCCCGCACAGCGTTGTAATCTCGCCCGATGGCACCACCGCCTATGTCTCCGACGAGGCCGGCCGGATTCCTACCGCAGACGACTTCCAGGGGTACTCCAACGGTACCCCGGTCGTCGCCACTTGGCCGACCGGCGCCACGGCCACGGGCACGGTTTCCGTGATCAACCTGTCGACGTTTACCGTCACCGGCAGCATCTCGGTCGGTCTGCACCCGACCGGCATGGCATTCTGGGGCACGAACCTGCTGGTGGCCAATACCTATGACGACACCATCTCAGTCATCGACACCGCCACCTACCAGGTTGTGGCGACGATTAACGTCGGGCTGCCGATCAGTGTGCCTGGGTCATCGGAGCCCGCTTATGGCGCGGGACCGAACTCCATCGCAGTCGATCAGGTGAACAACATCGCCTACGTCGCGCTTTACAATGCCAATGCGATCGCGGTCATCGACCTTCCATCCAGCCCATTTGGCATTTGCCCCCAGTGTTCGACAGCTTCCGTCGCTGGCATGATCCCCGTGGGGTACGCGCCGAGTTCGGTTTTGCTGGATACGGCGGACAATGAGCTGATCGTCGCCAACGACAAAGGCATCGGCACCACAGGCTTCGGTGTGTCTCCCCCTCCGACGAATACGGCCGAAAACTCCTACGGCAAAGAGGAGGGTGTGGTCAACTTCAACACCCATCAGGACCTAGGCACCGTCAGTATCGTGCCCGTGCCGAATAGCCTGAACCTGTTCGCGATGACCCAGACTGTCTTCGAGAACAACCACTGGGATCTGACAGAAAACATCGAGTCGGCCGGAGGGGGCACCCCGCAGGCCGCACCAGTGGCGATCCCGAGGGTGATCGGTGAACCATCGAAGATCCAGCACGTCTTCGTGATCATCCGTGAAAACCGCACCTACGATCAGATCCTGGGGGACGTGGCCGAGGGCAACGGCGAATCCTCCCTGGCAGTCTTCGGCGACAACTCGACCTTCTCCCCATACCCTGTCGTGACGCCTAACGCGCACGCAATGGTGCAGCGGTTCCCGCTTCTGGACAACTTCTACAACGCTTCCCGCCAGTCGGCTGACGGACACAACTGGATTACCCAGGCCATGGCGCCCTACTCCGACGACGTCCAGTCGCCGGACTGGCTCCGCGACTATCCCTCTAACGGCGGCGATGCAATTGCCTATCAGAAGAAGGGCCACCTGTGGGACGTGGCGGCCGCGGCCGGCGTCACCGTGAAGAACTACGGTGAGTACGTCGAAAGCAACACGTTCACCGTACCCGGTTGCACTCCGAA
>JASHQT010000327.1 GCA_030039005.1 Bryobacteraceae bacterium
ATTTCCGACTGCCCTAAAGGTGAGCGTGTAGTTCCACGTTGATGTTATGGATTTGGATCAGCTTCATACGTTTCTCGAAATTGTCCGCCTGAAAAGCTTTTCCAAAGCCGCGCAGACGTGTTACCGGACCCAGCCGGCCATCAGCGCGCAGGTCCGCCAGCTCGAGCAGGAGCTCAACACCACGCTGTTCGAACGCCTGGGCACCAAGATTTCCCTCACCACCGCCGGAAAAATCTTCGCCGAATACGCCGAACAAATCCTCGAGTTGCGCCGCCGTGCCCAGGACACCATCAACGAACTGGACCGAGTGCCTCGCGGTGAGCTGGTGATCGCCGCCAACGAAGCCACCTGCATCTACGTCCTACCCGCCGTGTTCTCCGAGTACAAAAAGAAGTTTCCGAACGTCCAATTATCGGTGGACCGCGCGTACGGATCGCGCGTGGTGGAAGCGGTGCTGGAGAATCTGGCCGATTTCGGCATCACGCAACTGCCGGTCCAGGAAAAGAAGTTACAAGTGGCGCGCATTCATTCCGACGAGATTATGCTCCTGCTGCCCGCGCGCCACCCGCTGGCGGCGAAACGTTACGTCACGCCGCGCGACTTGATGGACCAGCCGCTACTGCTGCCCAAATCCGGCACCACGCGCATCCGCTTGAATTCGTGGCTGGAGCCGGTGGAGGACCAACTGAACATTTCCATGGAGCTGGATTCCACGGAAATGATCAAGCGCTTCGTGATGGCGGGCCTGGGCTGCTCATTTCTCGCCGCGTCCAACTGCCAGGAGGAGATCGCGGACGGCAAGCTTTCGGCCGTGTCGCTCGGCCCCGAGCCCCTGCTGCGCAAGGTGGGGCTGATTTACCGCAGAGATAAAGCGCTGTCGAAAGCCGCGCTGGGTTTCATTCAGGTTATATTGGAACATGCGGGGAATGAGATTCCCGGCGCGGCTCGGTCCAAGCTGCCCGAGGAGGTCTCGCCCTAGCTGGAGAACGCCGTATGTCCCGCGTCACGCTCAAGAGTTCGACGATCTTCATCTCGGTCGGAAACCGCACGGAAGTCTACCGGTCCGTGGCCGACGTTCCGCCTTCGCTGCGCAAGAAACTGGAGCAATCCACCAACGGCATCAACTCCGCGACGATTCTGATTGCCGATCGCAAGGGCAAGGAAGAAATCGTGCGCGCGATTCGCGGCTTGCCGTCGGATCTGCGCTCGCGCCTGGGAACCTCGCTGCGCGAGGAGGCGCCCCCGCCCGTACGGCGCTGGGCGATTCCTCTGGCGATTCCTTGGACTCGGGTGGCGCGCGTCTGGGAGGATTGGGCGGAGTTCCTGCTGCCTGCGGCCATCGGAGCCGCGGCGATCGCCGCCGCGCTCTCGCTGCTGTTCGGCCTGAAGTAAGGCTATTCTGCCTGCACGAAGCCCAGCAGCTTCTTCCGCAGTTTCTCGGCCGCCGAGGAGTCCGGCGCCACCACCAGGATAGTGTCATCGCCCGCGATGGTTCCCACCACCTCGGGCCAGTCTTCTTTGTCCAGTGCCACGGCCAACGCGTTGGCGTTGCCCGGTGACGTCCTGAGCACCACTAGGTTCTGCGCCACGCGCGCATCCTGCAACAGTTCGCCCGCGATGGTCTCCAGTTCCGGCCCCGCCGCCGCGGCTTCCACCTGCCGGTAGCCCTCGGGCGTTTTCAGCAGCCCCAGCTCGCGGATATCGCGCGAGAGCGTCACTTGCGTGGTTTCGATGCCGCAGCTTTCCTTGAGCTCGCGCGCCAGATCGTCCTGCGTGGGAATGCGCCGGGAGCGAATCAGCTTCAGGATCTGGCCCTGGCGAAACGCCTTGTTCATCGCCGCCATTGGTTCAGGCGCGCCTCGGCATCCGCGAGCGCGCGTTCCACCGCCGCCGGTCCCGTGCCGCCGGGGATTTCGCGCGTCTTCATTCCTTCGGCCGGTTCCTCGAGCAGCCGCACCATTTTTGCGGTCAACTCCGGGTCCGCCGTGAATTCGGGCGCGAACGCCGTGAGCTGATCCGCCGTCCACTCGGCCGGCTGTTTGCCCTGCTGGATGCTCTCCAACACGAGCCGGCCTACAATTTGGTGCGCGCGATGAAACGGCGTCCCCGCGCGCGCCAAGGCCTCGGCGAGATCGGTCGCCACTACCCAGCTTTCTCTAGCCGCTTCAATCGGCCGGCCCGCGTGGAACCGTGTGGATTCGACTACTCCCGCCATCATTTCCAGCGCACCAGTAAGGTGACGCGCCGCGTCGAACAGCGGCTCTTTGTCTTCCTGCATGTCGCGATTGTAGGTCATCGGCAGACCCTTCATCGTCGTGAACAAAGACGTGAAATCGCCGAAGACGCGGCCCGCCTTGCCGCGGACGAGCTCGAGCGAATCGGGATTTTTCTTCTGCGGCATCAGGCTGGACCCGCTGGTGACGCCGTCGCCCAACTCCAGCCAGCCGAACTCGTCGCTTGAATAGAGAATCCAATCCTCGGCCAAGCGGCTCAGGTGCAACATCATGACGGACGCTGAATAAAGATAATCCAGCGCGAAATCGCGATCCCCCGAAACATCCATGCTGTTGCGCGTGATGGCGGCGAAGCCCAGATCGCGCGCGATCTCTTCGCGATTGAACGGAAACCCGCTGCCCGCGAGCGCGCCCGATCCGAGCGGCATCACGTCCACGCGGGCACGGGTTTGCGCCAGCCGCTCCCGGTCACGCGCGAACATTTCGAAATACGCTAGCAGGTAATGACTCCAGCTCACCGCCTGCGCGCGCCGCAGATGCGTGTATCCGGGCACGATGGCGTGCGGATATTTTCGCGCCATCGCCGTGAGCGCGGTCATTAAGTTGACCACCAGTTCGAGGTCGACGTCGATCTGCTCGCGCAGCCACAGCCGCACATCCAGCGACACTTGCTCGTTGCGGCTACGGCCGGTGTGGATTTTATCGGCGAGTGAGCCCACGCGTTCCTTGAGCTTCCGAATGACGAACGTGTGGACGTCTTCGTCGGTCGCACCGTCGAGGTACCTGGGATCCCGCGCCTCGCCGCGGATCGCTTCAAACGCAGCCACCAGCTTTTCGCGTTCGTCCCCGGTCAAGATGCCCGCACGCTCCAGCGCCCGCGCGAAAGCCTGCGACCCGCGGCAATCGGCATCCAGCAGCTTCTTATCGAAGTGCAGCGAGCCGGAGAAGCGCTCGAAGACCTCCGACGGACCACTGGCGAAGCGTCCGCCCCACAGCTTCATTTCAGCCACGGCGTTAAGAGTGCTTGGCGGCAGCGGCCGTCTGCGCGCGCACTTGAATCGGCAGCCCGATCAGATTGATGAACCCGAGCGCGTCCTTCTGGTTGTATTCCGCGCCCATGGTGAAGCTCGCGATGTTCAGCGAATAGAGCGAATAGGGCGACTTCCGGCTCACCGGCGCGATGTTTCCTTTGTACAGCCGCAGCGTGACTTCGCCCGTCGTGGTCTCGCTGGTTTTTTCGAAAAAGGCGTCCAGCGCCTCGCGCAGCGGCACGAACCACAGCCCGTTGTAGACCATCTCCGCGTAATCGAGCGCCAGCTTTTGCTTGTAGTGCAGCGTGCTGCGGTCGAGCGTCAGCGCCTCGAGCTCGCGGTGCGCGCACATAATCAGCGTTCCGCCCGGCGTCTCATAGCAGCCCCGCGACTTCATCCCGACGAAGCGATTCTCGACGAGGTCAATGCGGCCGATCCCGTGCTCGGCGCCAATTTTGTTCAGCGTTTCGAGCAGACTCACGGCCGATCCACGCTGCCCGTTCACCGAAACCGGGACGCCTTTCTCGAAACCGATGGTGACTTCGCCCGGCTGATCCGGCGCATCTTTGGGACTGCGCGTCAGCATCCAGATATCGTCCGGTGCGGCATTGGCCGGATCTTCGAGCGCGCCGCCTTCGTGCGAAATGTGCCAGATGTTGCGGTCGCGGCTGTAGATCTTCGTGGTGGTCTGCGAAATCGGCACGTGATGCTTGGCCGCGTATTCGATGGCGTCCTCGCGCGAAACGATGTTCCATTCGCGCCACGGCGCGATCACCGCAAGCTGCGGCGCGAGCGCCTTGTATGTCAGCTCGAAACGTACCTGATCGTTTCCCTTCCCCGTGCAACCGTGCGCCAGGCCGTCGCATCCGGTCTCGAGCGCGACCTCCACCTGTCTTTTCGCGAGCAACGGCCGCGCAATCGAAGTCCCCAGCAAATACTTATGCTCGTACTCGCCGCCCGCGCGCACCAGCCGCCACAAGTATTGCGTGACGAACTCCTCGCGCATGTCGGCCACATGTACTTCCGATGCGCCGGTCTTCAGCGCCTTCTGTTCCAGGCCTTTCAACTCGTCTTCGCCCTGGCCGATGTCACCGCACACCGCGACCACATCGCATTGATAATTTTCCTTCAGCCAGGGAATGATGATGGACGTGTCAAGACCGCCCGAGTAGGCAAGGGCCACCTTTTTTGGTTTCATGATCTTCTAGGATTGCCTGTTACTGAGCCGCGCGCGTGAGCAAGCGGAGCTAGCTCAGCAACATCAATAGTAACGCCTTCTGTACATGCAATCGGTTTTCGGCTTGATCGAATACCGCCGATTGCGGCGATTCGATCACCTCGTCATGCACTTCTTCGCCGCGCTTGGCCGGCAGGCAATGCAGAAAAACCGCGTCCGCCGCAGCCTGTTCGAGCAGCTCTGTGTCCACTTGATAAGCAGCGAAATCGCGCAGCCGCTGTTCCTTCTCGTGCTCCTGGCCCATGCTGGCCCAGACATCGGTATAGACCGCTTTCGCGCCTCGCACTGCTTCCGCCGGATCGTTCGTCACCACGAGCTCGCCGCCCGCCACCGCCGCCAGCGCCTCGGCCTGAGCGACAATCTCGGCATCGGGTTCATAGCCTGCCGGAGTCGCGAGCGTGAAGCTCATGCCGAGGCGCAGCGCGGAAAGCATCAGCGAATTCGCGACGTTGTTGCCGTCGCCGATGAACGCCAGCTTGAGGCCCCGCAGATCGCCGAACCGTTCCTGCAGCGTGAATACGTCGGCCAGCGCCTGGCAGGGATGAAAGCGGTCGCTCAGCGCGTTGATCACCGGCACGCTCGACCAGTGCGCCAGTTCGTCGATGGTCTTCTGCGAAAACGTGCGCGCGACAATGGCGTTGGTCCAGCGGTCCAGGTTGCGCGCCACATCTTTGAGCGGCTCGCGGTCGCCAATCGGGCCAGTCTGTACCACGCAATCGCCGCCCAGCTGTTTGATGGCCAGCTCGAAGGTCAGCCTGGTGCGCAGGGACGGCTTTTCGAACAGCAGGGTGATATACCTGCCGGCTAGCACCTTGGCGAATCGGCTAGGAGTGGCCTTCACCTGTTGAGTTAAATCGAGCAGCGCAAGTAGTTCATCCTGCGACATATCTAGGTCGCGCGTGAAGTCGCT
>JASHQT010000328.1 GCA_030039005.1 Bryobacteraceae bacterium
CGCTTTTGGCTTTTTGCCTTTTGCCCTGCGGACTTGTCGCGCAACAGCCACCACCGCCGGGCGGCGATCCGGCCACCAAGCCCACACCGCGCACCGATGACGGGCATCCCGATTTATCCGGACGCTGGGGCGGCACGGGCGGGTTCTTCGCTTTCAAGGATGCCCAGGGAACGCACATTTATCTTCCCAGCCGCGAAGCGCCCAAGAGCGAAGATCCCGACGGCAAATTGCGACGCTATTATCTGCAAGTGGACGGCGACAAGCAGCGAGCTGAGAATCCCAACAAGCCGCCGTACAAACCCGACCTGTTGGCGAAGGTCCATCAACTGGATCGCGAGGAAAACAAGCTGGACCCGGTGGTGAAGTGCCATCCTCCCGGCGTGCCGCGCATGGGTCCTCCAGCGCGCATCGTGCAGAGCAAGGGCTGGATTGTATTTCTGTACGTCACCGAGCCGGGAAACTTCGAACGGCTCATTCCCACCGATGGCCGTGCGCATCGGACAGATCTGGACCCGTCGTATAACGGCGATTCAGTCGCGCATTGGGAAGACGACACGCTGGTGGTGGACGACACCGGCTTCAACGACGACACTTGGCTCGGCAGCGACGGCTGGTATCATTCCGACAAAATGCGCGTGATCGAGCGCTTCACCCGCCAGGGCGACACGCTGCGCTACGAAGTGACGGTGGACGATCCCGAAGTATTTACGAAGCCTTGGGTGCGGCCCGCACGCGTGCTGCGCCTCAATACCAATCCTCTAGACGAGATTTACGACGCGCCCTATTGCGAGTCGTTGGATTCCGATCACATCGTCAACCACGATCATTTCTAATATGCGTGCAATTGCGTTCGCATTGATCATGGGTTTCACCCTAACGGCCGCGCACGCACAGGAGTGGGCGAAGGAGCGTCTTGCAAAATCGCCGCGCCGGCACGAGCAGGTGATGCTGTCTAACGGCGGCCGTATGGTGGAAGCGTTCGTCGTGTATCCGGAAACCAAGGCGTCCGAAGCTAAAACGAAGAAGCCGGCGGTGATCCTGATTCACGATGGCTCCGGGCTCACGGATTGGTTCAAGAGCCTGGCCGATGAAGTCGCGGGGATGGGTTACGTGGTGGTGGCGCCGCGCGTCGCATCGCAGAGCGATCCGCTGCTGGAGCTCAACTCGGTGGCCGATTACGCGAGGAGACTGCCAGTATCCAACGGAACGTTATTCGTTGCCGGCCTGGGCACCGGAGGCACCCAGAGCTGGCGCTTCGCCGCCGAGCGCCCCGATGTCGCGGCAGTACTGGTGTTCTGTGGCGCGTCGCCGGATAAAGATGCGATCGCGCGGATCAAGGGTGATGTGTACGGCTTCTACGCCGCGAACGATCCGCAAGTGGACGCGACGGTTGCCCCCGCGCAGGCCGCGGCCAAGGCCGCCGGCGTGGTGTTCGAAGCGGTGACGTACGACGGCGTGGGTCCGGGATTCATGGAATCGGGCGCTGCGCCCGACGCCAAGGCCGCCGACAAGCTCACGCGCGGTTACGCCATGGAACGCATGAAGAGCGTTCTCGATATGGTGTCTTTGCGCGGGTACTGAGGCGCGTGGCTACTGATGCGTGGCACGCGCTTTGCGTCTCGATGAGCCACCTGCGGTGACTTGCAGGTTCTCGGAGAAGAATGGCAGCACGCTTTGTTCGAACCGGTCCTTCACGTGGTTGACGTGATCGCCCTCGTAGGTTTCGAACTTGTGCGCCACGCCGGCTTGCGTGAGCGAGGCGTCCATCGCCTTATTGCTGTCGGCGAGCGTGTCCTGTAAGCCCACGTCCATCTTGAAAGCGCGGTATTCCTTGAGATTGGTAACGTACTGATCGAGCATCGCAAGCGGCGAGTTGGCGATCCATTTGGCCGCGATCTCTGGCCGGATTTTGCCGTCCGCGGTCGGCGTGTCGAAAAAGGCCGGCGGATTTTCCGGATTTGGCGACCATGCGGCAGCCTCGGCGGAAAACACCTTGGCGAAGATCCCGGCGCCTTTGCCGTCACCCTTGCCGTCGGCTTTACCATCTGGGGCCTTGGCTTCCTTGTTCGTGTACTGCGCGCCCGCGGGACGACGCTGCGCCGCCGGATCGTTCATCAAACAGCACGAACTCATGGCGTAGATGCTCGAATAGACTTCCGGATACTTCATCCCGATGCGCAGCGTGCCGTAGCCGCCCATCGAATGCCCGGCCAGGCCGCGGCTCGCGCGATCGGCGATGGTGCGGTAATGGCTGTCGATGTATTGGACTAGGTCGCGCGTGATGAAGCGCTCCCAATCGCCGGTGGTGGGGGAGCTCGAATACATGCTGCCGTTATACAGCGTGAAGGAGTTGGGGAACACCAGGATCATGTCGTGAACGGCGCCGGCGCCCATCAGCTTATCGGCGGTTTCAGGAACGGTCATCATTTTCCAATACAGCTCGGGCTTCGCGCCGTAGCCGTGCAGGAAATAGAGCACTGGATAGCGTCGGGATTTCTCGGCCGCGTAGCTGGGCGGAAGATAGACGTAGACCTCGCGATCCGGCGAATCGCCTTCGAGGTTGCCTTCGAGCGATTTGCCGTGCACCATGATCATCTCCACAGTGCCCTTGCGCTCGCCGCCGGTGCCTGCCTGGGCGCTCGGATAGAACCAAACCAAAGCCGCCGCGCCCGCGATGAGAACCGCTAATTTCATATATAAACCTCCCCAAAAGTAGCAGTCATTATCTTACTGCTTACTTCGGCGTGGTGGGTCAGTTCGGACTTGTGCGCTCGTGATGAGCGGCCGTGCTGGCTGTCCGTGGGGCGACGCGAACTGCCCGTTCCCGTTCCAGGCCGTCGACAGGTCGACCTCAAAACGCGGCCCTAGGATTTTGGAGATGCCTTTGCTTCAACAATATAGGGCGCGAGGCCAGGCTGGCTCACTGCTTGCACTCTTGCGGGATCAACGTAGCAACCAAACCTTGATAAAGGAGCAATGCTGGCCATGGACTGTAAAAGGATGCCGATGATTGCGACAATCACGGGAGTGCTGGCCGTGATGAGCGGGTGGGCCGTTTCGGCGCAGGACAAGTACGCGTTGAAAGTGCCGAATGGGTTAACGCTCGCTGCGTTCAAAGGATACGAGGCCTGGCAAGTTGTCTCCATAAGTCAGGACGGGCCCCTTATGGCGGTAACCCTCGGTAATCCTGTGACGATTCAGGCTTACTTGGCCGGCGTTCCCGGTAACGGCAAGCCTTTTCCGGACGGTTCTAAGATGGCGAAGATCCATTGGACTCCGAAAAAGATGGAGACGTGGGCTGCAGCGACGGTGCCAGGTACCCAGCACGACGTCGACTTCATGGTGAAGGACAGCAAGAGGTTTGCAGACAGTGGAGGGTGGGGATACGCCGTGTTCGAGTATGACGCAGCATCCGATACGTTCAGGCCCGGGACCACGGCTGACAAGCCGCCGCAGGCCAACGATGCCAAGTGCGGGTTCGCTTGCCACACCAGTGTGAAGACAAGAGACTACGTTTTCACGGATTACGGGCATCGCTGAACTGATTTGAGACTCGTTTCTGCTCGGGCATGATGCGCAACAGGCCCAGGATTGAGATCAGATAGATGCTGCCGTCAGGCCTTGGTGCGTGTCTCGGAGGCCGTCTTTCCAGCAAGTGCTCTTCAGCGCTCCTGATGGACTCGAAAACTGCGCCGCCATATAATCGAGCCATGGTGGTTGGACGCTCGTTCTGTTGAGGCGCTCACCCAATCACGTAGCAACACGAGATCGGGCAATGGCAATCGGAAAGAACATGATCAAAGAAGCTTCTTTGGTCATATTCGCCGCGGGCCTTTGCTTAGGCCAGCAGCCGGTCCCCGCTGAAAAGGCAACGATTTCGGGCGGCGTGTATAGTGCGGACAGCAAGGCGCTGCGACTCGCAACGGTGCGCCTCACGCCTGCGCCATCCGAGGCTGCTGCGCCGGAGCGCGTCACACAGACGGATTCACAGGGGAATTTCGAATTTGATGAAGTGACGCCCGGCCGCTACATGTTGGCCGCGGAGCGAACCGGATACCTGAATTCGCTTTATCAAGGTCCCAAGGGTCCGATCTTGACCATCAAGAACGGCCAGACGATGACCGGCGTGGCCATGAAGATGACGCCGCAGAGCATCATCGCCGGACGCGTGGTGGACGATGAAGGGGAGCCGCTTCCCGGTGCGTCTGTCAGCGTCGCTATGGATTCACCGCCTGAAGGTTGCCGAACCTGCGTGATGCCTGGTGCGGCTGGAACAACAGACGCGGACGGATCCTTTTCGATCGGAGAACTCATGCCGGGCCGATATCTGGTGTCGGTTGTTGTGCCTGCAAAGTTGGCGCAGGCCCGCAAGGCGGCGTCATCGGAAACCCGTCAGGAAGTCTACGTCACAACCTACTACCCTGATGCCACTGACCGCGCGGCCTCCACTCCCATTGAACTGACGGCCGGCGGCCAAGCCCGCGGGTTAGAGATCAAGCTCCAGAAGGCGGCAATTTATAAGGTAAGCGGGAAGGTCGTCAAGGCCTCGTCGGCAGAGGCAGTGGCTATCGACACGCTCAGTCTCATTCGCCAAGGCAACGGCCCTCCAGGCCTATCGGCTCGCTCGGTAGGCGTGGGTGCTGGCGGAGAGTTCTCCTTTGATGCAGTCTTACCCGGCGACTACTTTCTGGAAGCGAAGTCCAGCACGACTACAGACGATACTCCTGCGTTGGTCGGCTGGCAGCCGATCGCGGTCGGCGATGCTGACCTGGATCGCGTCCTCGTCGAGATGAAGCCGGCCATGGAGCTGAACGGAAAAATCCTTGTGGAGGGTCAACCGCCATCCGCCTGGCCTCAAATCACGCTGACCCCAACTGAGGGACTGAATTATCTGGACTCACCGATGGTTGGTTCAGGCGGCCGGTTCCACTTGACGGGCTTAGAACCTGCATCCTACCAGCTCACGGTCGGCCGCATGCCTGCGCCTTTGTACCTAAAGTCCATCCGCTTGAACGGGCGCCAAATCGACCCTATCTTCATAGGGCCGCCAGTCAACGGCGCCGTCAACGGAATCCTCGATCTCGCTTCAGCGCCGGCTGCGTCGCTGGAGATCGTGCTTTCCCAAGGGACTTTATCGCTCGGCGGACTGGTTACCGATTCTGACGGGCCTGTTGGACCGGGCGTGTTTGTGCTTGCCAGTAGTGAAACTGTCCCCTTGGAGATCACAACGACAGATGGCATGGGACGGTTCTCATTCAAAGGGTTGCCTGCGGGCCAATATTCTTTAGTTGCGATGGACCTGCCGGGAATCCTGCCGCCCGATGTTCTCGCAAAAGTGGGAACGGTCGTGGATGTGACCGACGGCGCGGCTTCGGTCAATTTATCGGTAAACCCCAACTTGCGGCCGCCAGAAACGCAATGAATCGGCCGTCCGCCGAAAACTGACGCAGCCGTGCACCATGGTCATTTCCAGCCGCGCCTTTTCACTCGCTGTGGGAAGCCGCCTGCGCGGCTGGATAGAGCTATACGAACGCCGCTGCCGCCGCGATCAAAACGGCCTAGCCGGTTCAAGACTGTACAGGTGTCTACCCTGCGCGCCGATACCATAGAGAGCGGGAATATGTCCTTTTCAGGCGCGCGCAAGGCTGGGCTCATACTGGCCGTCATCGGCGCATCGAGGCTCGGTCAAAGCCAAGCGAGGCCGGTGATGCTGCCGCCCTGCCCTGAGTGTGCCCTGGCGGGACAAACGCCCGAGCCTACCGCTCCGCCTCAGGTTGTCTATCTTCGAAATCCCAAACCATATGATTTCGGGAAAATACTCGGGCCAAAGGCTGCGCAACTCGACATGCACTTCGAAGTGACCGCGCGTGTCGTCAGCACTCGCCCCCTCATTCTGGATGTGTTGGCTGCCAGCGGTCCTGCTCAAAAAACCTATAGCGAACTGTGCGGCTCCACGATTTTTGTTCCTCTTGCCGACGCCAAGCTCAAGGGCGTTATATCAAAGCTGAAATTTAACCAGCTTGTAAAAGCGACTCTGTTTTACGGCGGCAATCAGGAATTTCCCCATGAGGAGGTGCTTTCCGAACTCGTCGTGGATGCGCCGCTCGACAACTTGCCCGCATCTTGCCCCAACCGGAGCGGTCTTCTTCTTTCGTATCGGGGACTGGTCGAAATCGTCAACGTCTATAACGATGGGACAATTCTGTATCAGGACGTCCTGTTCAATCGCTTCGCTACTCAGAACCTCTCTCACCAGGAATTGGCGCAGCTTCTAAAGAACTTCGCCAACCAGAGCTTCGACACCATTCCTTCCACGCCGGCGCCAGGTGACTCCAGGCTGAGCCGGAACTCACTTACACTGATTTGCTCGCGGCTGCAAATCATCTCCCTGGCAGGTCTGGAAACCAAGCTCGGCCCGCTGATCCAACGCCTGGAAGATCTCAAAGAACGGGCGACCGCGCAGACTTTCTACCTGCTCTTGGTCAAAAGCCGACTCAAGCTGGGCATGCATGAATGGCCGTTTCCCCAGGTTCCTTTGAGTGAATTGCACACCGGACACCGTGCTGGCGTCGGAGCTCCCGCCGCCTGGAAGGACAAGCTGCCGGCGAATCTGTTGTCCATGATTCCAGCGGGCGCCGGAGCACCGCAAAGCACAGACAACTATTTCACCGATGGCGGCAAGACCTATCGCGTGTTCCGCTGGTTCTGCAGCATCCATCCGGATTGCGATGCCTTTGAAGACCTGTTCGCGCAGGAAATCCGGCCGGCGGAAGATCTCGTGGCCCAGAGTCATGAAAACCCCAAAAATCCGATTTCCGGCACGGTTCTTGCCACGGTTCAGCCGATTTGGCCCTCCGATGTCGATGCGCGTCTCTCTCAAGTGCCGCCGGAGGGTCAGCGAATTTCCAAGGAGGAATACAAAAAACATCTTTTGCTCTATCTGCAGCTAGCGAAGGCGGGAAGCTACAACGGTTCGGGAATTGATTTGATTGAGAACGGCTATTTATATCACGGGGTGCGGATCTGCCAAGTGGATCCGCAGGCGCCTCCCACGCCGTGCATGAATCCAAATGACAAGAACCCGTAGCATCGTTCTACTAAAGATTTCTCTAGCCTCCAGCGTGCTGTTCGCACAGCCCTATCCGCCGGGATTTCCGCTGGGCGCCAGGATTCCGGAGATCACGGGAAGCGTGGTGGACGCAGTCACGGGGAAACCGCTGGCGGACATCGATGTGACGCTTCGAGCAACTTCGCTGACAGCTTCCTTTGGAGACGGGGGTAGCGAACCGCTGCGGTATGAGAACAGCCGCACGACAGCGCGCGGGCAGTTCGCCTTTCGCGCCTCTCTGGAGAAGCAAGTAGATGGTCCACTCACCTCCATGAAAGGCTATTGGCTCACCGTCAACCTCGGCTTTCTGACGGCTGAAGAACTGAAGAAAGATCAGCCCTACAGCGACCCGAAGATGGACTTTCTCCCGGACGATTTGAGTTATCTGATTACGGCGGCAGCCTTTTCCCGCCCCAGGTACCCGAATCGTCCGAACGGCGGTGGGGGACGGCGCTGGAGCAACCCGGCCTATTTTCCGATGGCGGTGCAGTTCGTGCGTCCATGCGACCAGGTATGGAATGCGAACTGTCTGTACTCGCAGACAACCCGGAAACTGCGGATCGCGCTCATCCCCATCCTCGACAATCCCGCCGATTGCCTTCGGATCGCGGATGGCACGCTCGGTGAACAATGCCGCCAGCTTAATGCCTACTGGGCCGCTTTTCTCCACACCGACACCGTTGAGCAGTTCCAAAAAGACAAGGAGCTATGCGAGGGAATCGATCACGGGGCGGTCACAAAGAGCTGCCTGGACAATCTTCGCACGCTCGATCGCGATCTGTTCGAGGGCCACTGGACCGAGCAACATCAGATCGCGGCAACGATGGTCATGCTTCCCGTGGCCGGATTGACGCCCATGAGCCTCAATACCGTGCGGCAGCCGGGCCAGCCGGTGATGTACGTGCTGCCCTACCTCCGGACCGATCGCGATCGAGGTCTGAATTCGTGTCTCGCCTACGTTTGGCAGACCCCATCGGAGCAGGAACGCGCGGCGGCGCTGGAGACCGTGAGGGCGTGGGGGCGCGGCGCCGCGGAGCGCACGCAGACGGCGGGCGGGAACGCGATCCAGGTAATTGATTTCAGCGACGCCGGGTTGGTCTTCTGGCCCAGCATGGACAGCGTCGTCGCCCTCATGTGCTTCAACTCCACTCACTACGCGAAGACCTTCGGCGAAGAGCGAGCGCACGCTGCCGAGGCGACTCCCGAGATGCGCGTGGAACTGATGCGGCAGTACCTGCTGAAGCATCCTCCTTTGCGGTGATCGTCTGGAGAAACAAGCCGGCTAGCGCGCCTCGCGTTCTATCTCCTCCCAAAGCTCAATGGGATTGCCCTCAGGGTCGGACAAATGAGCGAATCGGCCGTTGGGATAACGTTTCTGGTCGACCTCAACTGCGATCCCGGCTGCGCGTAACTGCGCCACCATCGCATCCATGTTTCGAACACGAAAATTCACCATCCACTGCTTGGTGGCGTTGCCAAAGTAGGTGGTCTTCTCTGGAAACGGTTGAAACGCGCAAGGTCCGGCTTCTTGCCGCCAAGGTAGATCGTCATAGTTGGAGGGAACAAGATCGACGCCAAGGTGATCGGAGTACCACTTGGCGAGAATTTTGGGGTCCTTTGCTCTAAAGAAAAGACCTCCAATGCCCGTCACCTTTTCCATATTCGCCGCCCCCGATCTCATCGCTGCCGCCGCACCAACGGCTCCAAGAAAAATCCGCCGGGTAGTTTCAGTTGACATTGCAACCTCCCGTCACCGCGATTGTACAAAACGCGCGAGCGGATTCTTCATGTACCAGACCCGCTGCTCATTTCGGCGTGAGGCGCATGAGGCCGAGGCTGGTCAACAGATAAATATTGCCGTCGGGGCCTTGGCGGACATCGCGGACGCGCATGTGGCGTTCCTTGAGCAATCGCTCTTCGGCGACGACGCGGTCGCCATTCAACACCAGGCGCACCAGCGCTTGGGCTTCGAGGCCGCCGATGAATAAATTCCCCTTCCATTCGGGAAATTTGTCGCCGGTATAAAACATCATTCCCGACGGAGCGATGTCGGGAAACCAGAAGTAGGCGGGTTCTTCGACCCCGGGCATCGATGTCTTGCCGTTGCCCACCGGAACGTTTTTGCGGCCGTCGGTGCGCTGGAAATCGTACTGCGTGCCATAGGAGACGTCCGGCCAGCCGTAGTTTTTGCCGGCGCGAACGATGTCGATTTCGTCGCCGCCTGGGGGCCGTGATCGGTG
>JASHQT010000329.1 GCA_030039005.1 Bryobacteraceae bacterium
GCGCTGTCGCCGTGATCGTCGTTGCGAATGCGGATGGCTTCGGCGACATCGTAGACGAACACTTTGCCGTCGCCGATTTTGCCGGTGCGGGCGCTGGAAACCACGGTCTGGACGACTTCCTGGGAGCGCTCGTCGGTGACCACCATTTCCAGTTTCACCTTGGGTAGCAGGTCCACCTGGTATTCCATGCCCCGGTAGACTTCTTTGTGGCCTTTCTGGCGGCCGTGGCCGCGGACCTCCGAGATGGTCATGCCGTCGATGCCGATGCCCTTGAGCGCTTCTTTGACGTCTTCGAGCTTGTGGGGCTGGATAATCGCTTCTATTTTTTTCATATCGGCCGGGATCCTAATGCGTGGTCTTCACGCTTCGAGATTATATCCTTCTTCGCCATGCATGCTGACGTCCAGGCCTTCCAGTTCCTGGTCGGGCGAGACGCGCACGCCGATCAGCATGTCGCAAATCTTGAGAATCACCAGCGTTCCCACGGCCGCGAGACTCCAGGAGATCACGACGCCGATGAACTGATTCAGCACCTGGCCGGGCTGGCCGTCGACCCACCCCAAGGGGAGCGTCTTACCGGCGGCGTCCTTGAACGTGTCGTTGACCGCCATGGTGGCGAAAACTCCGGTGAGCAGCGCACCCACCGTGCCTCCGGCGCCGTGCACTCCGAATGCATCCAGTGTGTCGTCATACCCGAATTTGGATTTGACCACAGTGACCATGAAGAAGCAGATCATCCCGGCCAGGAAGCCGATCAGCAGCGCGGGGAAGGGCTTCACGAACCCCGAAGCGGGCGTGATAGCCACCAGTCCGGCGACGGCGCCGGAGATCCCGCCCAGCATACTGGGCTTGCCGTTGTGCACCCACTCGACGAACAGCCATCCGAGCGCGGCGGCGGCAGTGGCGAAGTGCGTGGCCACGAACGCGCTAGTGGCGAGCGGGGAGGCAGCCAGCGCGCTGCCGGCGTTGAATCCGAACCATCCCACCCACAGCAGGCAGGCGCCGATGACGCTGATCACCAGATTGTGCGGCTTCATGGGCTCGGCCAAATAGCCTTTGCGCCTGCCCAGGTAGAGCGCGCACATTAAGGCCGAGACCCCGGAGCTGATGTGGACCACGGTGCCGCCCGCAAAGTCGAAGCACGGCACCTTGCCGCCAAGAGCCGCGTTGAGGAATCCGCCTTTGCCCCACACCATGTGGGCCAGCGGAAAATAGACGACGAACATCCACAGCACGGTGAACAGGAGCATGGCGCTGAATTTCATGCGCTCGGCGAAGGCTCCCGAGATCAGAGCGGGTGTGATGATGGCGAACATGAGCTGGTAGATCATGTAGGTCTGCTGCGGGATGGTGGCGGCGTAATCGGGATTGGGCGCGGCACCCACGCCGTTCAGAAACAAATAGTGGAGGTCGCCGATGAATGGGACTCCTTCGCTGAACGCCAGGCTGTAGCCCACGATGGCCCAGATCACCGTCACTACGGCCATCAGGATGAAGCTGTGCATCATGGTGCCGAGCACATTTTTGCGGCGCACCAGCCCGCCGTAGAACAGCGCCAGGCCGGGGCCGGTCATCATCAGGACCAGCGCCGCGCTCACCAGCATCCAGGCGTTGTCACCGGCGCTTTGGGCGGATTTTACAGCGGCTTCGAGATTAGCGATGCGGGAATCGATGGAGGAAGGGGCGGACTGGGCGAGCGCCAACGCAGGCGCCAGTAATACCGCCCACACGACTCGGTTGGGCATAAGGTCTATTGTTAACGCAGGTGAGAACGGATCGCAATCGAATTCCTGGATTGACTGAATCGCAAGTTTCGATTAGCAAGGACAGCTACAAGGTCGATCCAGCGGAGATCAGGAGCCGCTGGGCGGCTTCCATTTGAGCCCGGCGCTGAATTCCAGGCCGAGAATGTACTTCATGCCCTTGCGCGTGCAACTGCGGACCGACGCTCTGCCGTGCAGGCCGAGTGCGGCACACTGGACGGTCACGTAGGTTTGCTTGTCAATCGGGTCGGCCACCTCGACGCGCATTCCCGCGGCGGAAACGTTCATGGCCCGGCCGTTCATGAAACGGTCCGTCCCGCCACGGTCTTGCCAGACGATGCGGGCGGGCGACGAAACTTCTGCCCGCTGGTGCCTGCGGAGTTCCCCTTCGTGCTTCATTCGGTTGGAGTTTTATCACTTTGAATCGATGTGAGCAAGGGTGAAGGACGCGGTTCGAGCCAAAAGGTTACAGGCCGGTCGCGGATTTATTGGACGGGCAATCGGCATGCGCAAGCGAATATGTTCCACTCTGGCGTTGTTCCGGAGGCGTGATAAACTGAAACCGTATGGCAATCCCCAACGTGAAACGTTTCCGCCCTTTTTGCCCGTCCTGCAACGAGAGCTTCACCGTGATGGCGGTTCTTCCCAAGGACGCCGATGTGGATGCCTACCTGAAGGACGCTGTGGCGCGTCACGATCATAAGGCTTTTCAGGAAGCCAAGCAACAGCACTTCAAGGTTCGCGTCGGCCAACAGAAGCAGAAGAAAGCGAAGTAGCTGCTGGCTATTGGCTTTTAGCTTTGGGCTCCGGAGGCCCGTTCGTTCAGCTTCAGGAGACGGCGCGCGTTTCCCTCGTAGATTTTCTGTTTATCCGCGGCGCTGATGTCCAGGCCTTCGATGCAGCGGATGGTTTCGCGAATGTAGAGGCCGGGCGCGGGCTCGAACGGCACGTCGGAGGCGAACACGCAATGCTCGACGCCGAAGAAATCCAGGCCGCAGCGCGTGGCCGCCTGGCCGCCGAACAGTGCCGTGTCGGCGTAGAAATTGCGGAAATAATCGACCGGCCGCTTCTGCATGGATTTCCGCAGTGACACATAGTCTTCGTCGGAGGTGCGCGAGCCCAGCACATCCCAGCCATAGCCCACGCGGCCTTCGAAATACGGGATCATGCCACCCATGTGATGCGTGACGATCTTGAGATGCGGATGGCGGTCGAAAACACCTGAGAACACCAGGCGCGACATGGCCACGCTGGTTTCATACGGCCAGCCGAAGGTCCACCAGATTTCGTATTTCGATCTGGGCTCGGTTTTGTAGTCGGGGAAATCGGCGCCGCGCGCCGGGTGCATCAGGATCATGAGATCGCGGCGGGCGGCTTCGTCAAACAGCGGCGCGAACTCGGGAAGGTCGAGCGGCTGGCCCGCGACGTTGGTATAAATCTGGAATGCCCGCGCGCCGAGCTGCTGGGCGCTGCGCTCGATCTCTGCGAGCGAAGCGTCGACGTTGTTCAGCGGCAGCGCGGCGGCGAATCCGACGAAACGGTCCGGGTACTTCCGAACCAGCTCGGCCAGGCCGTCGTTGGCGACGCGCGCCAATTCGGGCGATTTGTCCGGCGGCGCCATCACCTCCATGGGCGGGGCCGGCAGGCTCAGGAACTGGCAGTACTCGCCGAATTCGTCCATGACGCGAAAGCGCGCGTCGAGATCGGCGATGGTGGCGACGTTGCGCACGCGCTTTCCCATGTCCTTGCCGGCGAGGCCTGCTTCAATGACGTCGCGTGCATAACGCGGCGGAAAAAAGTGATTGAAAAGATCAATTTTCATGAGCAGCGGCCATTATATCGAACGAAGCCTTAGCCCTCGAACGTCTCTCTTAGCCCTTGAAAGTCTATGGATCAGCGTCGAGTGCATGTGATAGACTGGCCGTTTGCGTTAGTGGTGCGACGCAACCGGGTTTACTAACTAGAAAGGGATCCTGAAGCTGTGAGCCAAAGCCTCGAAGACTTACTGAAGACGAAAAGCCCCGTCGACATGTTGCGCAATTCGCAGATCGGCGCCTATGTGTATCCGGTGGTGCCGTCGGAATATTCCAACTGGCGGGACGAGCAACGCGCCTGGCGCGAAAGCTGCGTCTTGTTCGACCAGTCCCACCACATGGCGAATGTGTACATGGAAGGCCCCGATGCGGTGAAGCTAGCGTCGTATCTCGGATTCAATAGTTTCGCGAAATTCCCGGTGGACCGGGCCAAGCAACTGGCGCCGTGCAGTTACGACGGCCACGTCATTGGCGACGGAATTCTGTTTCACCTGGAGCCCAACCGGCTGGTGTTCGTCGGGCGTGCGCCGGCGGCGAATTGGATCGAGTTCCAGGCCCAGACCGCTGGATTTAATGTCACCACGACGAAAGACGACCGCTCGCCTTCCAATCCCGGCGGCCGCGCGGTAACGCGCACCTGCTATCGATTCCAGATCCAAGGGCCGAACGCCTGGAAAGTCATCGAAAAACTGAATGGCGGCCCGCCGGCGGAAATCAAGTTTTTCGACATGGGCTACATCAACATCGCCGGACGCAAAGTCCGCGCTCTGCGGCACGGCATGGCGGGCGCTCCGGGCTTGGAAATCTGGGGCCCGTACGAAGAGCGCGACGAGATGCGCGCCGCCATCGTGGAAGCGGGCAAGGAATTCGGCATGACGCAGGTGGGCGCGCGCGCGTACGCCACCAATACACTCGAATCCGGCTGGATTCCTTCGCCGCTTCCCTCTGTTTACACGGGCGACAAGATGAAGGCCTACCGGCAGTGGCTGCCTGCGTCGAGTTACGAAGCCACCGGATCGCTGGGCGGCAGCTTCGGGTCGAAAAACATCGAAGACTATTACGTCAATCCCTACGAGATGGGCTATGGGCCTTTCGTGAAGTTCGATCACGACTTCGTCGGCCGCGAAGCCATGGAGAAGATGTCCAAGGAGCCGCAGCGCAAGAAAGTCACGCTGGCCTGGAACCCGACGGACGTGATCAAGGTGTTCGAGTCCATGCTTCATTCGGGCGACCACTACAAGTACATCGACCTGCCGCTGTCAAATTATGCCTCGGCTTCCTATGACAAGCTGCTCATCGGAGGCAATCTGGCTGGCCTTTCGATGTTCAGCGGCTACAGCTACAACGAGCGCTCGATGCTGTCGCTCGGAATCGTCGAGCACGACGTGCAGATCGGAACCGAAGTCACGCTGGTGTGGGGCGAGGAAGGCGGCGGATCGAAGAAGACCACCGTCGAGCGCCATAAGCAGCTTGAAATCCGCGCCGTGGTGAGCCCGGTGCCTTACGCCAAGACCGCCCGCGAAGAGTATGCGTCCGGGTGGCGCACGGCCGCGGTGCGGTAGCTTCAGCCCAGCAAACCAAACCGGCTCAGCGCGGCTAGAACCGTGCACGCGCAGGCCTCAGGCGTCTCGGATGCGGCGTCCACAATGACGTCGGCGTCGCCGGGTGGTTCGTAAGGATCGTCCACGCCGGTCATGCCCTGCAGCTCGCCGGCGCGCGCTTTGGCGTACAAGCCTTTCACGTCGCGTTGTTCACAAACTACGAGCGGCGTGGAGACATAAACCAGGACGAACCGCCCGTGTTCTCGGCCCGCTTGGTCCACCATCGCGCGAGCCCTTTTTCTGGCGGCATCGTAAGGGCTGACCGCGGCGCAGATGACGGTCCCGCGGTGCCGCACGATCTCCGCGGCGATGAATCCTATGCGGGCGATATTGGTATCCCGGTCCTGGCGGCTGAATCCCAGGCCCGCCGAGAGATGGGTTCTGACGACGTCGCCATCCAGCAGTGTGACTGTCCGTCCGCGCCTCTCGACGAGCGCGAGCAACAGGCCCGCGATGGTGGATTTGCCGGCCGAGGGCAATCCCGTCAACCAGACACAAACTCCTTTTTGGCCCTCTTCCGTCCGCATCCCATCCAGAATAATACGGGCTCTCCTATCTGCGACAGGGCTGCACCTCGCGGATCGGCACGCCTCACGCGTTGGCGAGACGTTAGAATGCTGCTTGGGAGGCTCTCATTGAAACGATCGTCATTCGCTGTCATCTGTCTGTATGTCGCCGCCCTTGTATCGCCCGCACTGGCGCAAACGCAGATTGGAGGCGGCGCCTGCAACTCGTCATATCTCAAAGGAACTTATGCCATCTCCCTCACCGGACGCCAGGTGAACGGATCTGCGACGTTCGAGAACGTGCTGCAGGCCAACGGTTTTGCCACTTTTGACGGGTTAAGCTCGGCGAGCTTCACGCTGATCGAAAACATCAAGCAGGCCTCGGGCGCGTCGCTCAACTGGTCGGGGACGTTCAGCGTGCCAGCCAACTGCGCCGCCACGGTGACCATCTCGACCGGCGGCAGCGCCACCTTGAACGTGATGATTTACGGCCAGGGCAAGGACTTCGCGATCACCGGGAGCGATGGCACGTACTCGTACTCAGGCAGCGGGGTCGCGCAGCCCACCGGATGCTCGACAGCCTCTCTCGATGGTGTTTATGTGTTCAACTCAACTGGCTTTGAGACCGCCTCAGACAGCGTGTCGGGTGCGCTGAACGCGATTGGGTCGCTCCTGTTCGACGGACAGGGCAATCTCACGGCGAATCTCACGACGTCGACGATCGGCGAAAGCAGCAACCCGCTCAGCCTTACTGGAACCTACACGCTGTCTTCAAACTGCCTGGGCTCGGCGAATCTGACCGATTCGAGCTCCAATTCCTACGTGATGAATTTCAGCGTGTATAGCCTTTCCGCCTCCAGTGCGAACTTTTATGCCACACTCGCGCGCACAGGCCAGATGACGGTTTCGGGCGACGCACACAGCGACTATCCATCGCCCGCGTCGGGGACGTGCAGCGCTTCCAGCCTCAACGGAACTTATTCTCTTTCCATGAGCGGGCGCGAGATCCAATCAAACGGAATTTTCGCCGGGTCGCTGCAGGCGGTTGGCGCCGCCACATTCGATGGCAACGGCAGCGTTACGCTCGCCGGGACCGAGAACACCAGCGCTGCCCAGGGACAATCATTCTCTTATGCGGGAACGTACACGCTGCCCGCGACCTGCTCCGGCACCCTGACGGCGAACGGGGTCCAGTGGACTCTGGTGGTTTGGAATAGCGGCGCGAGTTTCGCGATGATCGGCCAGGACGGCACCCATGTGCTTTCGGCGACGGGCGTCAACACCGCGCCTCCTGCTTGCGCCGCCGCCACGCTTTCCGGTGAGTACATTTTCTCGGCCAGCGGCTTTACCGAGGTCGGCAACGTACCGGCCACCGCGCAGGACGAGGCTGGTGTGCTCCAGTTCGATGGCCAGGGCAATATCAGCGCCAGTCTCACCGAGACGCAGAGCGGTGCAATGCCGAGTTCTGTCAGCGTCATGGGCACCTATGAAGTCGGACCGGGCTGTACGGCTTCGGCCACGCTGAATGCTTCCGGGATCGCAGAAAGCATGAGTTTCGTCATCAGCGGCGCGCACGGCGAAACGTTGGATGTATTGGCGGACGATTCGCAATTCGAGCGCGTGGGCAGCGCCCATTCCGCCTTCGGAAATCCCAGTCAGGCCATCGGCAACGTGGCCAGCTACGCGTACAGCGCCACGCCTCCGGGCAGCGTGTTCACCATCTTCGGCCAGCAACTGGCCACCAAGACCGGGGGCGCGGTCACCAACAAGTTGCCCACCGAGTTACTAGCCACTTCAGTGACCGTGAACGGAAACGTTGTGCCGCTGTTCTATGTGGACACCGGGCAGATTGACGCGCAAATGCCCTGGGACATTCCCGGCAATGCCATTGCGTCTGTGGTTGTGACGAACGGTATGTCCACCAGCAACGCCGCGGCCGTCTATGTGCCCGCCACGGGAACTCCGGGCATCAGCACGTACGGGAACAATCGCGCGGTAGTCGTCAACGCCGACGGCAACGCCAACACGGCTTCGGACCAGGCCAGCGTTGGCGATGAGGTGGTGGTCTACTTCACCGGCGGCGGACCGGTGCAGGCGTCGGGAACCTTGACCACCGGCTCACCCGATCCCAACGGATTGTCGCCGGTGACGGCGCCCTTATCGATCACGGTTGGCGGCTTGGCGGCTACGATCGATTACATCGGCCTGACGCCCGGTTCCATCGGGCTGTATCAGGCGAATTTCAACGTGCCGCAAATCGGCAAGGGCACTTACCCGGTGGTAATCACGATTTCCGGTTATGTGTCGAACGCGCCGGTAATGAGCGTGTCGAATTAGGCTGGAAGCGGGCTCACTTACTAACTAGCGCTTCTAACTCCGCCCAGCGCGCGTACAGCTCGTCCACGCGGCGCTGCGCGGCCTGCATTTTTTCGTACGCCTCGGCGACGCGATTCGGATCCGAAGCGAACGCATCCAGTTCCTCGCGCCGAGCGGCGAGCCCCTGCTCGGCTTCGAGGATGCGCTCTTCCATGCCGTCCCATTCGCGCTGCTGCAAATAGGAAAGCTTTCGCTTTGGCTCGGTCGCGGGCACGGCGAAAGGACGCGATTCCTTGGCCGTAGCCTTCTCCTCCGTGCGTCCGTCGCGCAACGCCTCCCATTGCGAATAATCGGCGAAAATACCTTCCTCACTGCCCAGGCCGATCACCATCGTCGACACACGGTCCAACAGATAGCGATCGTGGCTCACCAGCACGATCGCGCCCGGAAACTCGAGCAGGCTCTCTTCCAGCACTTCGAGCGTCGGGATATCGAGATCGTTGGTGGGCTCATCGAGCAAAAGCACATCGGCGGTCGCGAGCATCAGCCGCGCGATCATCATGCGCGCCCGCTCGCCGCCGGACAGCCGCGCCACCGGCATATCGAGCTGATCGTCGCGAAACAGGAAACGCTTGGCCCAGCCGGCAACGTGAATGGGCCGCTCGCGATAGATCACCATGTCACCTTCCGGGCACAGCGTGCGGCGCAGGCTGACCTCCGGATCCAAGTGCGCGCCACGATCCTGCGCGAAACTGACGACGCGCAGTTGATCCGCGCGCCGGATGGTCCCTTCATCCGGCTGGTCCTTACCTTCGATGATTTTGAGCAGCGTGGTCTTGCCGCTGCCGTTCGGTCCCAGCAGGCCGATGCGCACTCCCGGCGCGAGAACAAACGAGAGATTTCGAAAGAGCGTCCGCCCACCGAGTGCTTTGCCGATTCCTTCCGTTTCGATCAGCCGCTTCGTCTTGCGATCCGACGCCGTGAACTCGATATTGGCCGTCGCGGTGCGGCTGCGCTCGGTGGCGGCGGAAAACTGTTCGATCAACCGTCCCGCCGAATCGATACGAGCGCGCGATTTGCCCGTGCGCGCCTTGGGCCCGCGCCGCAGCCATTCGATCTCGCGCCGGACCTTGCTCGCCAGCGCCTCCTGCTGTTTGTCCTGCGCATCGAGAAACGCCTCGCGCTTTTCCAGGAACTCGCTATAGTTGCCGCTCACCTGGAACGAGTCCTGCGGATAGACACGGGTGATCTCGATCATACGATTGGCCACGCGCTCGAGAAAATACCGGTCGTGCGTTACCACGAGCGAAGTGGGTACGCCTTCGATGGCGGTTTCCAGCCACAGGATGCCTTCCAGGTCCAAATGATTGGTGGGCTCATCGAGGAGCAACACATCGGGCGACGCGATGAGCGCGGCAGCAATCGCCAAGCGTTTTTTCCATCCGCCGGAGAGCGAGGCGGCGGGCGCATCGGCGCTCGCGAATTCCGCGCGGCCCAGCAT
>JASHQT010000330.1 GCA_030039005.1 Bryobacteraceae bacterium
CGTAGTTCATGTCGCCGTCGGTCTGGATGTTGATCACGATGCGGTTGCGCGATTTCGCCGCCAGTCCCGCGCCCATCGACGCCGGCGCGCCGTAGCCCATTCCGCCCGCTCCCTGGCCGCCCAGGTAGCTGTAAGGTTTGTTGTGTTCCCAGAGTTGCACGTTATGTGCGCCCGAGAAATTGCTGGGCGAGGAGAAGCACCAGTCTTCGTGCATGATCAGCGGCAACAACTCGGCGTAGACGCGCGCGGTGCTGATGGGCTAGCCGTTCCATCCGGCCTTCGCTTTTTCGACCGCCTGCTCCAGCGCCGCCACGTGTGCGTCGTGATTGGCCTGTGCGTGCTTGGCCGAACGCTCCTGAACGCGCGCCTTCTGGTCCGGCGTAATTTGCTTCTTCACTTCATCGATAATCAGCGGCAGGCTGGCTTCGGCGTCCGCCGTGATCGGCATGGCCGATTTCACCTGCGACCCGCGCCCGAAATTGCTGGGCGTCTTCACGCCGCCGAAATCGATGTGCGTGACGTCGCGCTCGTCGGCCACTTGCGCCAGGCCGGGCCCGTTAATGGCCACTTGCGCGCCGCTCGCTTCCAACCCGAGCGAGTAATCGTAATTCGTATCCGCTCCCGGCCCACACAACGGATGCCGCTGCGGAAAACTCATCGGTCCGCGCGTGGCTTCGGTGCTGGTGCAGGCGCCCACCAGTTCCGCCAGCTCGACTGACCGCTTCACGCCTTCGGGAGTTCGCAGGCGCCCCACGGCGATCCTGGGGTTTTGCGCGGCCAGCAATCCTTGCGCGATCTCGCGCGCGGTGCTCGCGTCGATGGTTGGGAAACTCGGCGGCGTGTACCTGGGAACCTGGAGACTGGGAACGTTCGCTTTCTGCACGTCCGAAGTCAGCACCACCAGCGTCGGGCCCATCGGCGGCGTGATGGCTTCGTTGTAGGCGCGCTGGATCGCCACCAGCGCTTCTTCGGGCGTCTTCGGCTCGTTGTCCCATTTCGTATAGCTGCGCACCATGCTCGCCATATCGTGCGCGGTATGCGCGGGAATGAAATCCACGTCGTTGCCCGCCACCATTAAAATCGGCACGCGATCGTAGTAGGCCTGATAAATCGACATGGCCGCGTGCTGGATTCCGATGGTTCCGTGCAGCGCCGCCACCATCGGCTTGCCTTCGGCCTTCGCGTACCCGTGCGCCATGGTCACCGCGGATTCTTCGTGCAGCGCGGTGATCCATTCCGGCATCACGTTGGGCGGGTTACCGTAATTAATGACCGACTCCTGGAAGCCTTCGAAGCTCGAGCCGGGATTGGCCGCCGCGTATTCGATCCCGAGTTCTTTGAGCGTCTGCACCATCAGGTCCGACGCCGCGCGCGTGATCTTGCGCACCTCTACAGGCGGCCGGATGTTTCCGGCCTCGCGGAAAAGCTGCGCCTCCGTCGGCGCCGGCGCGGCGCCCGGCCCGCTGCCGCGCGTTTGCGGGGCTTTGCTCTGTGCTCCCGCGGTTTGAGCTTCCCCGAGCGGCGCCTTCACCAACGCTGCCGCTCCCGCCGCCGCTCCCGCGGCGTTCTTCAAAAAGCCACGCCGTCCCACCGAGCCCTTAGATTTCGCCATGCTACGCTCAGCTCCTTCTTCGTACCGGGAACAATAAT
This sequence comes from Bryobacteraceae bacterium, assembly GCA_030039005.1. Next base: position 1,651 of record JASHQT010000330.1, read on the forward strand.
ATCAAGCTCTGAAGCCGGCATGGGATAGATCGTGATCGCCGGCCACCTTGACACCGCAGTGTAAACTGGGTGCGCATGAATTTGCGCCCAAAGCTGCTTTCGCCGATAATTCGCCAAAAATGCGCCGGAAAAATTGTCGCGCCCAAATGCACCCCCTCCCCCTTCCTCCATCTCCCCGCGTGCCATTCATTTGCGCCAAAATTGCTCATGCATCACTCGCCGCAAACTTTCTCGCGCGAGTATAATTGTCGGTCGATTGGAGGCATCATGCGGTTCGCCTTTGCGCTCGTCGCTCCCATTTTCCTGGCTGCCAGCCCCTCCGGAAGCGCCTTTGCACAAGATTCATTCACACCAGGTTTGGTCACACAAAAAATTCTGTCGCTCGGCATGGCCAAGACCATCGCCGAAGCTACTCTGGGCGAATGCCGCGCGAAGGGCTTCCACACCTCCGCCGCCGTGGTCGACCGCGCGGGTCAGCTATTGGTCCTCTTGCGCGACGAACAGGCCACCGCCACCACCGCCGAGATGGCGCGCCGCAAGGCCTTCACCGCGCGCGTATTCCGTTCCAGCACGCTCGAGTTCCAAAAGCACACCATGGATCCGGCCTTCGCCGCGCAGCGCAACGTCCCAGATATCCTCGCGCTCGGTGGTGGCGTGCCGATCGTGGCGGGCAAAGAAATCGTCGGCGGCGTCGGCAGTTCGGGCTCCAGCCAGGAACAGGATGACGCCTGCGCTAAGGCCGGCCTGGCGAAAGTCGCGGACTTGTTGAAGTAGGTATAGAATTTCTCCATGCCCATTTCCCGTTTCGCCCTGGGCGCCTTGTCTGCTTTGGCGCTCGCGCTCGGCTCCGCGCCACATCTGAGCGCATCCATCGGCCCCATCCCGCTCAACTGCGATCGTGCGTGCCTGGAAGGCGTGGTGGACCGATATCTCGACGCCCTGGTCGCGCACGACCCCAAGCGCCTGCCCGTCTCCGCCGACGTGCGCTACACCGAGAACGCGCAGGTCATCCAACTGGGGGACAGCTTCTGGAAGACCGTCGAAGGCCGCGGCAATTACAAGCACATCTTCGCCGATCCCGAGTTCGGCGAAGTGGCCCTCATGGGCACCATGCGCGAAGCCGGCGGGCCTATCCTGATGAGCCTGCGGTTGCGCATCCAGCTTGGCCGCATCACCGAAATCGAGAGCTTGTACTTTCGTCCCGGCGGCGGCGGGCCGAACAACATCGCCGCGCTCGATATGCCTGGCTACAAGCCCGAAGACATGTGGTTCAAGTCCATTCCGCCGGCCCAGCGGCTCTCGCGGCCGGAGATGATCTCGATCGCCGACGCCTATTTCAGTGGGCTCGAGCACAACGACGGCAAGGGCGTCAACGGCACCGGAACATATCCGTTCACCAATGATTGCGATCGGATCGAGAACGGCTCGCACACCACCAACCTCCCGCGCCCGGCCAACGAACCTAAGGACGCCATCAACGGCTTCGCCCTGGATTGCATGTCGCAATTCAAGCTGGGCTTCTATTTCGTAGTCCAGTCCATCCATGAGCGCCGCTATCCGCTGGTGGATGCTGAACGCGGCGTGGTGTGGGCGGACTGCGTCTTCGACCAGGGCACGGTGAACTCGGGCGTTCTCTCCGATGGCCGCCCGTATAGTTTCCGCGGCTTCAATCGTCCCTCGAGTATCCTGGTGACCGAGGCCTTTCTCATTGAAAACGGCAAGATTCGCCGCGTGGAGATGATCGGCCCAGCGGCGTTCTATCATTTGAATTCGCCCTGGGGCGGAATTTCGGGCCACTAACTCATGCATCTTCGTTCATTCACACTGCTCGCCGCCTCCCTTGCGGCTGCTGCGATCGCATCGGCACAACCTTCGCACTCCATCGACGACGCCGCGCTCAAAAACGCCGGTCGAAGCGGCCAGGATTGGATCAGCTACAACATCGATTGGTCCGAACAGCGCTACAGCCCGCTCGATCAGATCAACGCGAGCAACGTCAGCCGCCTGGGTCTCGCCTGGTACGCCGATATTCCCGCCGCGCCCGGCCGCCCGCAGACGCACCAGGAGGCCACGCCGCTGGAGCACGACGGCGTGATCTATAGCATCGCGCCCTGGAGCGTCGTCTACGCCGTGGATGCGCGCAGCGGCAAGGAGCTGTGGCGCTCGGATCCCGAAGTCAATCAGGAAATCTGGCAGTCGCGCATCTGTTGCGGCGTGGTGAATCGCGGCATCGCGCTTTATAAGAACATGGTGATCGCTCCGGTGATCGACGGCCGCATGCGCGCGCTCGATACAAAAACTGGCCGGATTGTTTGGGAAACGCGCGTCGCTCCCATCGACCGTCCCTACACCTTCACCATGGCGCCGCGCGTCATCAAAGGCGGCAAGGTGATCATCGGAGCGGCCGGTGGCGAATACGCCGTGCGCGGATTCTTCGCGGCAGTCGATGCTGAGACCGGCAAAATCGCCTGGAAGTTTTATACCGTGCCCGGCGATCCGTCGAAGCCCTTCGAACAACCCGAACTCGCGGAAGCCGCCAAAACCTGGAGCGGCGATTGGTGGAAGCTGGGCGGTGGTGGGTCACTGTGGGGCAGCATCGCGTACGATCCCGACGCCGACATCGTATACGTCGGCACCGGCCAGCCGGGACCGTGGACCGAGCAGGCGCGCGGCAAAGGCGACGCGTTGTTCACCGATTGCATTCTCGCCGTTCGTGGCGCTACGGGCAAGCTCGTTTGGTATTACCAGGAAGTCCCCGGCGACGATTGGGACCTGGATTCTATCGCGGATCTCATGCTTGTCGATCTTCCCATCAACGGCAAGCTGCGCAAGGTACTGCTGCACGCGCCGAAAGACGGATTCTTCTACGTGCTGGATCGCTTGACCGGCGAACTGCTCGCGGCCGACCCATTTGTCACCGTGAGCTGGTCCTCGGGCGTGAATTTGAAGACCGGGCGTCCGGTCATCAATCCGGAAGCGCGCTATGGCGATGACGGCATCATCGTGATGCCGGGCGCCGGCGGCGGGCATGTCTGGCCGCCCTGGTCCTACAATCCGACAACAGGTCTGGTGTACATTCCCAGCACCATCGGCGCCGGCGTCTTTTGGGCCAACGATCCCAAGTTCGTTCCGAAATCCACCGAACTCGGACCGACGGGGAAAGGCGAATTCAACATGGGCAATTCGTTCAAGCGTACGCCCACGCCCACTGAAGGCGCTCACGCCGAGGCCAACGATGCTTTCCCCTCGCCCCCGCCTTCGTACCCTCTGCCTTCGATCGGTCCACAAGGGCACGGCAATATTCTGATCGCATGGGATCCGGTGACGCAGAAGGAGCGCTGGCGCGGAATCTCGGCCGGCTTCAATCAGGGCGGTACGCTCTCGGCCGCGGACCTGGTTTTCGTGAGCGTCAACTCGCGCCTGATCGCCTATCGCGCCGAGAACGGAGAACAGCTTTTGAACATCGAGACCGGCCTTTCACTGCTCGGCCCTCCCATGACGTTTATGGTTGACGGCAAGCAGTACATCGCGATGGCCGGCAGTCCTCCGAACACAACCAATCCTTTCGGCTCTGGGCCCATGGATTCCAAAGGCCAGCCGTCGCGCTTGGTGGTCTACATGCTGGACGGCAAAGCGAGCCTGCCCAAGCCCGCCGCGGCTAGTGCATCGTCAACTTCGGGCCAGTAAGTTTTTGGACTTGTTCGGCGCTAACGCCGGGTGCGAGTTCTTCGAGCACCAGGCCATCGCGCGTCACGCGAATCACAGCGAGTTCCGTGATGATGGTATCGACGACGTGCAGTCCGGTAAGCGGCAGCGTGCATTTTTCGACGATTTTCGGCGCCCCAGTCTTGGTGGCGTGTTCCATCGCAACGATCACGCGGCGCGCGCTGGCCACCAGGTCCATCGCGCCGCCCATGCCTTTGACCATTTTTCCGGGGACCATCCAGTTGGCGAGGTTGCCTTCACGATCCACTTCCATCGCGCCCAGAATACTCAAATCCACGTGTCCGCCGCGGATCATGGCGAACGATTCGGCGCTGGAGAAATAGGAGCAGCCGGGCAGCTCGGTCACAGTTTCCTTGCCCGCATTGATCAAATCGCAATCCTCTTCACCCGGCAGCGGATAAGGCCCGACGCCGAGCATCCCGTTCTCCGATTGCAGAATCACTTCCATTCCCGCCGGCACATAATTAGCTACCAATGTCGGAATGCCGATGCCGAGATTTACGTAGTATCCGTCGCGCAGTTCCTGCGCCACGCGCCGCGCGATGCGTTCCCGTGCGTCCATCAAGCGGGCCTCGCCTCGGTTCGCGCCCCAGTTCTCAATGTCCGCCGCTCGATGCGTTTGTCGTAGTGCTCGCCTGCGACAACGCGTTGCACGTAAATCCCAGGCGTGCGCACATCATCGGGATCGATAGCGCCGGGTTCCACGAGTTCTTCCACTTCGGCGATGGTGATCTTCGCAGCGGCAGCCATCATCGGATTGAAGTTTTGCGCGGTTTTCCGGTACACCAGATTGCCCAGCCGGTCGCCGCGCCAGGCCTTGACCAGCGCGAAATCGGCCTGGAGCGCGCGTTCCAGCAAATAGGCGCGGCCATCGAACTCGCGGACTTCCTTGCCGTCGGCCACTACGGTGCCCACGCCCGCGGGAGTGTAGAACGCTGGAATGCCCGCACCGCCCGCGCGAATGCGCTCGGCCAGCGTTCCTTGCGGGATCAGTGTGAGTTTCAGCTTACCTGCCAGCACCAGCGATTCGAGCAGCTTGTTTTCGCCCGCATAACTGCCGAGGTGCGAAGCGATCATGCCTTGCTCCAGCATCACGCCGGAGCCCACGCCATCCACGCCCAGGTTGTTGCTGATGGTATGAATTCCTTTGACGCCTTTGCGCACCAGCGCGCGAATCAGGTTCTCGGGCATGCCGGCCAGGCCGAAGCCGCCGAGCATGATGGTGGCGCCGTCGGGGATATCGGCGACGGCGGCGTCGCTAGAAGCGAAAATTTTATTCATCGTCTACAGTTGAATCCTCGAAAGGCCCCATGGCCTGGGTTAGTTGGCTTTGGAGGCCGGAATTGCCTCTACTCTAACGCCGTCCCGCACCGAATCGCCCGGATTGGAAACGATGGTGTCGCCCTCGCGCAGGCCGCCCAAAACCTCGACGCGATCGCCGTAGTCGCGGCCGACTTCGATTTTTTGAAGATGCACGATGTTCGCGGAATCGAGCACCGCGATCTGCGCGCCGTCGGCGCGAACGATCATGGCGTCGCTCGGCACCAGCAACGGAGGATCGGAACGAATGCTGCGCAACTCCACTTGCGCGTACATGCCGGGCAGCAGCAGGTTCGCGGGATTGGGCACGTGGACTTCGACCAGCAACGTGCGGCTGGAGGGGTCCAGCGCGTCGGCGCTACGGGCGACCGCGCCCTCGAACTCGCGGCCGGGCAAATTCGAAACCGTGACCACCGCGGGCTGGCCGGGCTGGATGGAATCGGCATAAGCCTGCGGAACGTTGACGTAGGTTCTCAGCGTGCCCATCTGCGCGATGCGATAGAGCAGTGTGCTGCCGGAGTTGACCAAGGCGCCGACGTCGACGTTGCGCAGGGTGATGACGCCATCGAACGGCGCCTGAACGACCAAATAGCTTTGCATCTTTTCGAGCCGGCCGAGATTCGATTGCGCGGCGATGATATTGGCGCGCTGGACGTCGATGGCACGCTCCAGCGCGTCCAGTGCCGCGAGCTTGGAATTGTATTGCGCCTGCGCCTGATCGTCGTCTTGCTTGGAAACGGCGCCTTTGGCGACCAGTTGCTCCGAGCGGCGAGCCATCACGCGCGCCAGCTCCATATCGGTTTTGCCTTGCTGCACGTTCGCGGTCGCTTGTTGCAGCGCGGCTTCAGCCTGGCGCACGGTGGCTTTGGCCTGCGCGACCTGATCGGTCAGTTCCGGCGCGTCGATTTCAGCGAGCGTCTGGCCGGTTTTCACGCGGTCGCCGATGTCGACCAGGCGCTTGGCGATGTATCCGTCGGCGCGAGCCAAAACCGGCGCTTCGGTGATGGGCTGGATGTTGCCGGGCAGACGCAGGCCGGCCTGGCGCGTGGACCGTCCCACTTTCATCACTTGCACGCGCGGCAAGGCATCCTGTTGTTCTTTAGCTTCATCGGCGATCACAGTGCGCCGTTTTTCGAGCGGGACATAGCCGGCGAAAAATGCGATCGCGACCAGCACGACCGCGGCGAGGAAGATGGCCCAGATGGCGGTGGACGAAGGATGCCAGAGCTGGCGCGGCGGACCACCGTGACCGGGGCCCTTCAGTTCTTCGAGCTGGCGCCGGAGCTCCCAGTTTTCGCGGCGCAGGCGCTCTTCGACGGTCTCCGACGTTTGGGGATCGGGTTCGGTGCGGGGCATCAGAGAACTTCCCGCTCGCGCTCGAGCAATCTCTGGTGATAATCGACCGGCGGCTGCTTGCGTAGATATGTATAAATGATGGGCACGACAAACAATGTGGTGACGGTGGCGAACATTAGACCGCCAATGACGGCGCGGCCGAGAGGCGCATTCTGTTCGCCGCCTTCGCCCAAGCCGAGCGCCATGGGAAGCATGCCGAGGATCATGGCGGTCGCGGTCATGAGAACCGGCCGCATGCGCGCCTGGCCGGCCGAGAGCATCGCGGCGCGAGCTGGAACGCCGCCCGCGCGTTCGTCGTTGGCGAAGGTGACCATCAGGATGCTATTCGCCGTCGCGACGCCGATGCACATGATGGCGCCCATCAGCGAAGGGACGCTGAGCGTGGTGCCGGTAACGAAGAGCATCCAGAGAATTCCGGCCATCGCGCCGGGCAGGGCAGTGAGGATGATGAAGGGATCCATCCAGGATTGGAAATTCACCGTCATGATCAGGTAGACCAGGACGACGGCGAAGATCATTCCCAGGCCGAGGCGGTAAAA
>JASHQT010000331.1 GCA_030039005.1 Bryobacteraceae bacterium
GCGGCGGTGGTCGTCTCCACCTGGGCCGCTTCGGCGCTCACGCTCACCGTTTCACTCGCCTGGCCGACCATCATCTGAAAATCCAGCACCGGAGCGGCGCCGACCGTGACGGTAAGGCCGGTGCGAGCCACGTTCTGGAAACCGGTCTTGGTTATAGTGAGGTCGTAAGTACCGATGGGCAGGTCGAGTAACGCGTAGCGGCCCTGTTCATCGGTGGTGGCGGTTTGCGTGGCCGCTGTAGCCGTGTTCTTAATGCTGACGGTGGCGTTAGGCACTGCGGCATTGGAGGCGTCAGTGATGCGTCCTGAAATCGACGCTGTGGCCGCCTGCCCGAAAAGCCGGCCGGGCGCGGCGGAAAAGAGAAGGCTCAAGACACACATGAGCAGAACAGCACGGTCCCTCATTACGACACTCCTTTTTCAGAAAACGAGAAGTGCCTAAGAACATATCATTGCTCTGTAACGGATCGCCATACGGCCGCCAAAGAATGATAAGAGAAAATCAACAGCGCTGATAAACAGCAGCTTATTGGCTATTGCTTAGATCAATGTAGAATCTAGTCAAGATCTAGTAAGCGCTAGGTCCGAGCAAGCTCAAGATACTACCTGTACACAAGCTCCTTTTAGGAGGTAGTTGTGCCGCTTTCCGCGCGGGGGCGGCCAGCTCGGGAACGAATGGCAAGGAGCCGCTCGCAAAAAGTTTGCGTGCAAGGAGCCCAAACCGGAATCCCTTGGAGAGAAACCGAGAGGTGGAGGAGGGGAGTCAGATGCGAACAAAATACTTTCATTCACACTTCAACGTAAGCGTCCGGCGAATACCGTCTTCCCTCTGCGATCCAAGGCTGTGATCTTGGAAGGATGGGAAGTGCGCGAAGCGCGGAAGCCGTGATCGCCGAGTCGGCGGTGAAGCGGCAGTATCGATCGAAACAGGAACGGCGGCAGATCGTGGAAGAGACGCTGCAGCCGGGAGCTTCGGTGGCGGTGATCGCTCGCCAGCATGCAGTCAACGCCAACCAAGTATTTTATTGGAGGAAGCTGTATCGGGAAGGTCGGCTCGATGCAGGTCCTGCGACAGCGCAACTGATGCCGGTGCGGATCAGCGAGGTGGTGAGCGGAGAGCCGGCGCCCACGAGGTTTTATGCGGGCGTGATCGTGGTGGAGCTCGGCCGAGCGCGCATTCGCATTGAAGGATCGGTGGACGCCGACAGTCTGCGGCTGATCCTGGAGCGTTTGGGTCGATGATTTCGCTGCCTGCGGGCACGAACATCTGGATTGCCGCCGGCGTGACCGATCTGCGGCGGGGCTTCACTGGGCTAAGCGCAGTGGCGCAAACGGTCTTGGACAAAGAGCCATTCTCCGGGCATGTGTTCGTCTTTCGCGGGCGGCGGGGCGATCTGATCAAACTGTTGTGGTGGGATGGCGACGGACTGTGTCTATTCGCCAAGCGTTTGGAACGCGGCCGATTCATCTGGCCGCAGGCCGAAGAAGGCGCGGTATCGTTGAGCCGCGCGCAACTGTCAATGCTGTTGGAGGGCATCGACTGGCGGCGGCCGATCCGTACGAGTGCGCCGCAGGTGGCCGTATAAAACATTTATTTCAGAAAATGTTTGAGCGGTGAAAACGGATGTGACATAGTGGCGATATGAGCTCGCGCGAGACGCAACTTCCCGATCTGGATGCGTTGGACGTCGAGTCTTTGAAGGCGCTGATTCTGGCGAAACAGGGTGAGATCGAGAGTCTGAAGCTGCTCATCGTGAAGCTGAAGCGCATGCATTTCGGACCGAGTTCGGAGAAGCAGGATCGCGATATCCAACAACTGGAGCTGCGGCTGGAAGATCTGGAGTCTAGCCAAGCGGCCGCTGAACCGCCGCCTCCGGTTCCGGTCGCGCTAAATCAGCAGGCTCCGCACAAGCCCGCGCGCCGTCCTCTGCCGGCGGAACTGCCGCGCGAGACCGAGACCATCGCTCCCGATCATGAGTCCTGTCCGGACTGTGGCGGTACATTGCGGCGGCTGGGCGAGGATGTATCAGAGATGCTGGAATATGTTCCGGCGCGATTTAAAGTGATCCGCACGGTGCGGCCGAAGCTGAGCTGCGCGGGTTGCTCGCGGATCGTGCAGGCGCCTGCGCCGAATCGACCCATCGATCGCGGTCTGGCTGGGCCGGGGTTATTGGCGCATGTTCTGGTATCGAAGTACGCCGATCACTTGCCCCTTTACCGCCAGTCGGAGATTTACCAGCGTGAGGGCATCGAACTGGACCGCTCGACGCTGGCCGATTGGGTGGGCGGAGCGAGCCGAACATTGCAGCCGCTGGTGGACGCGCTGAGAAAGTACGTGCTTGACGCCGAGAAACTGCACGGCGACGATGTGCCGGTCCCGGTGCTGGAGCCGGGCAACGGCAAAACCAAGACAGGGCGCTTGTGGACTTACGTTCGCGATGACCGTCCAGCCGGCAGCCAGGAACCGGCCGCGGTGTGGTTTGCCTACTCGCCGGATCGAAAAGGGGAACATCCGGCGGGGCATCTGCGGAACTACACGGGCATCCTGCAAGCCGATGGCTACGCGGGATTCAACAAGCTTTATGAGAAAGGCGCGATCGTGGAGGCAGCCTGTTGGGCCCATGCCCGGCGCAAGTTCCACGATCTGTATCAGGCGCATCGATCTCCGATTGCCAAAGAGGCGCTGGATCGAATCGGCCAGCTCTACGCGATCGAACAAGAGATTCGAGGACGATCGCCGGCCGAGCGGAAGGAAGCCCGCGAAGCCAGCTCACGACCGCTACTGCAATCGATGCATGCCTGGTGGAAGGCAACGTTAGCGAAGCTGTCGCAGAAGTCCGACGCGGCGCTGGCGATCCGCTATGCGCTGGATCGCTGGAATGCGTTGCTGCGGTTTTGCGAGGACGGCCGTGTGGAGATCGATAACAATGCCGCCGAGCGAGCGTTGCGCGCCGTGGCTCTGGGCCGCAAGAACTATCTGTTCGCCGGTTCGGATGCAGGAGGCGAGCGTGCGGCGGCGATCTACAGCCTGCTCGGATCGGCCAAACTGAACGGAATCGATCCGGAAGCGTACCTGAGTTTGGTGCTGCGGCGCATTGCTGATCACCCCATCAATCGGATCGCCGAGTTGCTGCCGTGGAATCTGTTTCCGGCCAGGGCAGCGGAGGCGGCATGACACTTCCACCGTCTCAAAAAGATCGTGCCCACAATCTTCGAATCGTGGGCACATTCTCAAATGACACAGACGATCTGGACTGGGAGCCGATCGAATCCAAGCTCCTGGCTGCCGCGGCTTACGTCGCACCCCGCAGGATTCTCTACCTCCGCTTCCACAGCGGCGACGTCTATCGTTACTTCACCTTCCCCGCCGATCAGTACCACGACTTCCTCGAGGCCGAATCCAAAGGCCGCTACTTCCTCAGCCACATCCGCAATCGCTTTCCTTACCAAAAACTCCCGCGCCAATAAACCGCCTTCTTGGTCGAATTAAGACGGCATCCACCGCATCGATCAGGTTCATGGCCTCAGAGCGGAAATTGAAACGATCGTAGGGAACTTCCCGCAATTCGAATAGCTCTCTGGCCCAGCGGATGCGCTCGATTACCGGGCGTTGATCAATTACACTTCCCGGCGTAGCCGCGATAAATTTCTGAGCGATCCAAGTTGAGTACGGTACGCGACAAGTGCGCTCCAACTGGTTGATTCTTTCGCGCGGCATCCAAAAGAACGGCAGCAGGGTCCAGATGTCCTGTTCCTCAAACGGAGGGAAGACGAACACCACAGCAGTAAGATCGGTGCTCCAAGACGCATCCACGCCGGCCCAACATGGCTTTTCAAGGGGCCCCCACTTACGAATGAGCAGGTCAACATCGTAGTCGGGCCATTCGTTCAGGTCGACGCCACCGGCGCAGAGTTGCCACTTCGACATATCGATAATTGGGTCTTCTTGAGTCTTCAGCGGGAGGTTTAAGTGATAACGTAAGTACTTCGGTCTTTCGGATGGCTCGGCGAGTGCTTTTTCCAGCTCTCCGACGAGC
>JASHQT010000332.1 GCA_030039005.1 Bryobacteraceae bacterium
GATGATCCGAGGACATTTTCTTCTGACTGCCACAATCCTATCCAGCTTCTTCGCTGCCTCCACGCCTGCTTTTGCGCAATGGCTTCACTACCCGAAGAAGAATGTTCCACGCTTGCCGGATGGCAAAGTAGACATGACGGCTCCTGCTCCCAGGCAGGCGGATGGCAAGCCCGATCTTTCCGGTATTTGGCTAGGTGACAACTGGGGACCGCCGGGGGCAAGACCCAATCCTCCTTCGCGCAAGGTCCAAACCTCGAAGATGCTGCCCGCCGCGCAAAAGGAGTACGACGCGCGCATGGCAAACAGTATGCTGAATGATCCGAAGGTGCGCTGTTTGCCCAATGGCGTGCCGCACGCCAACACCGAGCCATATCCGTTCGAAATCATCCACACGCCCGAAAAGACTCTGATCCTTTACGAGATGTACTCACTCCGGCGTCAGATCTTCACCGATGGACGGAAACTCCCACAAGATATCAAGCAATTCACGCCCACTTGGATGGGCTATTCGGTTGGACACTGGGAAGGCGATGAGTTCGTGGTTGAAACTACGGGTTTCAACGACCGGGTTTGGCCGATCGATATGGGAGGCCACCCTTCCTCGGACGCGCTGTTTGTGACGGAACGATTCAAACGTGTCGATTTCGGCCACATGGACATGAGCGTGACCATCGATGATCCCCAAACGTATGAGTCCCCATGGACACAGCCCTACCGGTACACGCTACTTCCAGACACCGATCTTCTGGAGTTCATTTGCGAGAACAACCCATCGCCGCTGCATATGGTGGGGAAATAGAGTTTCGGCGCCAAGAATGCATTGATCGCAGCCCATTCGAACCGAGCGCGCCCACTGAGGTTACTCGCACGCTTCGGTGATACAAACCGATTCCAAGGTCCGGCCTACGGGGGGCGCCTGCAATCCGGCAGCGGTCATCAATTTCCGGATCAGAAGCCCGGTCTCAGGATGCGGGATTGCCGACTGAACCCCGACGCGCACCAAGCCATCGGCGTAATCTACCGGTAGCCACGTGTGGCCGGCCAATTTGGCGTCCCCGCGGTTATCGGTGTTGCCGTAATCGCGGATATCCAGCCTCGCGCCATGGTCAACGAGCAACTGAACAACATCGGACCGGCCTTTGTGCGCGGCGCCGTGCAGCGCGGTGCGCCCGGTGTCGGCCTGTTCGTTCGGATCGAACCCCATATCGAGCAGCATTTTCACGGCTTCGAGCGTTGCGGCGGGCGACCATTCGTAGGTGACGCCCTCCACCCAGCCGATGCCGGCGGCCACTTCGAGCGCGTTCACATGCAGCACGGTTTCGATCTTCGGGTCCGCGCCGTGAGCCAGCAGCAGTTTCATCAGCACGATGTCCCCCGACTGCGAGGCTCTCAAGAACGCGGTAGCGCCGTTCTCGTCCAGCCACTGATTGGTAAAAACCGTTCGCGTCTCCGTGCTGTCTTTCATCCGCGCATTCACGTTGGCGCCTTTGTCCAAGAGGAGCTTGATGTACTCGAGGTGATCCATGTCGGGCTTGCGGACCGGATAGTCACCGCCTTCGATGTTGCGGTTGTCGGTGGCGAGATAAAGCGGAGTCCATCCGCCTTTATTGGCGAGGTTCACGTCCGCGCCATGGTCCAGCAGATATGCACCTAGCTTGTAATACCGATTTTGCGTGGCGACCAGCAACGGGCTCCAGCCATAGGCCGTCACCTGGTTCACGTCGGCTCCGGCTTCGATCAGGGCTTTCACGGAGTCGAGATCGTTGGCGCGCGCGGCGTAGACCAGCGCGGTCAAACCTCCTCCGTCTTTCGGTGCAGGACGGCGGAAGAAGGAGAACGTGTCATCGTCGTCCTGCTGGTCGGCGCCGGCCGCGCCCTGGCCCCTGGCTCGCGGGCCACGTGCTGGGCCTGGCTTCTGCTGCCCCGTAGCCTTTCCTTGGTCATCCTTCGCTTGCTCTGTAAACGGGACGCTGTCCCCGCCGAGCGGAGCCGCAAAAGTCGGAGCCTTTTTTGTCTGCTCTTGGAGCGGGATCTTATCGCCGCCGAGCGGAATTGCCCCAAGCTGCGGGGTCGATTTACCCTCTTTGATGGCTTGAACCTGCGCCTTGACAGCGCGTCTTGGATCGCCCGACTTTCCGAGCGCCGGTCCGCGCCCGCGTTCGGCGGGATTGGAGACGGCCTTGATATCGGCGCCATGCTGGACCAAGAGGCGGATGGCGTCCGCGTGGCCTTCGTCAGCAGCCCACATCAAGGCAGTGGTTCCGCGCAGACTTTCCTTGGCATTGACGTCGGCGCCGTGGTCCAACAGTACTTTCATCGCGTCGACGTTGCCGGTGCGCGAGGCGATCATCAGCGGAGTCCTACCGAGCGGAAGCTTCTCGTTGGCGTCGGCGCCCGCCGAGAGCAGGGCGGCGATGATGGATGCATCGCCGTTGATGCAGGCCAGCCATAAGGGCGTCGACCCATCGCGATTGGCGGCACTGGGATTAGCGCCGGCGTGAAGCAGCCGGTCCATCATCGCGTGGTCGGACCGGAAGACGGCCCAGTGGAGCGCGGTAGAACCATCGGCCTGCGGCACGTTCACATCGGCGTGCTGCGCGATAAGTTTTTCGACGGTGGCGCTATCCTCGTGCATCACGGCGTCGGCGACTTCGGGCGTCGCCGTGGCGCACACGGCAAACGGTGCGCACAGCACCGCGGCTAGGCCCGCTGCAATTATGCTTCCGGCGACACGGATCATCGATTCACGCATGATCGATTCCTCTAAAGGTCGGTTAACCGGCCGGTGCTGTCGCCGATGCTTTCCTGGTGAATGTCGTACATGTCGAGCAGGCTCAACAGCAGATTGCCGGACGGGATGGTCTTGGTCGGATAGGCAATATGGCGCCCGCCCTTGAGCCTGCCGTTCAATCCGCCAACCAGCACATGTGGCACGTCATAGTGCACGTGCTGATTGGAATTTCCCATGTTGCTGCCGTAGAGAACCAGCGATTGATCGAGCAGCGTGGAGGCGCCATCGCGCGTAGTCTGAAGCCGGTTGATGAGGTGCGCCAGCATCTTGACGTGATACTGGTTGATCTTCGACAATTCCGCGATCCGCTTGGGATCCTCGCCGTGGTGCGAGCCGCCATGGAACCCGACGGTAGGCGCTTCACTTTCCGGATAGGTCCGGCCAGTGAGATCGCGGGCGAACAGGAGCGTGCCCACGCGTGTGATGTCGGCTTTGAAAGCCAGGGCGAGAAGATCGAACTGCAGCTTGATGTGCTCGTCGAAAGTTTGCGGCACGCCCACCGGGACGCTCATATCGGTAGGGGCGGCAGTGGACGCCTTCATCGCGATCTGCAGCCGGCGCTCGATCTCGCGGACATCTTCGGTGTATTCATCCAGGCGGTTACGATCTTCAGGGCCGACCTGCAGGCGCAGGCGCGAGAGACTGCTCCCGAGTGAATCCAGAATGCTGTTGTCGCGTTTCCGGCGCGCGGCGCGCTGGTCGGCCGTGCTGCCGTCGCCGAACATGCGTTCGAACACCACCTGCGGATTCAGCTCCATGGGAAGCGGAGAAGTGGGCGTGGACCAGGAGATGGTATTGGTGTACGTGCAGCTATAGCCTTCGCCGCAGTTGCTGGAATTGGCGCCGGGATCCTCCACGGCAAGCTGCATGGACGGCATTAGATTGTCGCGGCCAATTCTCTCCGCGATGATTTGATCGATGGTCTTGCCCGCGCGCACATCGGCCCCGGCGGTCTTCTTCGGCTTCTCCGCGCACAGGAAACACGCGGCCACCCAATGGTCGGCGCCGGTTGCGCCGGGAGGAGGTTCGGCCGACCTGGTGTGCAGGCCGCTTAGGACCACGCTGTAATTGCGGAACGGCTCCAGCGGCTTCCAATTGAACGGCAGCACAGGCTCCAGCGCGCCCACTTTGTCAGGAACCCAATACGCACCGGGCGCCATCCCGTGCGGCACAAAGCAGCCGACGAATCGCGGCTTCGGCACGGCCACGGTTTGGGCCTGTGCCGTGGAGGCCGGTATCATCGCGTCCAGAAGGGGCAGCGCGAGAGCCGTGCCGCTCGCGCGCAAAAGCGTCCGGCGCGAAATGTGTTTCTTAGTGTTAAACATGATGACCGTTCTCTCCTATTAGACACGCTTACTAACGAGACGCCCGTTGTGTATTCTCCGCCGGTTTCACGTTCATCTGGAACGAGGGGCTATTGACGATTCCTAAGACGATAGATGAAAAGCTGTAGTTACTGGTGGCCGATTCTCGCACGATGGAGCGCACCTGCGGCATGTCCTTATATTCCACTCCGCGGCCGAGCGCGTAGGTCATCAACTTTTCGGTAACCACGCGCGCAAACTGGCTGGAACGGCCCACCAGGGCTTGGCGCAGACCCGCGATGCCCTCCACTTTGGTTCCATCCACCAGGACGCCCGAGGCATCGATGGGGCTATCGCCGTCGAACGTCCGCCAGGTTCCCACCGCGTCGAAATTTTCCATCGCCAGCCCGATCGGTTCGAAAATCGTGTGGCAGGAGGCGCAGACGGGATTGCTGTGATGCGCTTCCATGGTCTGGCGCATGGTGGGCGGTTTGGCGTTGCCCGTCGAATCGACCGGCTGGTCCTTGAGCGCCGGCACGTTCGGGGGCGGGTCCGGCGGACTGACGCCCAGAAATGTTTGCAGGAACCATTTGCCGCGCGTGACCGGCGACGTGCGCGCAGCGTTGGAGGTCTCCGTCAGCAGCGCGCCTTTGCCGAGCAACCCGCGGCGCATGTCGAGCTCGGCGGGCAACGTCACGCGGCGAAACTGCGGACCGTAGATGTCCGGGATTCCATACTCTTTGGCCAGCCGCTCGTTAACGAACGTATAGTTGGCGGTGAGCAGATCGAGAATGCTGCGATCCTCGCGCACCACGCTTCCGAAAAACAGTTGCACTTCTTGCCGGTAGGCCGCCCGCAAATTGTCGTCGAAATCGGGGAACAGGTTCACCACCGGCTCGCTGGTTTTCAGCGATCGCACGCCCAGCCATTGGCCGGTAACGTTGTCGATCATCGCTTCGGATTTCGGATCGGCCAGCATGCGCCGCGTTTCATGTTCCAGGACGGCCGGTTCCCTGAGTTTGCCTTGTGTCGCCAGGTCGATCAGCTCTTCATCGGGAACGCTGCTCCAGAGAAAAAACGAGAGCCGCGAAGCAAGGGCCAAATCGCTGACGCGGTAACTCTTGCCCGGGACAACCCCGGAGGGTTCGGCTTCGGTGCGATAAATAAATTCGGGGTCGACGAGCACGCGTTGGAGCGCCGCTTCAATGCCATCGTCGAAGCTGCCGCCGTCGCCCCGCGCGGTTTGATAAAACTGGCCCGCCGTCGCAAGATCGGCCGGCGTGGCCGGGCGGCGGTAGGCTCGTTTGATCAGAGCGGAAATAATGCGATTGGCGCAAGCCGGTTCCTCGCTGGCATTGGCCGGACGGCAGACGAAGATTTTCTCGCGGGCGGCTGTGTTGGGCGCCCCGGCCGCATCGTACGGCCCTTCGATCCAAACCTGGCCGACATGCGGATAGAACAGGTATCCGGGGATCGATCCCGGCGAGTTCATCGTGCGCTGAAAAGGACGATTCAATTCGCTATCCGGGATATCGTTGGTGGCCAGGAATGTCACTCCCACGGTATGCAGTCCGGCCTTCACCGGAATCCGTTGCGTGGAGCGGCCGACGCCTGTCGTGTTCGAAATTTCCTTGTCCCAATCGAAGAGCTTCACCCGCTCTCCGTCAACGGTGACCTCAAGCTTCTCGCCCTTGATGCCCCCCAGGACGGCTTGAAAATACCCCGTGACACCTTTGACCTTGAACGAATACTCGCCGTCGGCGGGGAATTGGTATTTGATCAGCAGGCCGCCGCGCGTTCCGAACGGCAACCCCTCGACCTGGTAGTTCTGCGCGGTGTCGGCGGGCGCTTCAAAAACAACCTGCGCGGGGGCCGATACGTCGCCCACCGCGAGGCGGCTGATCTTTCCCGCCGCGGAAAGATATGCCTCCATCAGCGCGGGCGAAAGCGTCAGCGCTCCGGCGATATTGTCGAAGCCGTGCGTGGAGTCATCCGGTGGCAGGAACTTCGTGGCGTCCACTTGCAGGCCCAGCACGTCGCGAATCGCATTTGTGTATTCGGTGCGGTTCAGGCGATGAATTCCAGGCGGTGTGAGATCGGGCCCGGCATTACGATCGAGCTCTTTCTCCAGGAACGAAATCATGGATTCCATGACCGGCGGTTGCGGCCGCGGCATACCCGTGGGAGGCATCATGCCGGCGCGCAACTTGCGCACTACTTTTTCCCAGATTTCGGCCTGGTCCTGGACGTGTTGCACATCGAGCTTGTCAATCGTAAGTCCAGCGGTCTTCAAGCGCTGATTGTGGCAGACGACGCAGTATTGATCGAGCAGAGCGCGCTCGGAAGCAGCCGTCGTCGCAAGCAAGGCAGAACCTGTTGCGGGACGCTGCGCATAGCTGGTCCCAACCAATCCCGGCGCTCCGATGAGCGCCAAAATGCCACAAAGTCTTAATGCGCTATGCACACCCTGGCCTGCCTTCCTTAAATTGGACGCCCAACAGCTCACTGGCGAGCCTTTATGTAATCTAATCAATGATTTTGCCGAGCGCAAGGTCCATGGCGGCTAGCTGTCCATGGGGGCTAGCAGTGATTATGGAATGAAGCAGGCGACGAGCGTCGAAGTATTTTAGAATCAATAGTGACACCATGCGGGGACGTAGCTCAGATGGATAGAGCGGTCGCCTCCTAAGCGACAGGTCGGCAGTTCGAATCTGCCCGTCCCTACCA
>JASHQT010000333.1 GCA_030039005.1 Bryobacteraceae bacterium
GTTCCCAATTTCCTGCACCACTTCGACGCGCCCACCAACGAAAAGCTGTTGCGCAAAGTGCACGCGGCGTTGGCCGCGGACGGATTCGTGATCGCGCCCGAGTTCATTCCCAACGAAGATCGCATCTCGCCCGCGCGCGACGCGGCCTTCAGCCTGCAAATGCTCGGAACCCCGGCGGGCGACGCGTATACCTATGCGGAACTGGAAAAAATGTTCCGCAACGCCGGCTTCGCGCGTAGCGAAATGCGCGAGTTGGCGCCCTTCCCGCAGCGCCTGGTGATCGCATACAAGTAGGTCTCGTACAAGTAGATCCGCAAACGCTTGACCAACAAACTGGTAGTCGAAAATCTGAAGCATCGCCCCGTGCGGACGCTGATCGGCATAGTCGTAATCGCCATTCAGGTCACCCTGATCCTGACCTTGGTCGGATTGCGCGATGGAACACTCAGTTCCCAGGCCGAGCGTACGCGTGGCGTGGGCGCCGAGATCATGGTCCGCCCTCCTGCGAGTTCAATTATCAGCATGACCGGCAACATGCCGATCGGCTACGTCGCTAAGATTGAGCAGCAACCGCACGTTGTTGCGGCCGTGGGCGTGCTGCAACAACCCACAGAGCTGCTGAGCTATGTCACGGGGCTCGATCTGCGCCAGTTCGACAAGCTCAACGGCGGTTTCCATTACGTGTCCGGAGGACCGTTCCAAGGGCCTTACGATGTGATGGTCGACGAATATTATGCGAGCCAGCACCGGGTGAAGGTCGGCGAGATGATTATGTTGCTGAACCATTCCTGGCGTGTTTCCGCAATCTTCCAGCCCGGTATGCTGGCGCGCTTGGTGGTGCCGCTGGCGACGCTCCAGGATCTAACCGCGAGCACGGGCATGGTCACAGTAATCTACGTGAAACTCGACGACCCTTCCCAAACCGATGCCGTGGTGATGTCGTTGCGCAACGTCCTCAAGGACGACAAGATCTACTCCATGGACGAGTTCACATCGCTATTCTCGGTGAGCAACATCCCCATGCTGCAAGCGTTCCTTTGGGTCGTAATCGGCATCGGCATTGTAGTAGGGTTCATGGTGGTCCTTCTGTCCATGTACAGCGCCGTGCTGGAACGCACCCGCGAGATCGGCGTCCTGAAGGCTCTGGGCGCCTCGCCGGGCTACGTCTTGAATATCCTGCTGCGCGAGACGGCCCTGCTCGCTATTGCCGGATCGGTTCTCGGAATTCTTTTGTCCTACGTCACGCAGTTTCTGATTCACACGCTGGCGCCGGCTTCGCTCACCCAGGCGATTGTTCCGCGTTGGTGGCCCATCGCCGCAGCGATTGCAATTGGCGGCGCGCTGCTGGGCGCGCTCTATCCCGGTCTCAAGGCCGCGCGGCACGATCCCATTGAGGCTCTCGCTTATGACTAAAGAGCCCCTCATTTCCATCCGCGGATTACGCAAGATCTATCATGTAGGCGACGTGGACGTGCAAGCCCTGCGCGGCGTGGATTTGGACGTGCAAGCGGGCGAATTTGTTTGTGTCGTAGGCCCCTCGGGTTCCGGCAAGTCCACGCTGTTTCATATTCTGGGCGGCCTGACCCATCCGACCTCCGGCAGCGTCCTCATCGCGGGCCGCGATTTGTTCGGAATGTCCGACGCTGAGCGCACGGATTTGCGCAAGGGAACGGTCGGTTTTGTTTTCCAGAAATATAATCTATTGCCGACGTTAACCGCGCGCGAGAACATCGAAATCGCGCGCGACATCGCGCACAAGAACGGACCGTTCGATCCCGAGTTCCTGAACGTGCTGCGTCTTTTGGGCATCGATGCACGCCTGAATCACAAGCCCCGGGCGCTTTCCGGCGGCGAGCAGCAGCGCGTCGCCATCGCGCGCGCCATCGTGAATCGTCCCGCCATTTTGCTGGCCGATGAACCCACCGGCAATCTCGACACCCAGAATTCCAACGCCGTGCTGGGCCTGTTGCGCGATCTAAACAAGAACATGGGACAAACCATTCTGATGATCACGCACAATCCTGAAGCCGCGGGCTACGGCGACCGCGTGGTCCATATGCGCGACGGCCACATGGAATGAGCCCTGCATCGATCGCGCTGCTTCAATCTCGCCAAAGCGTCTCGTGATCGCGCGCTGACGCGATATGGAAAAACTCCAGAAATTTCCTCTGCCGGGGAGGAGCATGGTGCGCGGACGCGGAAGGCGCGATCGATCGCGCGAGCGCGAGAATGCTTTGGCCCAGCCCCGAGCGCTGCGGCACAGGCGTTCCCTCCAGGATCGCTCCTTGGACGACCGGATAATCGTTGGAGAACTGAAGCGCAATCGGCAAGCCGGCCAGTTGCGCCACCTCGCTGTCGGAGAGTCCGCGGTGCGCGGGATTCTTGCGGTTCAGCAACAGGCTGACTTTGTCGCTTAATCCCAGTTCCTTCAAGTGGCGCACGCGGTCCGCCGCCAGGTAGAGCGGCACCAGTTCGGGGGTGGTGACGAGAAATATGCGCCGCGCTTCGTGGAGAATTTGAACCGTGAAGGGATCCAGGCTGCTGGCCAGATCGGCGCAGACTGTGTCGTATTGGGCGCGTGCGAAACCCAGCACGATCTCCAGGCTCGCTGCCGTCAGATTGGCCGGAGGAGCGAGTTCGCCGGCGTGCAGCACGTCCAACCCATCCCAATGGCCCACCATCTGAGCCCACAGATCTTCGTCCATGGCGCCGGCGTGCTCCAGCGCATTGACGATGGAGGAACTGTTGCCCAACTTCAGTAGGAATTTTGTGACTCCCGCCATCAGGTCGCAATCCAGCAGCAGCGTCCGCACGTGCAACTCGTCGGCGAGCGCACAACTGGTGCTCACGGTAATGGTGGAGGAACCGACGCCGGGCTTGGCCGGGAGGAATGCGTACAGGTCGGCCAGGCGCACCATGGGCGCGGGACGTTTGGCGAGCTGCCGTGCGACGGATGCGATGGTTTCACCGAGCTTTTCGTGCGTCACCGGACCGGTCACCAGCTCGCGGACTCCCAGGTGCATCAGTTTCGGAATCAATTTTACGGGATCCGCCTCGCGAATCGCGCAGATGACGGGCAGGCCGGGCATGCAGTCATCGATGCCGGCGGCAAGGGCCTCGAACTTCGCGAACTCTTCGGCGGAGATGAAGATGAAGTCCGGCTTGCGGGCGCGGACGGTCCGTAGCAGGTCTTCGGGTTCCGGGTACCTGGTGATCTGGCGCACCAGTTCGATTTCCGGAAATTCTGCGAGCGCGGTGACTAATTCCTGGTGGAGCGCAGCGTTGGGTACAACAAGAATCGTTCGCATCGGAGTTGTCCCCCGATCAAGTGGCGCAATCCGATCGCCGGGTATAAAGAATTGGTAGCGTTACTGGACTAGAACTCTCGATCTATCCTGTACTTGCGGCGTTTCACTCAGATTCTGCGGAATCCGGCTCAGGCGTTTCGGGTGGGTCAGGCGCGATCTCGCCGGCTTCCTTGCGGGCGTGCTCGAACAGGAAACTCAAGGTCTTGTTGCTGCGGATCTGATAGGCGATGCGATTCAAAGTGCCGTCCTTCTGCAGCTTCTTGCGCACCGCGGCCACCGGCTCGCGCTGCTGCTTGGCGATGCGCTGGACCTCGGCATCCACTTCCTCGTTGGTGGGCGCGATGGCCTCGCGCTCGGCGATTTTGTCGACCAGCAGCGACGCTTTCACGTCGTGCATAGCTTTGGGCCGCTGGGTTTCCTTCACCTTAGCCCAATCGATCTTGAGCTTGGTGGGATCGATGCCGCGCTCGGCCAAATCGCGGAACTGCACTTCGAGCTGCGCTTCCATCTGCCGTTCGATATAAGCTTCCGGCACCGGAAAATCGTGGGTCTCAATCAGACGGTCGATCAGTTCCTCTTTGGCCTTGTTCTGCGATGCGTGCTCACGTTCGGCGAAAATGGCTTTGCGAACGGCATCGCGCAGATCATTGAGCGAAGGATAATCGCCCAAGTCCTGTGCGAACTCGTCGTTGAGTTCGGGCAACTCCTTGGTGCGGATCATGGTCAGGCTGGCGCGGAAGCGCACGGTTTTGCCTGCCAGCCGGGCCTGCCCGAAGTCCTCCGGATAGCTGACATCGAATTCCTTCTCTTCGCCCGGCGACATCCCCAGGAGCGCTTCGGAGAAGCCGGCCATGGTGTCGGGATCGCCAATATGCAGGACCACCTCGTCCTGATGAACAGGCTGCTCGACTCCCGAAATGCTGTCCAGCGTTACGACAGCGTAATCGCCATCGGCGACCGGACGCGGTTCTACGTTTACAAACTGCGCCTTTTGCTCGCGGATTTCATCCAGGCGCTTGGAGATGTCCTGGTCACTGACCTGCGGCTCGGTATAGTGCACGGTGACGCCGCGGTATTCGTTGAGCTCGATTTCGGGCGCGACTTCGAACTCGGCCTTGAAACGCAGCGGCTCGCCTTCGTGGAAATGGACGTCTTTGACGTTGGGACGCCCGACTACTTCCAGGTGCTCTTCTTCGACCTTTTGCTTGAAGAACTTCGGGAGCAGATTTTCGAGGACGTCTTCGCGCACCTGCCGGGAGAATTTGCTGCGGATCAGGCTGGCCGGGGCTTTACCCGGACGAAATCCCGGCAGCTTGGCCTTCTGCTGGATGTTCGCGACAACTCGATCCGTCTCGCGCGCGATTTCATCCAGCGGGACGGTAATTTCGATTTCGTGCTTGCAACCTTCGACTAGCATGGAGGAAAGAGAACAGGCGGGATTCGGGGGCCCGCGCTTCCATTGAAGCATCGAGCCCCGGCCAGAAGCAAATGGCTACGCCGCAAACGAGCTACTTCGCGACGGCGGCGACTTTGGCGCCTTCCTTGAGAGCTTCCGCTTTGTCGGTGGCTTCCCAAGTGAAGGTCTCTTCCGCGCGGCCGAAGTGGCCGTAGTACGAGGTCTTGCGATAGACCGGCCGGCGCAGCTTCAGAGTCTCGATCATGCCCTTCGGGGTGAGCTTGAAGTTCTGACGGACAAGCTCCACCAAGTGCGCTTGATCCACTTTACCGGTTCCGAAGGTGTCCACCATGATGGAAACCGGTTCGGCGACGCCGATGGCGTAAGCGAGCTGCACTTCGCAGCGCGACGCAAGGCCGGCCGCGACGATGTTCTTCGCCACATAGCGCGCCATGTAGCAGGCCGAGCGATCCACCTTCGTCGGATCCTTGCCGGAAAACGCGCCGCCGCCGTGACGGCCCATGCCGCCATAGGTGTCGACGATGATCTTGCGGCCGGTGAGGCCAGTATCGCCGTGCGGTCCGCCAATGACGAAACGGCCCGTGGGGTTCACGTGATACCTGGTGGAGGAATCCACCAGGTTGCCGCCGACTACCGGGTCAATGATGTACTTCTTTACGTCGGCGCGGAGCTGCTCGGTGGTGACATCGTCATCGTGCTGGGTGGAGAGAACGACGGCATCGATGCGCACCGGCTTGTTGCCGTGATATTCGACGCTGACCTGGCTCTTGGCGTCCGGACGCAGATAGGTGAGTTTGCCCGTCCGGCGAATTTCGCTTTGCTGGCGGACCAGCTTGTGAGCCAGCATGATGGGCAGCGGCATCAGCTCCGGCGTTTCATCGGTGGCATAGCCGAACATCAAGCCCTGGTCGCCGGCGCCGCCGGTATCCACGCCCATGGCGATATCGGGGGATTGAGTCTGGATGGTGTTCAGGATGCCGCAGGTTTTGGCATCGAAGCCCATCTTGGCGTCGGTGAACCCGATGTCGGCGATCACTTCGCGGGCCAGCTTGGGAACGTCCAGGATGGCCTTGGTGGTGATCTCACCGGCCACAACGCAAATACCGGTGGTGACCAGGGTTTCGCAAGCCACCCGGCTCATGGGATCTACCGCTAAACAGGCGTCCAGGACCGCGTCGGAAACCTGGTCCGCCATCTTGTCGGGATGTCCCTCGCTGACGGATTCCGACGTAAAAATATGCCGCAACTTTTCTGACACCGAATAAGCCTCCTCAAGCTTCTTAGAAAATGGAACGGTCGAGATTTTCCGACCCAAGAACCAAGAGGAAAGTCTATCGCTTTTGAAACATCCCGGTCAATGGAACCGGGGGTCCATCCCTGATGCCCCTTCGTACTTTTGGTTCTAATACGCCATTGTAGCGGGGGGATTGCATGCAAAGCAAATGGCGCGCCAGGGCTGGGGACTGGGGGTTGAGGTCTAGGTCCGGTCGCGGTGAACAGCAGCGGGGTCGAAGGCGGCGAGGCAGACGGCGATGTATTCGGCGCCTTCAGGACCGGGGGTACTGTAGCGGACCCACTCACCGCGCGGGGAGACGACGGCCTGTCCGGCCTTTACTTCCAGCACGCCGCTCTTCGATTCCACGCGTAACGAGCCTTTTAGCACCAGCGTGTATTCGTCGAATTCGGGGCTCTGGCCGGGCTCGCTCCAGCCTGAGGGGCTGTGCATGTGGGCAATGCTGACGGCGGCATCTTTGCTGTTCACGCGGCCGACGTACTCGTCGATCTGCTTGTTTCCGGGCACGGGAATGCGAGTGGGATGGGGGATCAGGCGCGGCATGGTTTGTATCGAAGGATGATATCAATGATCGCGCTCGGTGATGAGTTCGGTGACGGCCGCCAGTGCCCGCTGGTAGGGCGACTCGGGGAACTCGGCGATGATGGCTCGCGCGCGGTCGGTGAAGGATTGCGCGCGGTCACGGACGCGATCGAATCCATGGCGCTGCTCGATCAGCCGCAGGATCCGTGCGAACGGAACCTGATCATAATTACCGTCCTTCATCACGGTGTCGACCAGTTGCCGCTCTTCAGGGCTGGATTCTTCGAGCGCGTAAATCAAAGGCAATGTCACCTTGCCTTCGCGAAGGTCGCCGCCCACGGGTTTGCCGAGGACCTTTTCGTGCGAAGTGAAGTCCAGCATGTCGTCCACGAGCTGAAACGCGATGCCGAGGTTCCAGGCGAACTCGCCGAGGCGCGTTTCGATGGCTTCGTTCGCGCCACCCGGTGTTTGTGAGGTGACCGCGCCCAGGCGCGCGCAGGCCGAGAACAGGCTGGCGGTTTTGCGGTCCACCAGCTCCATGTAGTCCGCCTCGGAGATGTCGATCTTGCCGATGCGCTCCAGTTGCAGCAACTCGCCTTCCACCATCATTTG
>JASHQT010000029.1 GCA_030039005.1 Bryobacteraceae bacterium
AGGCAATAAAAAAGGCCCCGATCTCTCGGGGCCGTTTTGCATGAACCCTAAACTAACTGCGAGCCCTCTCGGGGCGCCAAGGATCTTACTTCTTCTTCTTGGCGGGCGCTTTCTTTGCGGCCTTCTTCGCAGCCTTCTTTGTTGCGTTCTTCATCGATTGATTCTCCCTAACATCAGATTTGCGATCTGAGATCGCAGTGTGATTCATATATAAGGTGCTTTGAGTTGAAAGTCAAGAAAAAAATGCACATCGGGCAAGCACGCCGCACTCTCTCGCGTCCCTCCCCTCCCCCAAAACCATTTTCCAGCTGAATTGTTCTTCACGCCGGCGCCGCTCTCCACGCCGCAAACGCGCGATTTTGTTCTTGCCCGCGCGCCCGCGGCGCGTTACGATCTGACCAAGTGGCTCTCCACAGATCCATGGGCCTCAGGGCCGGGCTCGCCGCGCTGCTGGCCGCCGCGCTCGTGCTCTCGGCTTGCGCGAAAAAGCATCGCACCGTAACCGCACCTGTCGCGCCGCGCTCCGCCGGTACGATCATCAACGGCGAGACCGGACTGGCCAGCTGGTACGGCCATCCCTATCACGGGCGCCCCGCCGCCGACGGCGAGATCTACGATATGGAAAAATTGACCGCCGCGCATCGCACGCTCCCCTTCGGGACCATGGTGCGCGTGGTCAATCTCAACAATGGCAAGACCGTCGACGTCCGCATCATCGATCGCGGGCCCTTCGTCGAAAATCGCATCATTGACCTTTCGCACGCCGCGGCACAAGCCGTCGATCTCATCGGACCCGGCGTTGCTCCCGTTCGCCTCGACATCCTCTCGGTGCCCGCGCTCAGCGCGGCATCCGATTGGTTCGGCGTGCAGGCCGGCGCATTCCTCGACGCCGGACGCGCCGAGCGGCTGCGCGCCACGCTGGAACAAGAGTTCGGTCCCGCGCAAATGGTGCAGCGCGCCGATAGCCCGGCATTCTGGCGCGTGGTGGTGGGGCGCGTTCCTTCCGAGCAGGCTGCCGCCGAGCTCGCCTCGCGCGTGCGCGCCAAGACCGGTGCGGCTTTCGTGGTACGCCTGGATCCGTCTCCCTCGGCGCCTGCGGCGGCCAGCGCGGCGCGTTAGACCGCCGCGACTCCTGTTACGCCTACGGTACTAGGGCGATCCCCCCAAATGAGGTCCGGCCAGTCCCACAAATAATCCCCTAATTCAATACCACAGGGTGTTGTCGAAATCCTAAAGTCCTCGTAGAGTTTATGAAGGGCTGAGGCACTATCTTCTGTAAAACCCGGATTGGGGTTCACGAATGCTAGGGCAAGTTGAAGAAACCGCTCCTTTGTTAGTTGGCCAGTCGCCGCGCATCCGGAACGTCTTAAGGATGGTGGAAAAGCTCGGCCGCTGCCGCTGGCCAGTCCTGCTGCTGGGAGAGACCGGTACTGGCAAAGAGGTAGTGGCGCGTTCCATCCATCAGATTCAGCCGGTCGGCCCGTTCGTGACCATCGATTGTTCCTCCCTAGTGGGTCCGCTCATGGAAAGCGAGCTATTCGGTCATGTGAAGGGCGCGTTCACCGGCGCCATCACCCCCAAGACCGGATTGATCGAGGTGGCTGACGGCGGCACGGCGTTCTTCGACGAGATCGGCGAGCTGCCGCTCGACCTCCAGGCCAAGCTGTTGCGCGTCTTGCAGGAAAAGGAGTTTCGCCCGGTTGGCTCGCTGACGCACCGCCGGTCGGACTTCCGCGTCATCGCGGCCACCAACCGGGATCTGGCGAAGGAAGTGGAGAAGGGAACGTTCCGCCGCGATCTGTTTTACCGGCTAAACGTCGTCAATTTGCGGCTGGCGCCCCTGCGCGATCGTAAGGAAGATGTCCCGGCCCTGATCGCTCATTTCCTGGCGCGCTACGGCAAAGGTCACACGCTGACGCAGGAGACGCTGGAGGCGATGCTCTCCTACGATTGGCCAGGCAATGTGCGCGAACTTGAGAATTGCGTCCAGCACATGGTGGCGATCAACACGGGGCCGTTATTGCACGCCGCCGAACTGCCGTCCATGCTGCAAAATCATCTGTTGGCGAAGCGGGCGCAATCGCTCTCAGTGGCAGTTGGGTTCCAACCCACGCATAAGCCGCCGGGCGAAGCCGGGTCCCACGAGCATCGCAGCGCTCCCGAAGGCATACGGCCGCCGGTGATTCCCCTGATGCAGATGGAACGGCAAGCGATCCTCGATGCACTGGCATATACGAAAGGCGACCGGGCCGTCGCCGCGAATCTTTTGGGTATCGGGCGCACCACGCTCTACCGCAAATTGAAGGAATACCAACTGGCCGTTTGAAAGTTCGCGCTAGAAACCCTGATACAAAGCCTCGCCGCCGTGCACTACAGCGTGTGCCGGACTCCAAGATCCTCAAGCTTCTGATCGTGGAGGACTGCCTCGAAGACGAAGAACTGGTGTGTGAGGCGCTCCTGGAGATTGAAGAGAACCGGCTGTGGTGCCTCTGGCGCGCCTCGGCCATTGTGCCGGTGGACCGGCTTTCGGACGCGATCGGCTGCCTGCGGCGCGAACGTTTCGACGCCGTTCTGCTGAATCTCAGCCTGCCCGATAGCCAGGCCTTGCTCGATTCGTTTCTGGAAGTGAGCGCTTGTGCTGGTGATACTCCAATCCTGGTGCTGGCCGACGAGGCCGACGATTATCTTGCGAACCGTCTGCTGCGGGACGGTGCACAGGATGTTCTGGTGAAATCCGAACTGGAGTGCCTGCCGCTGGCGCGCGCCATTCGTTTCGCCATCGAGCGCCAGCGCAGGGTGAGTTACGTCGCGGTCGGCATGCCCGCCGAACCCCCCGCCAAAACCGCTATGCTGGCTGATTGAAAATCGCTCTCGATGCCACTTACTCGGTGGGCCGCAACCTGTCGGGTGTGGGAGTCTATTCGCGCGAGATTCTTTTCGGCCTGGCGCGAGCGCATCCGGAAGTGCGCTTCTTGTTTTGCTACCGGCCGCATCGCTTGCTGCGGTCGTTCTCGGATTCTCTTCCAGCGAACGCCAGCCGCCGCATTCTGGGTGAACAACGTGCGCCTCCCGCGGACCTGTTTCATGGGCTCAACCAGCGGCTGGGAGTCGCACGCTACCGCCGCACAGTCACCACGTTCCACGATCTGTTCGTGATCTCCGGCGATTATTCCACGCCTGGATTCCGCGAGCGCTTCGCTGCGCAGGCCCGCGACGCCGCCGAACGCTCGGATCTCATCATTACGGTCTCGGCCTTCACGGCGCGGCAGGTCGAGGAACTGCTGCGCGTCGATCCAGCGAAGATCCGCGTGATCCCCCATGGTACGCGTCTCGCGCCCGTGGCGGCCGTTCCCGTCCCGCGCGAAAACATCATCCTGAGCGTGGGCGCCATCCAGCGCCGCAAGAATGTCGTGCGTCTGGTGGAGGCGTTCGAACAAACGCCGCCCGGCTGGGAACTGCATCTGGCCGGATCGTTCGGTTTCGAGTCCCAGGAAGCGCTCTCGCGCATCGCGTCCAGTTCACGCAAGCAGGACATCCACGTGCTCGAATATGTCACAACACCCGAACTGGAGCATCTCTACCGGCGCGCGTCCATCCTGGCCTTCCCTTCTCTCGCCGAAGGATTCGGTATGCCGATCCTGGATGCCATGGCACGCGGCGTCCCGGTGCTGACATCGAATGTTTCGGCGATGCCGGAGGTAGCGGGCGATGCGGCGCTGCTGGTGGATCCAACCGGCGTTGGGCCGATCGCGGAGGGTCTGCAACGGCTGATTGCCGATTCCTCGCTGCGCGAGACGTTGATCCAGGCAGGCCTTGCCCGGGCCGCACAACTCACATGGGAGAAGGCTTGCGAAGCTACTTGGAAGGTCTATCAGGAGCTAATGGCCAAAAGCCAATAGCGGGTTAGCTTTTATCTTCGTCGATGGCGATCTTGAGAGCCTTCAGGAACTTCTGATCCTGAGAGGTCAGCTTAATCTTGCCGGTGGATTCGAACTTGCGCTTGGGCGGCGCTTCGGATTCGGCGGTTTCACTTTCGCCCTCGGATTCGTACTCACCGTTTTCCTCGCGCTTATTGAAGCCGATGGTAGCTTCGAGGACCAGGAAGACGTCATAGCCAGCCCGCTTGATTTCCCCGATAGCGGCCGCAATGCGATCGGAGTCCGACAGCGATTCGTTAATCGCATTGCCAAGCTCTTGCATCAACTCTTTGAGTTTCTCTTCCACGCATTGCCCCTTTCTTTGAGCGGGCGTCCCTCTTAGAATAACACTCTACCTTCTTGATGTTGCCGAGGCAAGGACAGTTTCAGGCAATTGGTAAGTGCGCCGGGCGTCAGGTTTTGCTCTCCTATAATTCTCTATCGGCGAAATCCCTGGGTCTCAGTAGCGATTCTCGCGAGCGGCGCTACACTAGTACTAGCGCATGTTCGCGGTCGCAAAGAAGTTTTGCCAGCATGTGATTCCCGGAATCGTCCGTCCCCTCCATATCCTCTGGAATCAGGTGATCGGCTTCCTTTTCATCGTGTTGGCACTGCTCCCGGCGCATGCTATCTGGCGCGACTGGGGCAAGAACGACACGGGGCCCCGTGTGGCAATGGAAGTGACCTTCGGGTTGCTCATGGCCGGCTACGGCATTCACTCGTTTCTAAAGGCGCGCAAAATCTCCAAATCATGAACCACCCCGAAGGTGACCAGCCAGGCCAGTACCCTTTCACCCGGGGCCTCTACCCCGACATGTATCGCAGCCGCCTCTGGACCATGCGCCAGTACGCCGGCTTTGGAACCGCGGAAGAAAGCAACCGGCGCTATCGCTATTTGCTCTCGCAGGGCATCACCGGGCTTTCGGTCGCTTTCGACTTGCCGACGCAGATGGGCATGGATTCCGACCATCCGCTCGCCGCGGGCGAGGTAGGACGCGTGGGCGTCGCCATCTGTTCGCTCGCCGATATGCAGCGGCTGTTCGAGGGCATCGAGCTCGCGCGCATCACGACCTCGATGACCATCAATTCCACCGCGGCCATCCTGCTGAGCTTGTATGTGCTGGTGGCGCGCAGCCAGGGCGCGGACTTGCGCAAAATCTCGGGCACCATCCAGAACGACATTCTGAAAGAGTACATTGCCCGCGGCACCTACATATATCCGCCGCGGCCGGCCATGCGGATCATCACGGACCTGTTTGCCTGGGCGTCGCGCGAGCTGCCCGAATGGAACACCATCTCCATCAGCGGCTATCACATTCGCGAGGCCGGCTCCACAGCGGTCCAAGAGGTGGCGTTCACGCTCGCCGACGCCATCGCCTACATTGGCGCGGCCATCGAGGCCGGCCTGGACGTGGATACGTTCGCCCCCCGGCTTTCGTTCTTCTTCAATTCGCATAAGCACTTCCTGGAGGAGGTCGCCAAGTTCCGCGCTGCGCGCAGACTTTATGCCAAGATCATGCACGAGCGCTTCGGCGCGCGCAATCCGCGCTCGATGATGCTGCGTTTTCATGTGCAAACCGCCGGTTCCACCCTCACGGCGCAGCAGCCCGACGTCAACGTAGTGCGCGTTTCGATGCAGGCTCTCGCGGCCGTGCTGGGCGGCGCTCAATCGCTACACACCAACGCCAAGGATGAAGCGCTCGGGCTTCCGACCGAAGAGGCCGCGCGACTGGCCCTCCGCACCCAGCAAATCATCGCCTACGAAACCGGCGTCACCGCGACGGCCGACCCGGTAGGCGGCAGCTACTACATCGAAAAGTTGACCGATGAAATCGAGCGTGGCGCGGCTGACTACATCGCCCGCATCGACGCCATGGGCGGAACGCTGGCGGCCATCGAAAAAGGTTTTATCCAGAATGAAATTCAGAACGCCGCGTACGCCGACCAGCAGGCGGTCGAACACGGCGAGACAATCGTCGTCGGCGTGAACAGATTCGAGCAAGACGAAAAAGAGCCGCCCGCAACATTCCGGCTCGACCCGGAGCTGGAAAAACAGCAGATTGCGCGCCTCCGCGATTTGCGCGCCTCGCGCGATTCCCACTCACTCAACGCGCGGCTGTGCGCGCTCGAAGCCGCGGCCCGATCCGGCGACAACCTGCTGCCGCACATCCTCGCGTGCGCCGAAGCCTACGCGACGGTGGGGGAAATTTCCGACCGCCTGTGCGCCGTCTTCGGCGAGTATCGCGAGCATTAGCCCCCGATCCCCGGCCCCCGATCCCTGCCTGGTTGCAAACATGCGCTAATGGAAGTGATGAATGCCATTCTCCTCTTGTTGATCTTCGGCCTCGGCCATCCCGCCCATGAGGCCCTGGACCCGGCCATGGGATTTCAGTTGCACAGCCGCATCCCGTGCGACGGGTACGGCGCTGCCGAGGATCTGCTCCGTATTCGCACCACCTTCTCCCCGGGCTCGACGGCGCGCGAATTCGTGGTGAGCCGCTATCATTCCGAGCGCTGCGAAGTGGACGTGTGGAAGTGCCTGCACCATGAGAAAGCTGGCTGGCGCGACATATGGTCCACATCCAATGCCGCGCCCGCGGCCCCGGCCCTGGTGCCCATCGACTCCTGCTATGAATGGGGTTCGAAGGAACCATCGCAATACGTCTTGAGCGGATGGTATCGGCAATCCGATCCCAAGGCCGAATGGCAGCAGGTGCGCATCAAGCAGGTTTCTTCGCAGCCGGAAGTCTATGAGTTTAACGATCCACAAGGCGGCACGGCGCGGCTGGAAGTCGGCCGCTGACGAAAGCCAGTCCTGTTACAGCCAACCTTTAGCCCGCGCGATCCGGGCCGCTTCCACGCGATTGCTCGCGCCCAATTTGTTGATGGCCTCGGAAAGATAATTGCGCACGGTACCCTCCGAAAGCCCCAGTTTCCCGGCGATCTCGGCGCCCGCGACGCCTTCACCCGCCAGGCGAACCACTTGCCGCTCGCGTTCGGTGAGCGGATCGGCTTCGCCCCAGGCTTCGGCCACCAGTTCCGGATCGATGACTCTTAGGCCTTGCTGCACGCGCCGCACGGCATCCGCCAAATCCTTAGCCGGTTTGTCCTTCAGCAAATACCCCGATGCGCCGGCGTCCAAGGCGCGCCGCAGATAGCCCGCGCGGGCGAACGTCGTCAGGATGATCACGCGGGTCGCCGACCCGAGGCGCTTTAACTCGGCCGCCGCCTCCAAACCGCTCATCTCGGGCATTTCAATATCTGTGATGAGCACATCCGGACGCTGTTCGGCTACCGCCGTGAGCGCGGACCGGCCATCGCGCGCCTGGCCCACCACGGCGATATCTTGCTCGATCTCAAGCAGCGCGGCCAGCGCTCCCAGAACCATTCCCTGGTCTTCGGCAATCACTACTCGGATCGCTTTGCCGGACTTCATGCGTTCGCGCTCTCCCCCGCGGCGAGCGGCAGCACGATGGTGACCCGCGTTCCGGCACTGGTTTCGCGCTGCAACGTGCCTCCCAGCGCCTCTACCCGTTCCCGCATTCCGCGCACGCCGTTCCCTTCCACCTGGATTCCGCCACGGCCGTCGTCGTGGATCTCCAGCCGGCAGGATCCGTTCACCCTCTCGATCTTCATGCGGCAATGCGCCGCGCCGGCATGGCGAACCACGTTGGTGACGGCCTCCCGGACCGCGAGAGCCAGAACGGTCTCCTGCGCGGGTGAAAGGGGCACCGACGCCGTCTCACACTCCGCGGTTACGCCTGCGGTCCGCAACGTGGAAGCCGCGCGAGCAATTTCCTCGTCTAATCCGCGGGACCGGTATCCGCCGATGGCTTTGCGCACCTCGGCCAGCGCGTCGCGCGAGATCCGCTCCACGTCGCGGATTTCGTTTTCCGCCCGCGCCGGTTCGTGCCCGATCAGCTTCGCCGCCAGCTCCGACTTCAGAACCACGACCGAGAGCGTGTGCCCCAGGACGTCGTGCAAATCCCGCGCAATCCGCTCGCGTTCGGCCACGCGCGCCAGGTGTTCGATCTCGTCGTGCGCCATGCGCAGCCGGCGGTTGGCCTCGTTTCTTTGCGCGAAATAGATACTTACGGACCCTATGCTCAGGGACAGGCCGATGCAGTAAACCCAGAACCAGATGCTCAGATGGAGCAGGAGAGCTTCCGCGGCAACGACAGCCAACAACGCCCCCAGGGCTTTCGCTGCGAACCCCGCGTCCCCGGCGTACGCGATCCCGGTGCAGGCATAAATGATGAAAACCGCCGCGCCCTCGTTCCACGGCGCAAACCCCAAGCCCAGCAGCGCGATCGCCGCGGAAATTGCTAAGCGCCGGCGTACCCGGACCCAATAGCCGGCAAAATAGAGGACGAGGAAGATGCCGGACGCCAAGCCTGTAGCCAGCCATTCCTTCCAATGCGCGCGGGCAACAAACGGTTGGACGAAAAAGAATCCCAGGTAGACCAGCCATACATAAGGCGTCCAGCCGAGTTCTGGATTGCGGGGTAGCAGACGCATGGCAAACTTCTATCGGGATGCAAGCCTATACTGACACAGAATCTCGGCTTCGGTAGCCCATAAGGCGAGCCCGCAGACCCCAGATGCCACGATGCTGCGAAGGTCCCCAGCCGCAACAGCAAATGAAGCCACGACGCCCAATACCATGGCCGCCGCAGTCCAGTGGTAGATGGGTGCCCGGAATATTTTCGCCAGCGGGATGAAGTGCAACCCGACAATGAGGCCGACGGCCTGCGGGATCACGTCGGGGTGCCCCGTGTGGCTCAGCCAGTTCGACGCGACGATGCAGGCCGCCCACTCGATGACCACGAGGGTCCAGTAGGGTTTGGATACGTCAGACCAGCCTTGGCCGCCGCGGGTTGAGTACGGCAACCGGCGAACCCGCACAAGCTGCGCGATCGGCCAAATAACGGACACCCCCGCCAGCAGCGCGAGCGCGGCGAGCAACGCGGGATTGGAAATTTCTCCGAAATACACCGCTCCGAGCATCCAGCAGGAGCCGAAGAAGCCGCAAACCAGGGCGCCGATGGCGCGGCCCTTGAACGCCTCCGCGCCAAGGATCGAGGGATCAGGCACTGCAATTGTTGTTTCCATGGCTCTATGCTGCCCTGGAAGCGCGGGCTCGGGTAGTGAAGTTCGTCAGGCGGCGCGCATGACAATTGTCACGCGTGAGTTCGTGCGAACAGCGACTCCACCTCGGCCCTGGACGGCGCCGATGTCTGGGCTCCCGGCCGCGTCACCGAAATCGCGGCGGCGGCGTTGGCGAACCGCAGCGCGTCCTCGATGGCGAGATCCTCGACGAGCGCGATGGCAAGCGCTGCATTGAACGTATCGCCCGCGGCCGTGGAGTCCACAGCGCGTACGGGGACAGCCGGTACGATGATGCTGCGCCCGGAGCCGCAATACACACAGCCACGATCGCCCAGCTTCACGATCACCGACCCGGCGCCGCGTTCCAAGATCCGCCGGCCGATCGCTTGGGCCTCATCCGGTATCAGCCGGCCGGGCGTCACGCCCGCGAGCATGCAGGCTTCCGTCTCGTTGGGCGTCGCGATGTCCACGAGCGCGAGGATTTCATCCGGCACCTCGCGCGCGGGCGCGGGATCCAGGATTCCGATAGCGGCGTGTTGACGGGCATTCCGTAAGCCCTTGGCGACGGTTTCGAGAGGAACTTCCAGTTGCAACAGCACGCATCGCGCGCCTTCGAGCGAACCGATATCCCCGGGTGAGACCAGCGCATTCGCCCCCGGCGCCACCGTGATCGAGTTCTGTCCGGCTTCATCCACGTGGATCAAAGCCACTCCGGTTGCTTCCGATCCGGTTTCGAGCACCGCTTGAATATCCACGCCCACGTCGGCCAGATTGGTCTTGAGCGCCCTACCGAACGCATCGGATCCGACGCGCCCCACCATCCGCACCGCCGATGCGCCGCGCGCCAATTTCGCGGCGGCGTATGCCTGGTTCGCGCCCTTGCCTCCCGGAACCGTGCGAAAGCCGCGCCCGAGAATTGTTTCTCCCGGCATCGGCAAACGATCCACCTCCAGGACGAAATCCATGTTCAGACTGCCGATGACCACAATCGAACCAGGCATCAGACGCTCGCTACGCCGATCAGCACCAGCCCGAGAACGTATCCAGCGAACATCAGCCCCACCAGCGCCCAGGTGCTCTTGGCCGCGCCCGTGAATTCGCGCCAGATCAGGACGCCCCAGATAGCCGCCACCAACGTCGCGCCCTGGCCGAGCGCGTAAGAAATCGCCGGCCCCGCCACGCCGGAGGCGATCACGTTCAGCGACAGCGCGAGCATCCAGATGCAGCCGCCGAGGAATCCGAGCGAATGCAGCCGCGTGCGTCCGCGAAAATAATCCGCATAGCTGTAGCGGCCCGCGCGCATGAAGACGGTGTTTACCACGGCGTTGCTGGCCAGCACGCCGATCGAGAACAAAACCAGCGCGGTGTAAGGCGTCAGCAAACCGGGTTCGATCGCGCGCGTGGTGAAATCCGGCGATAGGGAAGCCACCAGTTGCGGATAGAAAAATCCCATCAGGCACCCGGCCACGATCGCAAACACCAGTCCCCTGAATGTCTTGGTCTGCTTTCCCGCCCCGATCCGGCGGTGCGCGAGCGCCGACATCACCATGGCGAGAACGATCATCGCCACACCGCCAAACAACAGATGCGGGCTACCTTTCGGCGACAGAACATAACTCTTCAGTGTCCCGATCACGAGCGCGAGTCCGACTCCCACCGGAAAGGCAACCGCCATGCCCGCCGCATCGATCGCGACCACTAGCAAAATATTCGAGATGTTGAAGAGCACCCCGCTCGAAATGGCGGTCCACGCCGCTCCGCTCGCCGCGCCGCGCAGATTCTCGAGGAACGACGCTCCCCCAGCCGGCCCCGCGCTGCCCAGCGTCAGCCCGAATATCAGGGAAAACACCATTACGCCGATCGCGTAATCCCAGTAAAACAGCTCAAACGGCCACTTGTCTTTTCCGGCGAGCTTCTGCGTGTTGGCCCAGGAACCCCAGCCTAGCATCGTAACGACGCACAACAGGACCGCGGTTCCAAGATCGTGAACGATAAACACGGGCGAGGGCTAGTATACAGCGCGGCGTCGCCATTCCGCCGGATCGCGGCCCCGTGATCGGCCCGCAATGTTCGCGAAACGATTTCCGTGTAACAAGATCTAACGAAGATACTAATGCAGCCCGAGATATCGCAAGACCGGCTGCCTTCGAGCGGGGGACCGCTCGCGGGCGGCGGGGAGCTCGGCGCTTTGATGCGTGCCATGGACTGGTCGCGAACGGCGCTCGGCCCGGTGGAGTCCTGGCCCCAAGCCCTGCGGACTTCCGTACGCATCATGCTCACCTCGCGCCAACCCATGTTCGTTTGGTGGGGCGACGAGCTGATCAATCTTTATAACGACGCTTATAAGTCCATCCTCGGCGGCAAGCATCCTTGGGCGCTGGGTCAGCCGGCGGCCAAGGTCTGGCGCGAAATCTGGGACCAGATCGAACCGCGCGCGCGGCAGGCCATGACCGCGAATGAAGGTACTTACGATGAAGCCCTGTTGCTGATCATGGAGCGCAACGGTTACCGGGAAGAGACGCACTACACGTTTTCCTACAGCCCCGTACCGAGCGACACGGGCGAGCCGGGCGGCATTCTATGCGCCAATACCGACGACACGCAGCGGATCATCGGTGCGCGCCAACTCGCCTTGTTGCGCGAACTGGCCACTCGGACCGCCGACGCGCGCACCATCGCCGAGGCCTGTGCGCTCAGCGCCCAGTCGCTCGAAACCAACACCCGCGATCTGCCGTTCGCCCTAATTTACTTGCTCGATGCCGACCACCGGCGCGTCGTGTTGGCGGGAAGCTCCGGAATCTCCGCCGGTCACCCCGCGGCGCCGCGGGAGGCGCCCCTAGACTCTCCCCCCCATTCTAAATTGGTGTGGCCCTTCGCCGAAGTCTTGCACACGCATGCGCCGGCGCTGGTGAGCGATCTCGAATTCCTCGGCCGGCTACCCCGTGGAGCTTGGGACCGGCCCTCTGAGCAGGCCGCCGTGCTTCCCATCGCTCCGTCGGGCAAGACCGGACGGTCGGGCGTACTGGTCACCGGCCTGAATCCCTACCGGCTCTTCGACGACAGTTACCAGGGATTCTTAGGGTTGGTGACCGGGCAAATCGCCGCCGCGATCGGCAATGCCCAGGCTTACGAAGAAGAGCGGCGCAGGGCCGAAGCTCTGGCCGAACTCGATCGCGCCAAGACCGCGTTCTTCTCCAACGTCTCGCATGAATTTCGCACGCCTTTGACGCTCATGCTGGGACCGCTCGAGGAGCTCGTCGCCATGCGCGAGGATTACCAGACTCCCAATGAGCGGAATTTAATCGCCGTGGCGTATCGCAACGGACTGCGGCTGCTCAAGTTGGTAAACAGCTTGCTGGATTTCGCGCGCATCGAGGCGGGCCGGATACAGGCCAGCTATGTGCCGACGGATCTGGCCGCCTTCACCGCTGACCTCGCCGCCAGCTTTCAATCGGCCACCGACAAAGCCGGCCTGCGCTTCATTGTGGACTGCCGTCCTCTGCCGGAGCCGGTGTACGTCGATCGCGACATGTGGGAGAAAGTGGTGCTGAATCTCATCTCGAACGCCTTCAAGTTTACGTTTGAAGGCCAAATTTGCGTGGAGTTGGGGCAAACGGAGGATGGGTCGGCGGCCAGGCTCACCGTGCGCGATACCGGCACCGGCATTCCCGCCGAGGAAATGCCGAGGCTGTTCGAGCGATTCCATCGCGTGGAGGGCGCGCCGGGCCGCACGCACGAGGGAACAGGGATCGGCCTGGCGCTGGTGCAGGAACTGGTGAAGTTGCATGGCGGCAGCATTTCCGCGCAAAGCGAGCCGGGGAGTGGGAGCGCGTTCACCGTGCGGGTTCCGTTCGGTTCCGCGCACCTCGCCAAGGAACGGATTGGCGCCGCGCGAGCAGAGGATGTACCGGCCGCATCCACGGCGACGCGCTCCGAAGCTTACGTGGATGAAGCCCTCGGATGGCTCTGGCCATACGATCGCGAACTGGACACGAGTCTTCCGCCTCAATCTGGGGAACGGGCAGCGCCTAATACCGCGAAGCCCGGCGCTCGCGGCCGAGTGTTGCTGGCGGACGACAACGCGGACATGCGGGCCTACGTCGCGCGGCTGCTCGGGCCGTATTTCGAAGTCGACGCGGTCTCTGACGGGCGGCAGGCCCTGGAGCACGCCCTCAATCATCCGCCGGACCTGATCCTGAGCGACATCATGATGACGGGCCTGGATGGCTTCGCGCTGTTGAAGGCCTTGCGCGCGGAATCCTCCACCAGCACGCTTCCGGTGATCCTGCTCTCGGCCCGCGCCGGTGAGGAATCCCGCGTCGAAGGTATCGAAGCGGGCGCGGACGATTACCTGGTGAAACCGTTCACGGCGCGGGAACTGCTGGCGCGCGTCACCACGCATCTGGAAATGAGCCGGTTGCGCCGCGAGGTTGCCGAACGGGAACGCGAGCTGCGCCGCGATGCCGAGGCTGCTCGTGAGCGCGCCACCGCCGCCGTGGCAGCGCTGCGCCGCGCCAACGCCGATCTGGAACAGTTCGCGTATTCGGCCAGTCACGATCTGCAGGAGCCGCTGCGGATGGTGTCTACTTTCAGCCAACTGCTCCAAATGAACTACGCGGGCAAGCTGGACGAACAGGCCGACGTCATCATCGGCCACTGCGTAGACGGCGCCACGCGCATGGGTCGTATGATCCGGGACCTTCTCGAATACACCCGCGCGGCGACGATCTCCGAGGCTCCCAGCGAAATCGCGGATCTCAACGAGGCGCTGACGGCCGCGCTCACCAATCTTGCCGCGTCGATCGAGGAATCCAAAGCCACCGTGACGCACGACCCTCTTCCTTCGCTCGAAGCCGAACCGGTGCACCTGCAGCAGATCTTTCAGAATCTGGTGTCGAACGCCATCAAGTATCGCAGCCAGGAACCGCCGCGCATCCACGTCAGCGCAGCGCAGCGTAACGGAGCGTGGGAACTTTCCGTGCGCGACAATGGAATCGGCATCGAGCCGCGCTACCAGGAGCAGGTCTTCGGACTTTTCAAACGTCTGCACACCGGCGGCCGGTACTCGGGTACGGGTCTGGGTCTGGCTATCTGCAAGAAGCTCATAGAGCGGTATCACGGGCGAATTTGGGTGGAATCGCAATATGGCGAGGGCGCGACCTTCTTTTTCACCCTGCGAGAGAGCGAGTGATGGCACAACGTCCCTATCGAATCTGGATCGCCGAAGACAACGCCGCCGACGTGTACCTGATCGAGGAAGCGCTCCGGCGCCAGGAGTTCGCCTACCGGCTGGCCACCGCGGGCAATGGCGAGGAGATGCTCCATATGATCAACTCCCTCGAACAGGACGCGTCGGCGATGTGCCCCGATCTGTTCCTGATCGATCTGAACCTGCCCCGGCGGTCGGGCGATGAAGTTCTAGCCCAAATCCGCCAAAGCAGCCGTTGCGCGCACGTTCCGGCCATCGTGATCACCTCCTCGGACTCGCCGCGCGATCGCGCCCGCGCGCGCGATTTAGGAGCCTCGTTTTACTTCCATAAGCCGGCCGATCTGGAGAAATTCATGGCCATCGGCGGCATCGTGCGGCACTTTCTGGAGCCGGGACGCGACGGCGCTGCGCCCGCAGCCCTTTAGTTCG
>JASHQT010000334.1 GCA_030039005.1 Bryobacteraceae bacterium
CGCCGAAATCCAGCGCAGCCTGCTTCCGGTGAAAGTGCCGGACGTTCCGGGCGTGGACCTGGCCGGCTACAACGCCGCCTGCCACACCGTCGGGGGCGACTATTACGATTTCCTGCCTTACCCGGATGGCCGCGTCGGAGTGCTGGTGGGCGATGTCGCGGGCAAGGGGATGCCCGCGTCGCTGTTGATGTCGAGCCTCCAGGCGCGCGTGCAGGTGCTGTTCGACGATCCTACCAATTTAGCGGCTCTGGTTACGCGGCTGAACCGGATCATCTCGTCCAACTGCCCGTCCAACCGCTTCATCACGTTTTTTATCGGAGTGCTGGATCCCAAAACCGGCGAGCTCACCTACGTCAACGCCGGGCACAACCCGCCGCTGGTGGCGCATGCCGATGGAGCGGTGGAAAAACTCGAAGGTACGGGCCTGATCCTAGGGATTCTGCCGGTTGCCGTGTATCAACAAAACGCATGCCATCTCGATGTGGGCGACGTCGTGCTGCTGTTCAGCGACGGCGTCACCGAGCCGGTCCGTCCTGGCACCGACGAAGAGTTCGGCGAGGACCGTCTGGCACGAGTGTTGACCGGTCTGCGAGATCAAGACGCCGAATCCATCATCAAGAGCGTGAATCAGAAGCTGGAGGAGTTCACCGAAGGAGCTCCTCCTCCCGACGACATCACGCTGGTGGTGGCTAAGCGACTGGCGAATTGACGCCGCTTTTCCGGCCGAGCGCGGGCAAACGAATCTTGAGGACCTGCTCGCGATCCCGCTCCTGGGCCAGATCCCGCGTACGCGCCGAGAGCAGATCCCGCAGCGCGATCATGCCCAGCAGCTTTTTCTCGCTGCCTCGCTCCACCACCGGGAATCGCGTCAGCCCGGTTTCGGCCATGCGGTATACCACCGTGCGCAACGGCTCGTCGGGATGAGCGACCACCGGCTCCTTCACCACGTCGCCGAGGGTTTCCCCGGCCGGATGGGGCTGCTCCAGCCATTGGTGCAAATCATTGCGGGTAATCACCCCCAGCAGCCTGCGGTTCTCATCCACCACCGGATACAAATGCTGGCCGCGGGGGGAATGATTCGCGGTCAGAATGCTGCGCACCTGCTCCAAGGTCTGGCCGGCGTGAAACGCCACTAGGTTGGTGCGCATCGCTTCGCCCGCCGAGAGCACTTCCATCGGATCCACGGCGTATTCGCACGTCAGATGATAGCCGCGGCGCGCCACCTTCTCGGTCAGGATGGAACGCTTCAACACCAGCACGGTGAACGCGTGCGCCACGAGAGTGGCTACCAACAGGGGTAGAAGCATGTTGATGTCGTGGGTGAGTTCGAGGGCGAAGATCGCGCCGGTCAACGGGACCCGCATCGCGCCGCCCAGAATCGCGCCCATGCCCACCAGCGGCCAGAACGCGACGCCCAGGTGCGGCAGGAAGATCCCTTCGAAGCCGCCCAACGCGCCGCCCATCATCAGCAGCGGCGCGAGCACGCCGCCCGATGTTCCGGAACTCAGCGCGACCACCCAAATCGTAGACTTCACCAGCAGAATGCCGATCATGGTGCTGCGCGGCACATCGCCTTGGACCAGCAAGCCAATAGTGTCATAACCTACGCCCAGTGCCTGCGGGA
Organism: Bryobacteraceae bacterium; assembly: GCA_030039005.1. The sequence goes on from JASHQT010000334.1 coordinate 1,625, forward strand.
AAATCAATCCGCCGATGCCGACCACCAGGCCGCCGATCGCCGGCCACCACATCCAATGGATGGGAAGTTTTCGAAAAAGATCTTCCGTCGCGTAGACGGCGCGCGTCAGAACACTGGCCAGCACGCCGGCCAGGATGCCGCAGATCACGCAGCCGATCAGGCCCCACGCGCCAATGGCGAGCGGGTGTGGAGGGACGGGGAAGATCGGGCCAGTCCCCAAAATATAGCGGCGCGCGGCGCCCGCCGTGGCGCTGGCCAAAGCGACGGGAATGAAGCTGCGCGGCTTCCACTCGAATAGCAGCAGTTCCACGGCCAGCAGCACCGCCGCGACCGGCGAAGCGAAGGTGGCCGACATTCCGGCCGCTGCACCCGCCACCAGCAGGGTCTTACGCTCCACGCTGGTGAGCCGGAAAAACTGCGCCAGCATGGAGCCGAACGCGCCGCCGGTGACGATGATCGGGCCTTCGGCGCCGAACGGACCGCCGGTTCCGATCGCGATCGCCGACGATAGCGGCTTCAGAAACGCGAGCCGCGGCTCGACCTTGCTGCCGTTGATGAGGATGGACTCCAGCGCTTCGGGAATTCCGTGCCCGCGTATGCGTTCCGAGCCGTAGCGCGCCATAAAACCCACAATCACCGATCCGGCCACCGGCACCAGGATGGCCCACAGGCCCAAGGTGTTCGCCGAGGGCGACGCCAGCGCGGTGCCCCAGCGGTGGAAATACGCGAAGTTCGTGATGATGCCGATCAGCCGGAGTAAAACCCAGGCCATGCCCGTTCCGATCAAGCCCACCACGATGGCCAGCGCGGAAATCGGAAGCACGCGCCAATCGGTGGAGAAGTCGCCCAGCTCGTGGGACTGCGAATGCGGTTGGGTGCTCATGCAACACTTGTCCTTCCTGCATGTTGGCGCCCGATGGAACGCAACGCCCTGGCCAGCCGCGGGCCGGCCACTTCCAGCTCCTGGTGATGCTCGATCGAAAGCTTTCTCAGAACGCGCGCGCCGGAAGCGGTCAGGTGAACCATCACTTCCCGCCGGTCTTCATCGCCCGCGGCTCGCGAGACGTACCCGGCCTTCTCCAGCCGGTCCACTAATTCGACGACGCTGTGATGCTTGAGTTGCAGGCGATTTGCGAGTTCGCCGATGATGGCGCGGCCTCCGGCGGGCAACCCCTTGACCGCCAACAGCAGCTGGTGCTGCTGCGGCTCGAGCCCCGCGGCGCGCGATTGTTCCTCGCTGAAGGCGAGGAATCGCCGGATCTGGGAGCGGAACTCGGCCAGGGCACGGTACTCTTCAAGAGACAGGTCCTTCATTCGCTTACCTTCGTTTCATTTATATCGTATCACGATATAAATGCACAAGGCAGAGGGCACAGATCGCGAGGCGCGCCGCACGGTTCCGATCCCGCCTCCCGAAAAACGCTAGGCCGCTGGAGCGCTCGTTCTCTCCGCCGCTTTGGCCAGCACGAAATCCGAGTGCAGCCGGCGCCAGGGGGTGTCGATGTTTTTGCCATCCGGCGCGATGCCGGGAGCTTCGCGAGTAAAATCGCGAATCAGGGAATTCTTCACGGCGAATACGGCATCACTGTCCAGATACTGATCGCCATTCACGAAGAGATGCGTCACCAACGTCTCGTGCCCATCGGCCATGATCATGAAGTGCACGTGGGCGGGGCGAAAGGGATGGCGCGCCGTCGCTTGGAGCATCTGGCCCACGGGTCCGTCGTCCGGGATGGGGTAATAGCGCGGCACGATCGTCCAGAAGCGGAAGCGGCCCTGCGCGTCCGTATGAAAGCGGGCCCGCAGCGAAGATTCTTGGATCTGGGGCAACTGCAAGTCGTAGAACCCTTCGGCGTCGGAATGCCAAACGTCGACGATGGCGTTCGCCACCGGGCGGCCGTCTTCCGACAAGACGGACCCATCGACGTATAGCGGCTCTCCCTTTGCGTGGGCGCTGATATCGTCGCCCAGGGCCGCTTCGGGAGCGTTCGGCACATAGAATGGGCCCAGCACGGTGGTTTCCGTTATGCCCTGGGCGAAGCGATGGTTGATCGCGTCCACCAGCATGGAAACGCCAAGCGTATCGGACAGCAGGATGAACTCCTGGCGCCGATCGGTGCAAATCTTGCCCGTGCGGGTGAGAAAGTCGATGGCCTGCGCCCATTCGTCCTCAGTCAGCTCCACGTCGCGCACGAAGTCATGCAGATGCTGTATCAGGCTGGTCATGATCTTCTTAAGCCGCGGGTCCGGAGTGTTCCCGAAGCGGTCGATCACCGCGGCAGTGATGTTTTGTTCGTCGAAGTCGCGCATATGGCTCCATTATTCTATGCAGGATGGGGGAGCTGCTCCACGGTAAATCGCGGGCCGTTCACCGAACACATCCATCGTTCTCGTTGTACACTGGAGATCGTTCAGGGCGCGCCGCCGGTCATCAGTAGAGGAGAACCTTACCATGAGTACTGCCACGACAGCACCAGCCGCGGTCACATATGCGATTGACTCGAACCACTCCAGCGCCGGGTTCAAGATCAGGCACTGTATGATTGCCTGGCTGCGCGGCGAATTCGTGGGGATCACCGGCGACGTGGTGTACGATCCCACCAATCCGGCTAACATCGAGATCACCGCCGCCATCGATGCCACCACGTTTCACACACGCGAAATGAAACGCGATGCGCACATGAAAGGCGGGGAGTTTCTGGACGTGGAAAAGTATCCGGCCATCACTTTCAGATCCAAAAAGGTGACGCCGGATGGCAAGCATCACTGGAAAATCGCCGGTGATTTGACAATGCACGGTGTCACCCAGGAAGTGACGCTGGACGTCGAAAGCGCCGGGACCGAAGTGAAGGACACGAGAGGAGATTTCCGAACTGGCGCATCCGCCACGGCGCTGATTAAACGCAGCGACTTTGGTTTCGGGTTCAACCTGCCGCTCGAAACCGGCGGCGTGTTCCTCAGCGACGAAATCCACATCGATCTGGAAATCGAGCTGATCAAGAGACGGTAGTCAACGCACGGAAGTGCGATCCGGTGCACATCTGGGACTTTCCCAATGGTGGGCGATGCGTTGCGCTACCTGCTTATTTAACGCCCGGCCACAACACATATTGCCCTTGCGGCTGTTGGCCGGGTGGTACAAATGCGGGAGCCGCTTTGCCCGCCACGCCGAGCGATTTCACATACTGATAGAGGGCGCGTAGGTCCTCGTCGGTCATGGCGCGAACGTTAAACCACGGCATGGGCGGTTTCGTCATCAGTGTCTTGGCGTACTTCACCCACTGATCTTCCGTTTTCTTGCTGATCGAAATCCTGAGGTTCGTCGGATAGCTTGTTCCCCACGGCCCGCGGTATCCCAGGGTGTCTCCCTCGAGCCGATCCTTCTCCGGAGTCTTCGCATCGATATCGCCGTATCCCGCGGTATGGCAGTCGTTGCATCCACCGATCATCACGACGTACCGGCCGTGTTCGATCTCACGAGCATGGGAACCGGATCCCTCGCCCGTTTGTCCGTTTGCCATCTGGTATCCCAGTAGGAGTGCCAACGCCACGCCGGTGCGAAATGTGCCGTAAATCTTCATTGTTATGTGTCTTCCTCGCTTCTTGAGCCCAGGGGCTCGTCTTAAGGTTTCGGGTCCCACGATTATACATCCGACCGTCCCTGTTTGGAGCTAACGATACGCAAAGGATCGGAGGCGCCATCCAACCTTTCTAAAAGGCGCGGGCGAAGCGATGCGCGAACTCCCAGCATCTGGAAGATGATATACTGCGCATGTTCTATTCAACGGTGTCAACCCGGATGAAGGAACGATGAGCTACCATGAAAAATTCGCCTTCTCGCAAAGGTGTAAAGGTGCGTTGAAATCCAGGCGTGCTGAGATCGAGGAAATACAATTTACAACTGCTGGAAGGGTATTGTCCAATAAGCTTACGGAGAAAAGAAACACGAGATGCTGACAAAAATCGCAAACACCATTCTGCCGACTACGATGGTCGGGTCCTATCCGCGTCCCGGCTGGTATCGCCAGCAGTTGCTGGGCCGCGACGTTCGGGTAGCATTCAAGGAGGTTTCCTACGAAGAAGCGTACCAGGACGCCACACGGACGGTGATCCAGGAACAGGAGGACGCCGGACTTGACATCGTCACCGACGGCCAGATGTATTTCGACGATTATGTCGGCGTCATCGGCGCGTTCTGCTGGTACATGTATGAGCGAATCCATGGCTTTGACGAAGCCAAGGAGCCGCATCCCTCGCTGATCGGCACCACCGAACGGACCAAGGACATGGAACTCATGGCGGATTGGGGCGGCGTGGTCAACAGCGGCGCGGTGACACGCGGCCCCATCCGGCTGGCAGACCTTTACAAGATCGCGGCAAAATCCACTAAGAAACCGATTAAGGTCTCGGTCGGGGCCGGCCCGGTCAACCTTGCATGGCACACCTACTTCCAGCATTACAAGGATGCTAAAGAGCTGAGCTACGCACTCGCGCCTATATTTAATGCGGAGATGAAGGATCTGGTGGCCGCAGGCGCAAATTACCTGCAAATCGAGGATCTCGGCGCCTGGCTCCCGCTTTTTACCGGCAATAAAGACGACTACAAGTGGATTGGTGACGTGATCGCACAGTGCGTCGACGGCGTGAAGGCGAAAATCGCATGGCACTTCTGTTTCGGAAACGCCTGGGGAAATTCGCTGGCCTCACTGATTCCCAAGGGCTACGAGACCGTTCTTCCGTACTTTTACGATGCGCCCATCGAACAGTTTGTTCTGGATTTCGCCAATCGCGAGATGGCCGATATCGAGTGCTTGAAGTCCCTGCCCAAGGACAAGGAAGTTCAGCTCGGTGTGCTCGACGTTCGCACCAGCATCATCGAAACCCCGGAACATGTGGCCGAGCGCATCAAGAAAATCATCAAGGTAGTGCCGCCCGAGCGCGTGTATTTGAGCACCGACTGCGGCATGAAGCCCCTTCCGCGGATGGTTGCGAAGCTGAAGCTCAAGGCTCTGGCCGACGCCGCGAAAACGGTGCGCAAGGAGCTGGGCATAACGCAAGCGGCGTCAATGTAGAGTTACGTGACTCATTTGTTATAGGAGAAAACTATGGCAGACAAAAAGATCATTGCTGTGATGGGCGCAACCGGATCCCAGGGCGGCGGCCTCGTCCGCGCGATTCTGAGCGATCCGAGCGGGGGCTTTGCGGCGCGGGCGATCACGCGCGACGTCAACTCCGATAAAGCTAAAGAGCTGGCAAAGCTGGGCGCGGAAGTCGTCGCGGCCGACGTGGACGATCCAGAGAGCCTCAAGAAAGCGTTTGCAGGCGCGTATGGGGCGTTTTGCGTTACGTTCTTTTGGGCTCACTTTTCACCGGAGAAGGAGATAGCGCACGCCACTGCCATGGCCCAAGCGGCCAAGCACGCCAACCTGCAGCACGTCATCTGGTCCAGCTTGGAAGACACCCGCAAGTTTGTGCCTCTGAGCGACAACCGTATGCCCACGCTGCAGCAAAAATACAAAGTCCCGCATTTCGACGCCAAGGGCGAAGCCGACGAGCGATTTAAGGCACTGGCCTTGCCGTTGACTATCCTCCTCACTACTTTTTATTGGGACAATGCCATTTACTTTGGCATGGGACCGCAAAGGGGCGCGGACGGCAAGCTGACGCTCACGCTTCCCATGTCCGACAAGAAGCTGGCCGGCATTGCGGCCGAGGACATCGGCAGGTGCGCCTACGGGATCTTCAAGAATGGCCGCGAGTGGATCGGCAAGACCGTGGGCATCTCCGGCGATCAACTCACTGGCCAGCAGATGGCTGCTGCGTACGCCAAAGCCTTGGGTGAACCAGTGAGCTACAACGCCGTACCGTGGGATGTCTATCGCGGATTCGGTTTTCCGGGCGCTGAGGACTTGGGCAACATGTTCCAGTTCTACTGCGATTTTGGGGACTATTTCTGCGGCGCGCGCAGTCTCGCCACTTCCCGGGCCTTGAACCCCGCTCTGCAATCGTTTGACGCGTGGCTCGCTGCGAATAAAAGCCGCATCCCGATTCAGGCAGCCCAAACAGCCCAGACAACTAGCTAAGACAAGTTAGGGCCTTGCGCCGGATCAAACGACGGTGCCGTTTCGTGCTTGCCGCGTCATACAGGCCTCACGCGGGAAGTTGCGAACACGGTACTGGTCTGTTCATCGCGGCGCAAGTCCGGCAATACGTTGTTGCTCGAGAGTTCGTACACTGAATGGAATGGCCAAATTAGGATTCGTGGGATTAGGCGTGATGGGCGGGCGGATGGTGGCGCGGCTGCTGGAGAAAGGGCACGCGGTCACGGGCTACAATCGCACGCGCTCGAAAGCGCAATGGCTGATGGAGCGGGGGATGGAGTGGGGCGATTCGCCGCGCGCGGTGGCCGCGGGGGCGGAGG
>JASHQT010000335.1 GCA_030039005.1 Bryobacteraceae bacterium
TCGCTGCCCAATCCCGGTTATGTAGTGCCTTCGAGTTTGTGCGAAAGCAGCACCGATCCGAGCGGCAGCTCCTCGTCGCCCGATGACGAACCGACGGTCTTTCTGGCGATGATCAACAGCGGCATGCTGACGGGCTTCCCCGGATACACGGGCTAACCGCGCGGCCCTTTTCCCATCTTCAACGGCGATTCTGTGGGGTTAGCTTGAGAACACGACCGCTTCCGACGGTTTGCCGACTATACGTCCATATTGAGCGTCATGGACCTCACGTGGTGCCCTGAATATACAGCCATCTGGTTCCTAAGGGGCCTTTCTGAAGAGTAATCCTCCAGAACGGACCTCCCGACACTCACGCCCGGACTCTTGGCAGATTTCATTGTTCTGAAATCAGGAGATTAGCTAGAATCGAATATTTAGTAGATGTTTATGCGGCGTCTCATCGAACTCTCCCTTGCGGCCTTCGTCGCTTGCGGCGGGGCGCTGGCACAGACCGTGCACGTGGTTGAGCTCTGCGACTGGACCGGTTGTGAGTGGGCCGACAGCGCCGTGATGGGAGGGGTGCGGTTTGAGGACTACAAGGTAACCAATCCGAGCGCGGTTCAGTTCGATCCGGTGCAGCGGCTGAATGAACTCGCCGCGCTGGGGCCGACCATTGCCGATGCTCTGGCCCAAGCCCCTCCCACTTTCACGACCCCTGCTCCGACGATTACATTCGATCCGACCAGCGTCGTAGCGCAGATTTACTGGGTACCGGTTGGACCGGCAGACAATGCGCCGGCTGAGTTCATGGACGTCCAGTTCTCCAATTTCATGGCCTCCAATGGATATACCAGCCCTCAGTTTGGCTTTCGGATGCTCCGTACAATACTGGCCTCCGGCGCGGAGGCGAGCTTCTACAACATTCAGCTACAGGCGGGAAATCCGGGTCTGACGAATATTCCCGGTCTTCCGTCCGGTGCCGGAGCCGGATTCCAAATCGACACCGTGGGTCAAACGGCTACCGTGATCGGAACCGTGCCCTCATCCGAGTTGTTGAGCGGAGCTGTACTGGGAGTGATTCTAAATGCACAGGCGATTCTGAGCGCGGCCAAATTCACTGTGACGGTTCCGGCGCCGGCCGGTCACACGCTCTGGACGCCTTCCGAACTCATTTCTCTGGCCGGGCAGGAACAGCCATGGATTGAGACAGCCGCGAGCACGGCTGTCGGTTTACCCCCTCCATACAGCTGCGTGACGGTGAATTCGTCCGCGGGAAACGGGTACATGACGTGCAACGGGATGACCGAGATTAACGCGTACTCAAATATGCTCCTCGCGTGGGGCGGCGAGTACCTTGGGCTGCGCACCCAGCGATCCTATAACGTGCTGATCAGCAATTTACGCGCGTGGGCCGCAGCGCAGGTTCCGACCATTGACCCGACCTATCTGGCAAATAATCCCGGCATAACGGTGGGGGTGAATGTCGCGGAACCGATTTCCAAGCCGCTTACCATGCTCTGGCCGACGCTGCGCGCCGACCCGCAGCTCTCCCCGACAGACCAGCAAAACATTGACAACTGGCTCGAAAACTGGCTGCTGCCACCTAATCCACGGACCCCCTCTACTCCACAGCGTGACTACTACCCAAACGATCTCGGGTACTTCGCCGATTCGATCCTGATGGCGGATGCCATACGCCGATCGGACAGCGCGACCTTCGCGGTCGGCGTGCAGCGATTTTATGGCGCGCTGCTGCAGATTCGGTCGGATGGCAGCTTTCCCCTTGCGTCCGCGCTCAGCGCCTGCTCGGCGATATACTCCAATGCCGACCTGCTGCACCTGGTTTCGATTGCGGAAATGGCAGCTACGCAGGGTTATGACCTTTACAGCATGAATATAGGGGGTAAGTCGCTGGAAACGGCGATCGAATTCATGCTGGATGCGTACCAGAATCCAGACCTGCTGGCTCAATATTCCAAGGCGGGGATGGGCATCTGCTATGAAGGAAGCCCCGGTGATCCGCCGGATTTCAGCGAGTACAGCGACCCAGGCGGGGCTCTCAGCTGGATGGAGCCTTACCTGGCGCGTTTTCCGTTCTCAACAACCGCGACCCGCCTCAATGCGATCCTCGGCACAAACGTCTACGCCGCTCCTTTCCCGCTGATGTACTCTTACAGTGGCCTCAATACCACGGGTGCGTTCCGGAAATGGTATGAGTTCCAGCCGGTAAACGGCGCCAATGTGTCCATCGTTAGCGGAAACGCGCAGACTGTGGGAGCCAATCAACGCGCACCCGCGCCGCTGAAGGTCCAGGTCACCGACAACACCGGGAAACCGCTGACGGGCACACTCGTGAGTTTTGCCGTAGTGCAGGGTTCGGCTAACGTCGCCGCGCCGGCACAACTGCTTACCGATGCCAACGGAATGGCTGGTGCCAGCATCACCATGGGACCGGCCAGCGGACCGGTGACGGTGACGGCGAAGGCACTGGGGTCTGCGGCTACTTTTGTCCTCACCATTCCCGGCCCTGAGACGTTGACCGGGGGCGTCGTCGGCGTCGGCGCGAGCGTTCCTGCGGTCACCGCGATTTCACCCGGCGCGTTGTTCAGCATTTACGGTCAAAACTTCGTGCCTGCCAATTCCGGCGGCACGGTCACACCGAGCCAACTGGCGAACGGTGCGCTTCCCACCAATCTGTTCGGGGTTTGTGTGACCGTGGCCGGGCAGAACGCGCCGCTGCTGGGCGTGTATCCCACACAGATTAACGCCGTCGCGCCTCAAAATCTGACATCCAGCACCACCAGCGGAAACCCGCCAAACGTCACGCCTTACGCGGGCCTCATCGGCTCGACGGAAGTGGTCGTTATCACCGGTTGTGGAACATCGTCGCCGTCTCAATCAATGCCGCAAATGGTGCCGGTGCAGACGGCGGCTCCCGAGTTTCTCTACTTCGCACACAATGCCAGTGGGCAGAACCCGGTAGCGGCTGTGGACGCGCTTACCGGCGCATACGTTGGACCGACGAGCCTCGGCGGGATTTTCAGGCCGGCGCAGCCGGGTGAACTGGTGTCGATTTTCGCGTCGGGCTTCGGTCCAACGAATCCGATGATTACGGCGGGAACGTTCGCCGGCGGCGCCGCGCCGACCACCAACCCCGTGACCGTGACGCTGGGCTCGGTAACTCTCGATGCGAGCGACGTGCTCTATGCGGGAGCAGCACCAGGCGAGCTGATTTCGCAGCTGAATATTCGGATTCCTGCTGGTACGCCGGCGGGAAATCTGCCGCTTCAGATTCAGGTTGCCGGTCTCTCCTCGCCTGTGGGTGCTTATCTGGCGGTTGGGGAACCATCGAACTAACCGAATTCGAACACTCCTCCGTTTGCTGGCGGCCCGCTTCCGCAACGCGGTTTCGGTCACACCGGACTATATCGCGCCGGTTCCTAGGATACGGCGATCTGGAAGAGGACTCCTTCGCTCCGGTGAGGTCAACTTGACGGGAAACGGCCAAGCCGCCAAATGCCCGAAGCCCCTACTTCTTTTCAACCGCCCCACCGCCAGTGATCTAATAGACACAGCATTTCCGCGTTTTCATGAAACACTGCCTTCTATTGCTGCTGGCATCGGCGGCCGCATTCGCGCAACAGTCCGCGCCATTCTCGCCTCCGCGCCAACCGGACGGCCATCCCAACTTCGAAGGCGTGTGGCGCAACGCGGCCATCGTGGCCGCCTTCGATGTCGAAGGGCAGACCGCGTTCTATAACGAACCCGGCGGGCCCTCCGTCATCATCGATCCTCCGGACGGCAAGCTGCCCTATCTTCCGGCGGCGCGCGAAATTGCGAATGAGCACGGGAAGCATCGCGAGCTCGACCCCGTCGGCCACTGCCATACTCACGGCGTCCCGCGCGTGCTGGTGCCGCCGTTTCCGATCGAAATCGTCCAGGACCCCAGCGACGTCGTGTTGCTTTCCGAAACCGAGCACAGCCTGCGGATCATTCCCTTGGACGGCCGCCCGCATCTGAAGAACTATTGGTCCTGGGCCGGCGATTCGCGCGGCCGCTGGGAGGGGGACACGCTGGTGGTGGACGTCACCGGCTTCAACGGCCAGACGTGGCTCGATCAGCACGGCAACTTCGTCGATGAAAACGAGCGCGTCACTGAGCGCTTTACCATGACCGGTCCGGACACCATCGCTTATGAAGCGACGGTGGATGATCCGACGGTCTATTCGCGCCCCTGGACCTTGCGCGTCCCGCTGCGCCGCCAACCCAAAGGAACCGAGCTCATCGAATACGATTGCATCGAAGGCGAGCGCGACGAAGTCCATTATCCGGGCGCCAAGCCATGAAACAACTCCCGATGGTTTTGCTGTGCGCGAGCGCGGTCGCTTGGGCGCAAAACGAGACGCCCGACTTGCGCGGCATTTGGCGGGCTGAAAATCACGCCGGCGCCAATCTCGAGGCCGCGCATGTGATTGTCGATCCTTCTGACGGGAAAATTCCGTATCGGCGCGATGCGCTCGCCCGCCGCAAGCAAAACTTCGCCCAACGCGCGGCGGACGATCCCGAAAATCGCTGCTTCCAACCCGGCGTGCCGCGTGCGGCCTATCTCCCCAAGCCCTTCCAGATTTTTCAGAACGCTCGCGCCGTCTACTTTGTATATCAGGACGTTCACTCCTACCGCATCGTGTACCTGGATTCGAGCAAGCACAACGACGGCCTGCCCTACGCCATGGGCGATTCGCGCGGCCATTGGGAGGGCCAAACGCTGGTCTCAGACGTCACCAGCTTCAGCGATTCCACTTGGCTCGACGGGGCGGGGAACTACCATAGCGACGAGCTGCACGTGGTGGAGCGCTACACGCGCACCAGCCACGACACGCTGCTCTATGAAGCCACGATCGAAGATCCGAAAGTATTCACCCGGCCGTGGAAAATTCGCATGCCGCTGCGTCTTCAGCCGGCGGGCGTCCAGATCCTCGAAGACGAATGCATTGAAGACTCGATCGGCGTCCGCCATCACGTTTCGCCGTTCAAGGCCGAGAAGTAGATCAGAGAAATGGACTAGCTCTTCCAGCGCCCGTGCTCGACGGTGGCGAAGAAGTCGCCCGCATTTCGGTTGAACCCGGCCGGCTCCTCCAGATTGACTGCATGCCCGCAGTTCGGGCTAATCCAAAGCCCCGCCTGCGGCAGAGTTTTTTTGAACCACAGTGTTGTTTCAAGACACGGCTGGTCTTCGTCGCCCGCGATGAGCAGCACGGGAATCCGCATCTTCGAAAACTGCTGCTCGAAATCCTGGAGCGACGGCCGCTTCACTTGATACCCCAGTATGGTCCGCGCCTTGCCTGGCGCGGAATTCTCGCGCAAGTGCGCGAGGAATTGCTCGAACCCCCGGGGATCCTTACGGCGAAGCTGTTGCCGCGCGGGCTGCTGCGCGACGATCTCTGCCGCTGCCGCCGCCCCCTGCTCCCGGTAAACCTTCGCGACGGCCTCGCATTCGGCGACCCACGCGGCCCGATCTGCCGCAGGCGACCCCGAGCCGACGCTCGTCACCACCAGCGATCGCGCCATCTGCGGATACATCAAACCGAAGTGCAGCGCGGCATACGCGCCCATGCTGCACCCCACGATATGCGCTCTCTCGACGCCCGCGCCTCGCAGAACCGCCGCGAGGTCGTGCACCACGAACGGCATGCCATACGCGCCCGCATCGTCCGGCACGTCCGACGGCGGATACCCGCGCGCGTTGTACGCGAAGCACCGATAAAAACGCGAGAACCAGCGCATCTGCGCTTCCCACCCGCGATAATCCTGGTGCAACTCATGAACGAAGACGATCGCCTCGCCCGCGCCCGCTTCTTCGAAGTACAGCCGCACGCCGCCCGAATCCACAAAGCTCATATTTTCGATTCTAAGTTTAGCGATTCACCGTGTGCATGCACGTAACGTGTCGCACGCACCGGGTGCCCGCTGGGCGCGTGCCGGTATTGCGCCCCATATCGGAGGGTAATACCATGGAAGCAGATGCAGACGATCTCGCTGAAGCTGCCTGACGACCTCCTCGCCGAACTTGAGCGCGAGGCGAAGACCAGACGAATCACGAAATCCGTTCTCGTGCGTGAGAGTTTGGAAGCGGCCTTGCGCCGGCGGCCGCGCAGGGCTTCCTGTTTCGATCTGGCTCAGGACCTGGCGGGTTCACTGAAAGGGCTGCCGCGCGACCTGGCGCACAATCCAAAATACATGGACGGTTTCGGCGGGTGACGCCCAGAAGCGCGTGAAGCAAAGAGTTATCTTGCTCGACACCGGGCCGCTCGTCAGCTTCCTTGCTGACGGATTAGTGCACCACGCCTGGGCCGTCGAACAGTGGAAACAACTGCGCCCTCCCTTGCTCACCTGTGAGCCGGTGCTCACCGAAGCCGCGTTTCTGCTGAAGCGCGAGGGCCGCGAAACCGATGCACTTTTTGCGTTGTTAGAGAGAGGAGTCATTCGGATCGGGCTCGCGCTGGAGGACCACCAGGCGGACCTGCGAGCGCTCATGCGCCGGTATCGCAATCGGCCCATGTCATTGGCGGACGCTTGTCTCGTCCGGCTGTCGGAGATCCACGCCGCGTCCGAGGTGCTCACCCTGGACGGAGATTTCCGCATTTATCGGCGCCACGGCAACAAAGTAATCCCAGTCCTCATGCCGCGGTGATTGCCCGAATGGTCCATCCGGCCGCGGGAGATTCAACTCCACGTACTCAATTTCGCCGGTTCATCTGGGGAGAGCCTGAATCACAACGGAAGCAATGAGAGCTTGTCCCAATAAATTGGGATGGGTATCGCAAGTTCCGTTGGAAAGCTTCACCAGCACGCCTGCTGCGCAGGTATCGCCGCCAAACGCAGCGGCGAGATGCTCGAATAACGGATACAGGTCGGCCACTGTTACGCCAAACGGCGTAGCCGCTTGCTCGGTGACTGTATTGAACGCACTGATCGCGGCGGACTCGACGGCATCGCTGTAGTTGAATGAGAAGGCATCCACGGCGACAATCGGACCCTGGTAGCCGGTGGCACGCAAACCCGAGAATATCGCCGCCAAGTTCTGGCCAACCGTCGCGAGTGCGGTGGCGAGCTCACTCTGGCAGTCTTGCGGAGTATTTGCGCAATTGATCTGCACCAGTCCGACGTCATTCAGACCGATATCGATCGTGACTAGTTTCGTGCGGGGATTTGCCTTCAGAAACGCTACGGCATAGGCAAGTTGATCGGCCTCGTCATGATAAGGCACAAAATAGTTGAGTTGAATCTCCCCATTATTGGAAGGGACGAATACCTGGCTCTCTGGTGGCACGCAATAGAAACCGGGATAGTAGTCGCTGGGCGGCGCCGTTTCTAAGAACGTACTGGTGGTCTCACCAGGGCAGGATGCATTGGAAAGCTGTCGATGTAAAATGCCCGCGACGATCTCCGGGTATCCAATGTATTTGGACAAGTCTGGCGGCTGGACCAGGGGATTGAGCCGAAGGCGAGCGAATCTCCAAGCACGAGATATCGGTTCTGACCGCCGCTTCCGGTGTCAGGCAGGCTCCCGGCCCCGATCGGCCCAATTCCTAGAGAGGTCGCTGAGCCGGAGAACGCTCGCGCGATACAACGCGCGCTCATCGGCCCGGTCCCGCGACGCTCGCCTGATCCATCAAGTTTTCGGGAATGATCAGATCGCCGCACATGAGCCGCAACACCTGAGCCGCCTCCAGCGGCAGCCCAACAATCCTGGCATCGAGGCCCGCACCAAGGACCTCCGTGAGCAGGTCCTTCTTGAGAGCAGTCCATCCGCTTGGCGTTTCGTAACTGACAAGAAAATGGCCTTCCCGCCGTCCAACCGCGAGTTGCGCGCCGTCACACGGCTCAGCCTTGTGCGCCGCCACAATTTGCTTGTCCGAAGAAAGAAAGTATCGGGCGGACAATTCCGGAATCGCGGACTCGTCCCCGGACAGGATATACAGGCGCCCGGTTCTTGTGGCCCCGGCATCGCAACGCTGCCCGAGCTCGCTCTCGATACGGCCGTAAATCTCTTCGGCGAACTGTTGCGGGTACTCGTACAGCCGTTGTGTTTCGCGGTCGATGTGGGGCAATCTCCGCCAGCCGTTCACCCAGGCAAGCTTTGCCGCGCCGGTATCTCCATCGTCGCCCCGGTCATCAAAAACATCCTCCAGGCTGAATCGTGTTTCGGCATCGTGCTCCAACGCCTTCAACCCCATGTGCTCGATCAGATGCGATGGCAATCCGAACAGAACTCCGTAGGGAGAACAGCCGCCGTCAACCGGCCGGAAGCGCGGCAAATCCTCGCGCAAGGGCTGGATCAAGCGGTCCACCAGCGCACCGTACTCTTTTAGCAGCCGCACGTGCCGCTGTCCCAGAGGCGAGTAAACGGCGTGTCCCTCGCCGGCTTGCTCCTTTGCGGCTTCCTCCTTTGCCTGCGGGGCGATGAAAACGTGCTCGATCATGCTGTACGCGCTCAACAGGTCCACGCGATTCAGAAACAGCTCGGGGTCGGCGGATATGCCCTGCCAAATGGCTCCCGCCATGTCGAGCCGCATGCGCTCATCGCCGCTCTCGAACGCACAGTCATAGGCCTTGAGCAGCCCCACCAGACCTTGCACCAAAAGTGCGAAATCCAGCGCATTGGAGGCGCGCGTGCGAAGGACAATGCTGTGCTCGTTGAGCGGCACGCCATCTTTTGCCGAGTAATAACGAATCTGTGAGGTCAGATGCCCGCCCAGCATTCGAACATGGGCCTTCTGGATTTCGAGCACGTCTGCTTCCGGAAGCGTCTCCGTGACCTGCTGAGCAACCTTGAAGTAGGGCGCCAATTCATCGGTAATGAGGCTCTGCGCCAATGGAATCAGCCAGCGCGCATCGCGCACGATCACGGGCTGATCGGCTGGTGAGCTTCTCCACAGTTCATCGAGGACGCCTTGAATTTCCGCCAGCCGTAAGCCCGCGCTGCCCGCGCCTTTATCCCACAGCCGCATGCTCAGAAACTGGAGCCACCGGAGTATATACAAGTTGAACAGCGTCTGCGCGTAGTGCAGCCGGCCGTTGCGTCCCGGCCACCGCGTCTCGCGCCAGCAATAAAAGGCGCGAATCATCATCTCCGCCGGATGAATCAGGTCGTTATGCAGATCCCGAACTAGACGAGGTCTGAATCCTCCCTCCCAATGCGCTTCTTCCAGTTGGCCTCTGAGACGGGTTTGGCCGGCCGTGACCCCAGCGCGTGCAAAGCAGCATTCCTCGAAATCGTGGGACAAAAGAGCGTGGTCCTGCAGGTGCCGGACCGGCCTCCGCTGGGCGTTCAGAACGCCCTCGATGCTCCCGACGATATCTTCGCGCTGCTTCAGGAACAGTCGCAACAGTTCGACGTTTTCCTGAAAGGGCGCCTGATCAAACGGCTTCCCCGTCATGATGCGCCTCGCGATCGATCCGCACCCATTCGAGAGAGAGTATAGCGAGGTTTTTCGCCGCCGCTCCGGTGACTGCCTCCGCCCCGCGCCTTTCCACCCCAATCCAACAACTTAGCCGCTCGCCTCCAACGAAATCGTCACCGCCGCATGCTATCCTCACCCCAAATCCCTCGCCCCGCCACCCGTCTGCCCGCCCATACCAAGCTCTCCCACATCCGTTTCTACCCCCGCCGCTCGCTTCGCGCGCCCTAGTTTTCAAAAAATGTCGCCGCATCCACAACACTATCTCCCACCCCTCATTGCCCCATGGCCAACAGCCAACGGCCAATAGCCAGTCCCCGGATCCCTAATCCCCAACCCTGTCCGGGAGCAAACCAAGGTGCTTTAATAGGATTAGTTCTCTGCACTCACCCATGCGCATCCTCGTCGTCGAAGACGAAAAACGTATCCAGGACTTCCTGTCCAGGGGCCTGGAAAGCGCGGGCTATGCCGTCGACGTAGCCGGCACCGGAGCCACCGCCATTGAGCTGGTGCACGGCGCCGAATACGACCTCATCATCCTCGATTTGATGCTGCCCGACATGGACGGCCTCACCGTTCTGCAAAAGATCCGCAACCGCAAATCCAGCCCACCGGTGCTGATCTTAAGCGCGCGCGACGCCGTCGACGATCGCGTCAAGGGCCTGGAGCTCGGCGCTGACGATTACCTGGTGAAGCCCTTCGCCTTCGTCGAATTGCTCGCTCGCGTGCGCGCCCGCCTGCGGCGCGGCCAGCCCATGCCCGAACGGCTGCAGGTGGGCGACCTATTGCTCGATTGCATCCGCCGCAAAGTCACGCGCTCCAACGAAAACATCGAGCTCGCGCCCAAGGAATTCAGCATTCTCGAATATTTGATGCGCAACCGCGGCCGCCCCTTGAGCCGCACCATGATCGTCGAACACGTCTGGGATATGGATTACGACGGGCTCACCAACATCGTCGACGTTTACATCCGTCATCTCCGCAGCAAAATCGACGATAAGTTTCCCGCGAAGATGATCCACACCGTGCGCGGCATCGGCTACATGCTGGATACGCCCGAGAAGGCCGTCGAAACAAAGGTGGAGCAGATGACATGATCTCGCCTGGCAAAGCATTCGGCTGGACTCGCGGGCTGCGTTTCCGGCTGGCGTTGAGCTACGTCGTCTTCTTCAGCGTCCTGCTGCTGCTGCTCGGTATGCTGTTCCGCCAGATTTTGAGCGGCACGTTTCAAGCGCAGATGGAGAGCGTGCTCGACGAAGAATGGGGCGCGGCCAAAGGCTATCTGCGCACCGGTCCCGAAGGGCCGGACTGGGTCTTTGACGAAAAGGACCCGGACGAAAGCTTCACCGTCCGCCGCGTCCAGCGCGTCTATATGCTCGCTGACACGCAGGGCCACCCCCTCCAGCATTCCGAAATTTACGATTCGCTCGGCATTGACCCGCCGTCGGAGATTCGCGCAATCCTCGAATCCGGCAAGCCCTCCATCCGCCTGCGCCGGGACCCGGGCGGCGTACCTTATATGATCCGCTCCGGCCTGTGGGTGGATCACGACGGCCACAAATATTATCTGGCCATCGGCCGCGCGCTGGACTACAACGACACCATCATCCGCAATTTCACCTTTCAGTATTTCGCCTGGGTGCCGCTGGTGATCGTGCTCAGCGGCCTGCTGGGATGGTTCCTCGCTGGCCGCGCGCTTCATCCGGTGAACTCGGTGGCTGAAGCCGCGCAGCGCATCACGCACTCCAACCTCGACGTCCAGATCCCCATGCGCAACGCGCACGACGAGCTGGACCGGTTGATCGAAGCCTTCAACCACATGATGACGCGCCTCAATCGCTCCTTCGAGCAGATCCGGCAATTCTCCACCGACGTCTCGCATGAACTGCGTACGCCGCTCACCGTGGTGCGTGGCCAGCTCGAAGTGGCGTTGTTCACCGCGCAAACCATCGATCAATATCGCGACGCCATGGCCGACGCGCTGGAAGGTGTGGAGCGCCTTTCCAACATCGTGCGCGCGCTGCTGATGCTCTCGCAGGCCGAATCCGGACAATTGGCGCTGCAAAAGGCGGAGCTCGATCTCGCGGCACTGGTTCGCGATCTGGTGGACCAACACCAGATCCCCGCCGAAGCCGAAGGCGTCCGGCTGTTTTCCGATCTGCCCCCCTACTGCGTCATGAGCGCCGACCGCATCCAAATCGAACGCCTGGTCTCGAATCTATTAGGCAATGCCATCAAGTACACGCCCGCCGGGGGTATCGTGAAAGTGATTCTCGTTCCGGCCTTTGATCACGTCAAGCTCGTAGTGGAAGACACCGGCGTCGGCATCTCGTCGAGCGATTTGCCGCATATTTTCGACCGTTTCTATCGCGTGCCCTCCGCCGATTCCGAAAAAGGGCTGGGCCTGGGCTTGAGTTTCGTCGCCTGGATCGCCAAAGCGCACGGCGGAACGGTAAGCGTGGAGAGTGCATTGAATCAGGGCACGCGATTCACGGTAACGCTCCCGGTGGGCCGCTGGTCCACCCTGCCGCCGGAACCCGCGGCCTTGCCCGTCGCCGAGCGGGTACACTAGGAAAACATGGCTCAACTGGAAATTCAATCCCGCGAGCGCGAAGGAATCAAAATCTTCGATCTCAGCGGTAAGCTGACGGTCGGCGGCGCTTCCGATCTTCGCGAACGCGTGACGGCCGAGGCTACCGGCGGCAGTTTGCAGCAGCTTTTGAATCTCAAAGAGATCGAGTACATCGATAGCACCGGCCTCGGCACCTTGGTCATCTGCTTCATGGCCGTGCAAAAGGCCGGCGGCGCGCTGAAGCTGGTGAATCTGAACCGCCGCAACCTGGAGCTGGTGCTGCTCACCAAGCTCTCCACGGTCTTCCAGATTTTCAACGAAGAGCAGGAAGCCATCAACAGCTTTTTCCCCGATCGCGACATCAAACATTTCGATATTCTCGCGTTCGTGCAGGCGCAAAAGGAATCCGGACAGTAATCTGATGTTTGGTCGCCGCAAGAAGACGCTCGTGCCCGTAGGCGCGGCGGCGCCGCCTTTCGAGCTCACCGGCCTGGACGGATCGACGCGCACGCTCCAGGAGATTTTGTCCGCCGGACCCGCGTTATTCGTCTTCTATAAGATCAGTTGCCCCGTTTGCCAGCTCACCCTCCCCTACCTGCAGCGCCTTGCAGCCAATCCGTCGCTTCAG
Organism: Bryobacteraceae bacterium; assembly: GCA_030039005.1. Next base: position 12,641 of record JASHQT010000335.1, read on the forward strand.
GTGATGGGAATCTCACAAGATGATTCCGGACCCACGCGCGGGTTCAACGAGCGTTTGGGCATAAAGTTCTCCACGCTGCTGGATCTTGGGAGCGAAGGCTATCCGGCCAGCAATGCCTATGGCATCATCTCGGTTCCGGCGCTGTTTCTGGTCGAGAGCGATGGCACCGTCGCACGCTCGTTTAACGGTTTTTCCAAACGCGACCTGGAGGAGATCGGCGCGCGCGCCGGCGTCGCACCCTTCGGCCCTGAAGATCACGTGCCGGAATGGAAGGCCGGTTGAGGCTCCAAGAATTAGGTCCCGGTCGGGACCTTGCGCGCGTTCCCTGGACTCGGGCGTGCCTACCTCCCGCGCGAGGCCTGTGGCTCTGCCCGGCTGGAGCACGGACGGGACGGCTATTTCAGGCCATTCACCAAATAGAGCGTGGAACTATCGCGCTGGTAGCTGAACGCGTAGGACTGGCCGTCGGCCGACAGGCGGGCGTCCTCGAAGAAGAAGGCGCTGCGATCGGGGAGCTTGAGATCGCGCACCGTCTCCAGGCGCCCGGAACGTGCGTCCATGCGCAGGATGGCGGCCTTGCGCTGCTCGGCGTCGGTGCGCTCGAGGAATATGTGCGCGCCATCGGCGCTCCAGCGGATGACGGAAGTGTCGGAGCCGATCGTGCCGAGCAGAATCGTGGGGCGGCCGGCGAGCGAGAGCAGGCTGGCTTTGCCGTCGCGAACCGAGATGACCGATCTTCCGTCGGGCGAGACGGCGGTGGCGCGCACGCCGGGCGGGGTGACGGGATGGACTTGATCGCTCGCCAAATCGTACGTGTAGGTGCGGGGCGGCTGGGCGGGTTCGTTGCCCGTGAAGAGGATGTGTTGGCCATCCGGAAACCATTCGGCCGTTTCTGGCTGGATTCCAGCGGTGCGCAGGGGCTTTTCCTCGCCGGCTCCGGCGGGCAGCAGCACGATTTGCAGGTTGGCCCCGTTCTTGCGCAGACAAGCGACCCATTTGCCGTCGGGGGACAACGCCGGACGATTTCCATAACCCAGCCGTACGGCGGGCGAGCCATCGGTGGAACGCAGATAAATGGCCGAATTTTGCCCTTGTCCTGAGGACAGCTCCATCAATACGATTTCCTTGCCGTCATTGGAGATGTCGCGTATGGCGGAAGTATCCAGCCAGCCGAGATCGGTTTCCTCCTTCGCGCCGGGAGTGAGGCAGCGGATTCCGATCCTGGAATCGATATTGACTACCAGCATGCGGCCGTCGGGAGCGATGTCCTCGACGCTGGGCCATCCGGCGATTTGAGTGAGCAGACGCTCGTGGCCGCTGAGATCGACGGCGTAGATGCCGGGATCACTGCCCGTGCGTTCGCCCGCGAACCAGAGCTGCGAGTCGTTGGGCGACCAGACCAGGCCTGCGACACCGCGCCATCCTTGTGACAGAATGCGGGTGCGGCGCCGGGTGTCACTGTCTTTGAGCGAAATGGTCTTGAGTGAGAAGCCCCCGCCGGTGTTAAGGTCGAAGAAAGCGACGCGGTCGCGGTGGCGCGAGACGCGTAAGAAAACCGGCGGCCGCAGGGACGAGGTCTGATAGAGGACGTTGCCGATCGGGTACTCGATGCGGTGCTGGCCGTTCAGGGTGCGGATGACGGCGAGCGCATCGCCGGATGGGCTCCAGTCGGCGGACGAAACGTTCTCCAGCACCGGGCGAGGAGCGCCGCCCGCCAGTGGCGCGCGGGCCAGAGTTCCGAGGGTGCTGCTGGGGCCGGCGCCGAGCAGGATCGCCATCTCACCCGAGGCGGAGATGGATTGGATGGTGCCGGAGGGCAGATCCAAGGGGCGCGCTTCCCGGCTGCCGGGTTGAGCGACGAAGAAGGCCGGCGATGCGCCGTCCCATACAGCTGAGTAGACGATGGTTCCGTTGGGCGCAAAGCGGGAGCCGATGATATCGCCCTGGCGGAACGTGAGGCGTTGGAAAGTGATGGGCTCTTTGTGAAACAGGCGCAGACTGCCCCAGACGCCGGCGCCGATTCCGAGCAGGGCGGCGAGAACCACGGGAGCGATCCAGCGGCGGCGAGTACGGGCGCGGGGAACGGGCTCCGGCGGCGCTTCGAGCAGTTCGAGTACTGCTTCGAGCGCAATCTTCACATCGACGATGTGCTGGATTCGCCGGTTCGGATCCTTCTTTAAGCATTGCGCGATGATCCATTCGAGCTCGCGCGGAACGTTGGGGACGAGGGTGGAGAGGGGAGCGGGTTGTTGGTTGATCACGCTGGCGAGAGTGGTGATGACGTTGTCGCCGGCGAACGCCCTGCGCCCGGTGACCATCTGGTAAAGAAGAGCGCCGAAGGAAAAGATGTCGGAGCGCGTGTCGGCGCGGCCGCCTTGCGCCTGTTCGGGCGACATGTATGCGGCAGTTCCGAAAACCAGGCCGGCCTGGGTGGTGAGCGGGGCGGTTTGATCGGGATCGGGAGCATTTTCGGGCTCGGTGAGCTTGGCGAGACCGAAATCGAGCACCTTCACGCGGCCCTGCTCGGTGATCATGATGTTCGACGGCTTGATGTCACGATGCACGATGCCGGCGGCATGCGCGGCTTGGACAGCATCGGCGATTTCGAGCGCGTATTTAAGAGCCTGTTTGAGCGGCAGGCCTTTGGCGGGAATGAGCTGGTCCAGTGTTTTGCCGGCGACGAATTCCATCACCAGGAAGTCGGCGTCACGCTCGTGAGTGATGCCGTGCACCGTGACGATGTTGGGATGATTCAGCAGCGAGGTGGCCTTGGCTTCCTGGAGGAAACGGCGCTTGCGTTCCGGATCCCCGAGGCGCTCGGCGGGAAGAACCTTGATGGCGACGGAGCGATTGAGCTGGACGTCGCGGGCCTTGAAGACCAGCCCCATGCCGCCTTCGCCGATCAATCGTTCGACCTGATAAGATCCGATGCGCTGGCCGACCAGGTCGCGCGGCGCGGAGGGGGAGTCGGGGAGTTTGCCGGCGGCTTGGGAGACGGCGGCTTCGATCAGGTTGTCCTGGGAACCGTCGTTGGCGAGAAGGGATTCCACTTCGCGGCGGAGGCCGGCGTCGCCGGCGCAGACGGTGGCGAGGAAGTCCGCACGCTCGGCGGGGGCGAGGTCGGCGGCCCGATGAAACAACTCTTCGATGCGCTGCCAGCGGTCGTCGCCTTGGCCCGCGCTCCTGGGGCTCATGACGGATTTTCGCCCCGCAGATAGCGGCGCAGCCAGGCCTCGCCGAGACGCAGGTCGCGCTTGACGGTGGCCACAGTGAGTTGAAGCGCGGTGGCGATCTCTTCGCGATCCATGCCACCGAAGTAGCGCAGCTCGATGACGCTGGCCTTGCGCTGGTCGACGCGGGCCAGATGATCGAGCGCTTCGTTCACTTCGAGGACGTCGGGGGCGCGGCCGGCCGAGAGATCCAAGGCGTCGTCGAGCGTGATGGGGTCCGCCGAGCCGCCGCGCTTTTCGGCATTTCTCGAACGAGAGTAATCCACCAGCACCATGCGCATGAGGCGGGCGGCGATTCCGAAGAAATGCGCGCGATTTTCCCATTCGACTCGCTCGGATTGGCCGAGCAGGCGAAGGCAGGCTTCGTTGATGAGGGCGGTGGGCTGGAGAGTTTGATTGGGGCGGCCGCGGCGCAGATAGGATTTGGCGAGGGAGTGGAGCTCGCGATAGACGTGCGGCGTGAGCTCGTTGAGCGCGGCGCGGTCGCCGTGGCTCCAGGCGACCAGCAATTGCGTGACCGGCGGCCCCTGCTCCATAAGCTCTTATTCTGTCACGGTTTACATGGGGCTGCGGGGCGCGAAAAAAAATTACGCGCGCCCTTAGCCGTTTAAGCGCCGATTTACGAAGGAATCAGGTGAAAGGGAACGGCGCAGAGCGACATCGAGCGAATTCAAGAAAGGAGATCAGGCCATGAAGACCAAGACGAATGTGAAGGCGGGCAGCGCAGTTTGGGGCAGCTAGCGACGAAGGCTCGAAGCGGGATCGAACGAATTCAAGAAAAGGAGATCAGGCCATGAAAACCAAGACGAACGTGAAAGCGGGCACCGCGGTTTGGGGCAGCTAAGCGCGGAAAGCGCAAAGCGGCATCGAGCGAATTCAAGAAAGGAGATCAGGCCATGAGGACCAAGACGAACGTGAAAGCGGGCACCGCGGTTTGGGGCACCCGTAATTAAGAAAACGCCGGAGAATGGAACCCAGCCCTGGCAGATGGCACTGCCGGGGCTTTTCCATTGCGCCGGGAGCGCCGTTGGGTGCGCGGGGAACGAGCGTCGCGTGCCGGAATCGCCTTCGGCCCCGAGGATCACGTGCGGGAGTAGAAGGCCCGGCTGAGGATCGAAGGACCAGGTCCCGGCCGGGACGTTGCATCATCGCCAGTATTCCGGCGCCGCGCGGGCGTCGACCCTTCGGCCATCCGTTTGCTTAAAGGCTCGCTGGTTCGCAATTTTGAAGATGCCATTCCATTCGGCTTGGATTTCCTTTCTGCTGGCGTTCACGGCTCTCCTTCCGCTGATCAATCCACCTGGATCGGCGCTTGTGTTTCTCGGATTAGTGGGCGATGAGCCGCCGGCGACGTATCGGCATCTGGCGCGCAAGATCGCACTGGCATCCATCGTTTTCCTGATCGTGATCGAGTTCGCGGGCTCGCTGATTCTAAGCTTCTTTGGCATATCGCTTCCCGTCGTGCAGGTGACCGGAGGCGTAATCATCGCCGCCACAGCCTGGGCCCTTTTATTCGAAAGCGATGCTGGCGCAAACGTTCGAAAGAAACACGCGGAGATTGGAGGCAATGGGCTAGGAGCGGACGGCGAGCTGGACGGGAAGATTTTTTATCCCTTTACTTTTCCGATTACCGCCGGGCCCGGAACCCTGGTGGTTATGCTTACCTTATCCGCGCATGTCTCAAATCGGAGCCTGCCGGAGACTGTGGCCGGACATGCCGGTATCGTACTGGCGGCCGCGATTTTGTGCGCTTCGATTTACTTCTGCTACGGCTACGCGCCCAGGCTGATCACAGCGGTGTCGGCGTCCACCGTTCACGGCATTCTGCGGGTGATCGCTTTCATCCTGATGTGCATCGGTGTCCAAATCGCCTGGAACGGCGTTTCGATGTTAGGGATGAGCCTGACGAACCACCGTTAGGCTGTGTCCAAAGTTTTCGACACTGGCGGTGGATCGACACCGTTCATTTCTTACAACGCGGGTCGCCAGCTTGGATCGCCGCGATCTGCTGATCGGTCACCGGGATCGGCGCGCAGCCGTGCCCCTTCTCGCATACGAAATCATAATTCGCGGCCGGCGAGTGGCATCCCAAACAGGGCTTCTTTAACGAAATATTGATCACGTGATCACCGCGATCGACAATGGTTGTACCGGCGGGGGAGACTTTTAGAGCAAAAAACTCCCATCCGTTGGTCTTGGGAAAGGCTGCCCGCTCATGCTTTACCATGGCCTCCGTGGGAATCAATTGCAGAATCGTGCCGGTGGGATATTCCTTGCCGGGCACGCTGTCCCGAAAGATCCGGGTGGCCTCCTTCAGTTTTTCGGGATCGGGATTCTGGATTCGCGTGTTTCTCACTTTTGGCAGATCGAGCACGCATCCAAAACTCTTCTCCGTGATCACGAGGTCGTCGCCCGAGAGAGCCGCGGTGACGTAAAAGCACAAAAAGAAACTGGCGATCCAGCGCATTGTTTCAGTGTAAGCATGTACCGGCCTTTCTGCTCGCGCCCGGCACCTGCCATAATGGTCATGCATGGCCAAACTCTCTGACGTTTTCGGATCCGCCGCCGCCATCGCCAAGGGCATGTCCATCACCCTCGGTGAGATGATGAATCCCACCATCACCGAGGATTATCCCGACACGCCTCCCAAATTTCAGGAACGCTATCGCGGCGCGCACGTGCTCCAGCGCGACGAAAACGGCCTGGAAAAGTGCGTGGCCTGTTTCCTGTGCGCCGCGGCCTGCCCCGCCGACTGCATTTACATCGAAGCGGCCGAGAACACCGACACGCTGCGCATCAGCGGCGGCGAACGCTACGCCAAGGTCTATAACATCGATTATTCGCGCTGCATCTTCTGCGGCTATTGCGTAGAAGCCTGCCCTACCGACGCCATTACGCATGGCCACGGTTTCGAAATCGCCAGCTACAACGTTTCGACGTTGATCTACCGCAAAGAGAACATGCTGGCGCCCATCCCCGCCGGCGCGCATTTCCCGCTGAAGGCCGACGCCGAAGACGCGCCAGCGGCACACTAAGACCGGTTCCCTTACGGTCGCGGCTCAGTTCTTAAGGATCTCTAGCAAGTGCGCGCGATCCGCGGGCGACATCCCCGCATTCCTCGCGATATCGGCGCGCGCCTGGAGCTTCCGGCGGTAGCGCCCGAAATATTCCTCGATATCGCCGCCGTATTGGAAGCTGTACATGATGTCGGCGAACGCGCGCGTATGCGCAAGCCCCAAAGCGTGTCCCGATTCGTGCAGGCAGGTCAGATAGACGATGGCGTCGCGCAGCAGCCGGTCGCCATTGGCCGGCATGGGCGACGGCAGCACAAAAACCTCCGCGCCCATCTGGCCATGGAAAAGCATGGGACGCGTTTCCCCGTACAACCCTCGCTCGGCCGAGGCCCAATACAGCCGGATGCGCGCCTGATCGCGATCAGTGACGCGAGTGAACGCGAGCTCTCCGTTCGACGCCTTCTGCCACGCCTCAAACGCCCATTGGGCCAACTGCGGGTCGTCGGGCTGGCACATCGACGCCGGATCCGCGCAGGGCTCAACCCAATATGTATATTTGATGGGCGCCGATCTCAGCTCAGACGACAGCAGGCCAATGGCCAATAAGCCACAAGCCAACAGCCGGGTCATCAGCGTTCCGCCAGCCGATCTTCCGCCAGCGACCTGAGTTGCGCCTCCAGTTGTTCAACGCGCTTGGTGAGATCGTCGATCAACTGGCCTTCGGGATCGGGCAGCGTGCCGTGCTCGAGATAGTCGCCCGTATCCACGCCTAACTCGGCGCCTGTACCGGCGCGCCCGCGCACCACGCGTCCCGGAACGCCCACTACCGTGGAATGATCCGGCACAGAGCGAATCACCACCGAGCCCGCGCCAATTTTGGTGTGATCGCCGATCGTAATATTGCCCAGAATCTTCGCGCCCGTGCCGATCACGACGTTGTTGCCGATGGTGGGATGGCGCTTGCCTTTCTCCTTGCCCGTTCCGCCCAGCGTCACGCCCTGGTAGAGCAGCACGTCGTCGCCGATCTCGGTGGTCTCTCCGATCACCACGCCCATGCCGTGATCGATGAAGCAGCGCCGCCCGATGGCCGCGCCTGGATGAATCTCGATGCCGGTGATGGTTCGGTTGAACTGCGAAACGATCCGCGCCAGCAGCGGAAGGCCTCCCGTGTACAGCTTATGCGCCGCGCGATGCAGCAGGATGGCATGAAAGCCGGGATAACAGAAGAAGATCTCCAGCGCGCTCTTGGCGGCTGGATCGCCCCGAAACACTGTATCGATCTGCTCCCGGATGGCCCGAAACATACTGCCTTGTATTGATTATCTCATCGGGCCGAGCGATGCAATCATTTTGTCGAACGCAGCCTGGTTTTGGGCGATGGTTTTGGCCGGTCCCACGAATTTGAAGAAAATCGTGCCCTGCGGCCCTTCCACAATAGCTCCCAGCAGCCGGTATCCTGCAACCGCCGGTCCCGGCTGCGCCGCCGGTCCGCCCATTCCCGTGTAAGCGCCGGAAACATCCAGGGTTGTGACCGGCAAACCGTGCACTGTGCGTTTGGCGATCTTGGCCGCGGCCTTCGAAGACTTGCCATCGGCCTGCAGGAACTGGCCGATCCAACGGTCCACGTTGGCTTCCACGCTGCCGCCTTGCCCCTGGCCGAAGTAGTACACACCGCACTCGGCGCCGGAGGCGACCGTGTACGTCCCCAGGCGCATGGGCCGCCCGGCTTCCGATTTCCAACCTGCCGGAACGGTCCAGTGGACGCCGGCGCCGGAATCGCCAACTAGTGTAACCGCCGAAAGAAGGAATCCGGCCAGTAAACCGCGCATCTGCGATCAGTATGGCACGATACCGGCGCGATGAGTCTTTTTCAACCCCTCGTACGTATGCCAACATGAGTGGACACAGCGGTTCTATTCTCGATGCCGGCAGAAGAAGACAGGAAGGTCCTGGCTCGCGGTCTGCGCCGTCGCGATCCTGAGCTGCTGGACGCGTTGATCGCGCAGTATCAATACCGCCTGTTCCGCTATTTGGTCTATATCAGCGGCAATCGGGAAACCGCGGAGGATTTGTTTCAGGAAACCTGGGTGCGCGTACTCGACCGGGGCCATCAGTACGACGGCAAATCGAAGTTTGAAACGTGGCTGTTCGCGATCGCCCGGCACCTGCTCATCGATTTGCACCGGCGGAAACGGCCGCAGAGTTTAGATGCACTGACGGAATCGGAAGAGAATCCGATGCAGGTTCCCGCCGGCGGTGCTTCGGCCCTGGATCTGG
>JASHQT010000336.1 GCA_030039005.1 Bryobacteraceae bacterium
ATCCGATCTGCGTCGCCATTGTCGGGATCAACGAAGCGAAAAGCACTGTCGGTTATGAGGGCGATCGGCCGTTTCCAACGACGGGCAAAGCCGGGTTCCTTCACCCCGCCCAAGAAGCTCCTGAAGCGGCGCGGCGGCTTCGATCGCTTGCGGCACCCGAGTTCGACGAGTTTCTGATCTTGCGATTCAAGGCGACCAACACGGAACCGTATCCGTTCGAGTGGGCCGACTACCACGAGACGCGCCTGGATTACGCGGCGGCTCTAACGCGGATCAGCGCGCGCTATCAGCAGCGTTTTTGAAATCTAGCGAGCTGTGTTGGGGCGTCTGGTCGAACATCCTTGAGACAAGCAGCGCCACGGCGATGACAACCAGGCAGCCGATGACGTTATACCAAAGGAACGAAATATTGGTGAACAGATTCGCGGCGAAAATGGCTGCTTCGCCGGCCAGCACGCCGACAAACGCGCCGTTGGCGCCCACACTTCGAAAGAAGAACGCCAGCACGAAAACACCCAGCAGCCCGCCGTAGAATAGCGAACCAACCACGTTTACGGCCTGGATCAGCGCGCCGAAATTCTTGCCGTACTGCGCGAACCCCATCGCAAAGCAGCCCCAGAAGACGGTCGCGATGCGAGAGGCCACCAGGTAATGGCGATCGGAGGCGTCGCGTTTGATATGACGGCGGTAAATATCGATGACGCTGACGGTGGCGAGCGAATTGATCTCGCCGGAGGTGGACGACATGGCGGCGGAAAAGATCACGGCCACCAATAAGCCCACGACGCCCACCGGCAAGTAGCGCGTGACGAAGGAGAGAAAGATGTAATTGGTGTCGTCGAACTCTTTGCCCACGAGTTGTTCGCCTGCCGCATGCGCATCGTTCAGTTCCTGCTGCGCGGCTCGATAGTGCTGGATGCTGGCGGCGCGCGCGGAGGGGTCGCCCGAATGGTTTGCTTGGAGATACTGATCGGCGGCCTCACGTCGATGCTCGAAGGCCTGCTGATAACGTTGCTGGACAGCGGGAAACCGCGCGTCGTGCCGCACGTGGTTCAACTCCACGGGTTGGAACAGCAGCGGCGGCTTCTCGAAAATGAAGAACACGAAAACCATCGCGCCGATGAACAGGATGAAAAACTGCATCGGGATCTTGGCCATCGCGTTGAGCAGCAGGCTGAGGCGGCTGTGGGCCACCGATTTTCCGGTCAAGTAGCGCTGCACTTGGGATTGATCGCAGCCGAAATAGGCGAGCGCCAGAAACATGCCTCCGATCAGACCGCTCCAGACGTTGTACCGATCGTTCCAATCGAAGTGCGTGGTCACGGCATTCAGCCGGCCGGCCGCGCCGGCGAGCGAAATCGCGTCGCCGAAGGAAACCCCATGCGGCAGCAGATGGACGGAGAGCACCAGCGCGAGCACCAGCCCGCAGAGAATGAGCGACATTTGCTGGACATCGGCCCAGGTCACGGCTTTGATGCCGCCGAAGGAGATGTAGCTCATGATCAGGATGCCCATCAGAATCGTCGTGGTGCGGTCGGACCAGCCCAGAATCACCGAGAGCACCACAGCCGGTGCGTACAGCGAGATACCGGCAGCGAGTCCACGCTGGATCAGGAAGATCAGGCTCACCAGGGAGCGCGTCTTCGAATCGAAGCGATGCTCCAGGTATTCGTACGCGGTGTACACGTTCGCGCGATGAAAAATCGGCACGGCGGTGGCGCAGAGGATCACCATGGCGATCGGCAGTCCGAAATAGAACTGCACAAAACGCATGCCGTCGGTGTAGCTTTGGCCGGTGGTGGAGATGAACGTGACGGCGCTGGCCTGCGTGGCCATGATGGAAAGTCCCATGGCGTACCAGGGCATCGTTTTTCCGGCCAGCAGATACTTGTTCATGGTGGTCGAGCCGCGGCCGCGATACAGCCCGTAGCTCACGATGAACGCCAGCCATGAGAACATCACCGCCCAATCGAGCGGTCTCATGAATCGAAGACTCGGGTGAAGATATAGAAGACGAAAATCAGCAATGCGAGGTAGATCAGCACCGTGGCGTACATCCGGCGCCACGTGCCCAGGATGGGCGGAGGCGGGTCTTCGATCTGATGCGGCGGTTTGTGCGGCGCGCCGCTCACGTTAGTCTTTCCCGGCGCTCAGGAAATTCGCAAAGATGCGAAACGCGCCGGGTACTCCGGCGGGCAATTCGCGAAACCACGAGAAGGCAGTGAAGATGTAGGCGCCCTTGCCGAAGGGCGTGTAGAGCGTTACGCCGGTGAGCGGGTTTTCCATGGGATCGTGGGTTTCAAATAGCGGCAGGTAATGGTTGTCCCATTTGGAGGCAAAATACAGGCCGCGCTCCTGGATCCAGCCGTCGAAGTCGCGCTCCGAAATTTCGTTGGGGTGGTGGAGCAGCGGGCTTTCGGGATGCAGAAACTCCACCGGCGCCTCTTCGACGGTGACGCGTTCGCGTCCGGTGGTGATGGGATACGGCCCGATGTTGGCCAGCAGGTTCGTATCGCCGCCGAACGGATTGCCGCCTTCGGCAACGTTGTACTGCACCACCAGCGTGCCGCCGTTCTTCACGTACTCGAGCAGGCGGCCCTCGTTGGCGCGCAAATCGGAACGCACGTTGTAGGCACGCACGCCGGTGACGATGGCGTCAAAGCGGCCGAGATTCCCGGCGGCAAGATCCTCCGCACTGAGCAACGTCACCTGTGCGCCCATTTGCCGCAGCGCTTGCGGCATCTCGTCTCCCGCGCCCATGATGTAGCCGATGTTTTTCGCCAGCAGGCGGACGTCGGCGCGCACCAGCTTCGCGTCGGCGGGCGGAAACAAAACCTGCGTGGGGATATGCGGATAGGCGATGGTCTCCATCGATGTCGACACGTTTTCATTGCCGATGCGCGCGGTGGCGGCGAGGGCGCCTTGCGTGCTATCGGAAGGAGGCGTGAGCTGGAACGTAATCTGTCCCTGCTCGCCGCTGGACAGCAAGTCGAAATCGCCGGATTGCGACGAGATGCGCCAGCCGGGAGGCGTTTGAATATGGACCTCGCCGATCGCCTTGGCGACGTTGGCCTCTACCTGGAGCTCAACCGTTTTGGGCGCGCCGTTGGGGAACAGAATCGCCGATTGCGACCATTGCAACGCGACAGGCGGTTCCACGATCACCGGTCTGGTCAGCTCGCCTTGCGCGCGCTCGATGTAACGATATTCCACGGGGCGCACCACCTCCACGTCCTGCGATTCCACCCGCAAATGGAAATGCGCTTCAAACAATGGCGGATTTTCCGGCAAGCCGACGTCGAGCTGATTCGGGATGGTATACGTGTCGCCCTGTTTCGGTTCGACCAACCAATAAGGTTGCGAGAGCGCCGCGTGATCGCCGACGGTGGTGGTGAAGGCGTAGACTTTCGGCTCGTTGAAAGGAAGTACGCCGCCGAATTTGTCTTTCGTGGTGGAAGGCGAGATGCCTTCGATGTCGATGGATTTCACTTCGACGGCCATGTGGTCCCGATTGATGGCTGTCGCGTCGAATTTGAGCGATCCTCCGGGCGTCACCGCGAACTTGTCCGCGGCGGCGTCCAGCCAGAGACCCGAGCAGAGCGCGATGGCGTCGTTCAATTCGCGCTGTTTGCGCTCGATCATCGAACTTTGAGCCGGATCCTTGAGCTCGGCCATCAACTTCTCGGCCTTCAATAGCAGCGGCACAGTCTTGACCGGATCTTCGGGATTAAATGTGCGGGCGGCGTCGGCTGTCAACTGCGCGAGAGCGACTCCGCCGGGAACGCGATTCCAGGTAATGTCGATGCCGTCGAAGATGTCTTTGGTGGCCACCGGGCCAGACTGCGTGATCAGATAATCCTTGGCCGATCCTTTGCGTTCGGCGGCGCCCATGCCCTGGCTGCGATGCATGCTGCGCGACATGCCGGCGATTTCGGCGTAGGAGTGGCCGAGGATGGGATCGTAATCGCCGGGATCCACCATGATGCGGTTGGGCATCTTCTCCACTTCCTCGCGCTGTTCTTTGGTGAACGCGCCGGGATTCCACATCAGGCGTTTGGCCTGCCAGGGCTCGACCCATTTCAACTGTTCGGGGAAGCGCTTGGGATCGGCGGCGGCGGTGAAGGCTTCGCGGCCCAGAATCGCCGAGGCCTGGTGCTGGCCGTGGCCGTCACGAGGAGTGCCGCTGAAACGCAGGATGATGACGTCGGGCTGAAAGCGGCGGATCACCCAGACCACGTCGCTCAGGATTTTGTCGCGCCCCCACTTCTCGAAACATTCCTGGGGCGTTTTGGTGAACCCGAAGTCGATGGCGCGGGTAAAGAACTGCTCGGCTCCGTCGATGCGGCGCGCGGCCAGCAGTTCTTGAGTGCGGATGATGCCGAGCTCGTCGCCCTGTTCGGCGCCGATCAGGTTTTGCCCGCCTTCACCGCGCGTGAGCGACAGATAGCCGGTGCGCACCTTGCGGCCGCGCGCCAGATACGCGAGCAGCGCGGTATTTTCGTCGTCGGGATGCGCGGCGATCATCAGCACGCTGCCGGTGACGTTCAGGCGGTCGAGCGCTAGGCGGGCTTGCGCGGAACCCGACAGTTCGCGCTGCGCAAACGCAGGCGTGAAACACGCCGTTCCGAGAACCGTTAGTATGAACGTTCGGGCGAAGTCCAAACCAATATGATACGGGACGCGGAAGGGGGTTGGGGATCGGGGGCCAGGGGCAAGCGGTACGGAGCGGTTAGCTTGCACCTCTCGTTGCTGGCCGTCGTGGTGCTGTTCTTCCACCAGCCGCTCTTCAGCTCCGAGTACTCGTTTCCGTGGGATTTTCACGCGGTCCAGCTTCCCCTGATCACGTTTCTGCGCGATGAGCTGGCGCGCGGCCGCTTCGCGCTGTGGAATCCCTACAACTACGCCGGATATCCGGTCTTCGCGAATATCCAGGCGTGTTTCTTTCATCCGCTGGTGCTTGCGAGCGCTTTCATCAGCAGCCGATCTTCGTGGTACGGCCTGCCGCTGCTGCTCGAATGGGCGGTGGTGTTGCAGGTGTGGATCGCGGGCGTGGCCGCTTATCATTTGTTCCGGGCCTTCGGGCTCGCATCCGCCGCGGCGTGGGCCGGCGCCGTGATGCTCGAAACGGGAAGCTATTTCGCTTCGCGCGCCGAGCACATCGATTCCATGATGGCGGCGGCGTGGATGCCGCTCGCGTGGCTGGCGGTTTGGAAATTAAAGCACCGGCTGCGGGTGGACTGGCTGGCGGTGCTGGCGGCGGCGCTGGGCCTGGCGGTGTGGGGCGGATTTCCGCAGTCCACCGTTGCGGTTTTCGGCTCGACCATCGTGTTCGCGGCATTGCTTGCCGCGCTGCGCATGGCGCGGCCGGCGGCGATCGCCTGGGCGGCCTCGGGATGCGTGCTCGGCATCGCGCTAGCGGCCCTTCCATTCATTCCCACCACCCAACTCACCGAATGGAGCGTGGCCCGGTACCGCGCCGATTACCTGGGCACGGGCGGCGGGTTGTATTGGCAAAGCCTGGTATCGCTGGTGGCGCCGGACCATTACAACATCTTCGACATCAACCGTTTCAACGGTCCGTGGGACCCGACGTTCCTTTATCTGTACAGCAGCCTCGCGGGACTGGCGCTCGCCATTCTCGCAGTGGTCTACTGTGTGGGCGTGCGGCGCGATCGCACAGCGGCTTTGTTCGCACTCGTGCTCGCGTTCGGGATGTTTTGGATGCTGGGCGACAAGACGGTTCTCTGGCGCGTGCTGTTCCCGTTGTTGCCCGAACAGGTGCGCATCGGGATCCATCCCGAATACACGTACTGCATCTTCAGCCTCGCCATCGCAGGTTTGGCGGCGGTGGGGCTGAATGCATTGCGCGTTCCGAGCGGAGTTCGCTGGGCGATTGCGCTTGCAATCGCGCTGGATCTTTTCCTCGTAGGATCCGGCCGGCCGATGAATCTCGCGTCGCTCAAGACGGATCCCGCGGTTACGCCCGATGCCTTTGACGGCAATCCTGCCGTACTCGCTCAAGTGCGGCGCTACGTCCAGCAGAATGTACCGCCTTGGCGATTCGACACCGTGGACGCGAGCATGGAATGGACCAACGGCGCGCCGATTCTGCGGATTCCGTGCGCGGCGGGCATCAGCCCGATGGCGCCTGAGAATGCGATCCAGCTCCGGTTGTTTCTGCACGATGGATACCGGTGGGGATGGAATTATCCGCTCGAAAAGCTCGATTCGCCGGTGTTGGATCTTTTGAACGTGCGCTACGTGATCACGCGCCCGGCAGACGCGCCGCGGCTGAACGCGAATGCAAAATTTCGTCACGTTGGCAGTTTGCCCGGCCAAGAACTGTTCGAAAACACGCAGGCCTTTCCCCGATTCTTCTTGGTCCACGATACGCGCCGCGTGGCATCGCTCGATGAGGCACGAAATTTGATTCTTCGCCGCTCCATCGATTTGCGGCAGACGGCGCTGGTGGAGGAAAGGCTCTCTGTAGCCGCGGCAGAGGGAGCCTCGGAGGAAGTACGGACCCTGAGCTACGAGCCGAACCAGATCGAGCTTGCCGTGCACGCGGCGAGCGCCGGTTTGCTGGTGCTTTCGGAGACTTACTACCCGGGATGGCGAGCGTGGGTCGACGATCGGCCCGCGGATGTTTATCCTACCGACATCGCGCTGCGCGGCGTTCTCATCCCAGCCGGCGACCATCGCGTCCGCATGGAGTTTCGTCCGCCCCTATTCGCGCTTTCCCTCGGAATATCCCTGGGGACTGCAATTCTATTGGGTTTTTCAGCATTCCTATACAGACGAAGTGCGCGCCACGATACAATTAAAGTGAATGGGAAATAGCGCCTCAACCCCTCACGTTCGCGTCCTCGTAGCCGACGATGAAGAGAACCAACGCGCTGGTCTATCCAAGATGATCCAGTCCTGGGGATTCACGGTGGATACCGCTTTCGACGGCCAGGATGCTTACGACAAGCTGTCTCATACGCCCACCCACGTTCTCGTAACGGACCTGATGATGCCGCGCATGGACGGCTTCGAGCTGCTGAAGCGGCTGGGAGCGCAGAACACCATGCCGCCCACGATCGTATTGACGGCCTTCGGCAATATCGAGACCGCGGTTCAGACCATGCACGATCTAGGGGCGTTCTGGTTCCTGGAGAAGCCCATTCAACCGAGCGCGCTAAAAGTTCTGCTGGAGCGGGCGGCGACGCAAAGCCGCTTGGCCGAGGAAGCGGAGCGGTTGCAGCGGCAGCTTTCCTATCAGGGTGTGCTAGTGGACCTGGTGGGAACGTGTCCGGCCATGCAACAGGTATTCTCGCTGATCCGGCAGGTGGCGCCTTCGAAAGCGGCCGTGCTGATCACCGGCGAAAGCGGAACCGGCAAGGAGTTGGTGGCGCGCGCCATACATCACCTGAGCCCGCGGCGCGACGGTCCGTTCGTGGCCATCAACTGCGCGGCGCTGCCCGAGACGTTGATGGAAAGCGAACTGTTCGGGCACGAAAAGGGCGCGTTCACGGGTGCGGTGGAGCGGCGCGCCGGATGCTTCGAGCTGGCGCAGCACGGAACACTGCTGCTGGACGAACTGGCTGAGATGCCGGTGGGAACGCAAGCCAAGCTGCTGCGCGTTCTGGAGGATTCGTTCGTGCGGCGCCTGGGCGGAAAAAGCGAGATCGCGGTGGACGTGCGGGTAATCGCATCCACAAACAAGGTTCTCGAAGAGGCGTTGCGCAAAGGCGAATTACGGGAGGATTTGTATTACCGTCTCAACGTATTCCACATTCCCTTGCCGCCCTTGCGGCAGCGGGAAGGGGACCTTCCGCTGTTGACCGAGGCGCTGATCGAAGTGCTGAACCGCAAGCACGAGACTCGCGTGGTGGACGTCAACGCCGAGGTAAAGGAAATGCTACGGCATTATTCCTGGCCGGGCAACGTTCGCGAGCTGCGCAATGTACTGGAGCGCGCTGTGATTCTGGCCGGCGAAGGGACCATCACCAAGCATCATCTGCCGCGCGACTTCGGCGTGCCCGCGGGCGCCAAGCAGGTGCAGCAGGAGCTGGAGCCGGATGCGGTTCGTCTGCCGGTGGGGACCACCGTAGGTGAGGCGGAGAAAGCCCTCATCCAGATTACGCTCAAGCACACGCGCAACAACAAAACTCGGGCGGCCGAAATCCTCGGCATCAGCCTGAAGACTCTTTTCAACAAACTCAAGGAATACGGCGCGGCCGAAATGGAGGCCGGAACCGAGGCTTAAATGTCCCTCAAGGCACGGCTGCGCGGCGCGATTGTGGCACTCGTCACCGCCGTCGTGGTTGTGATGTCCTTGCTGTACCTGTCGGATTTCACCAAGGCCACCTTCAGCGGGGCGTCCGATCGCGCCGATCTGGTGGCCGATCAGTTCCGTGTTTACCTCGAAAATCACTTGACCATGGAGACGGCGGCGCACGGGCTGCATCCCGCATCTCCGGCGCAGTGGGAGGCCACCTGGACGGAAATCGTCCGTAGGGACCCCGACATCACCGCCATGCTCAAGTCCACACTGGCTAAGGCCGATCTGGCGCTGGCGATCCTGATCACCGACGATCACGGCGATATTCTGGCGGCCACGCCGCTCACGCACAATAGCGCGTTTTCGAGCCCCGCCGCCGGCGCCGAGGATATTCACCAGATCGAGCAGCGCTGGTGGGCGGCGAATCTCTGGGATCTGCTGACCCGCCGTGAAAACTACGTATCCAGCCGCCCGCTGGGCATTCAAGGCAGCAAGCACGTGCTGTTCAAGATCACCGTGGTGATTCGTTCGGTTTTGTTGCGGCATTCAGTGGAGCCCGCGCTCAAGAATCTGGTGCTGGCGTTCGCATTGGCGGCCTGCATCTCTATTTTTCTCGGAGCCGTGCTGCCTAACCTGTTGCTGGACCCGTTGCAACGCGTGAGCCAAAGCATCGACCTGATCCGGACCGGCCAGTTCGGCGCGCGGGTGCAGGGACGGGAGGCGCGCGAATTCGCCGACGTGCATTCCAAACTGAGCTTGCTCGATGCGCAGTACCGCGGAGCGAAACAGAATGCTGACGAGCTGAGGAGCAACATCGAACGGCTGCTGCAACGTCTGGAAGAGGGCGTATTGGTGTTCGACAACCACGGCCGGTTGCTCATGGCGGGCGAACCGGCGGCGCGAATGCTGGATCGGACCCATGAACAAATGACGGGACGCAGCGTGGAAGATCTGTTTCCGCGTTCTACGATTTTAGGCGAGATGATTACCGGCGCTCTGGAGAGCGGAAGGTCGGTGGAGGAACAGCCGGTAACGATTGCGCGTCCCGGCGCCGCGCCCCTGCGCCTTCTGGTGGGCGTGCAGTTGCTCAAGAACCGGCCGGGCGAAGAAGACGTGGGCATGCTGGTGACCTTGCGCGATCTCGAGAGCCGGCGGCAGTTGGAACAGCAGCTCGATATCTCTTCCCGCCTGGCTGCGATCAGCCGGCTGACGGGCGGGGTGGCGCACGAGATCAAGAACCCGCTGAACGCCATGGCCTTGCATCTGGAGGTGCTGAAAGCGAGGCTGGACGGCCAAGTCAATGCCCAATATCCGGAGCTGGACGTGATCGGGCGCGAAATCAAGCGGCTCGACACGGTGGTGAAGACCTTCCTGAATTTCAATCGCCCGGTGGAGCTGCAACACCGGCCCATCGACTTCAACGAACTGGTGATGCAGGTTCTGGCGCTGGTCTCGGCGGAAGCCAACGCAAACAACGTCGTGCTTGAGACCGTTCTGGAGCCGGGCCAATTATGGATCAACGGCGATGCGGATTTATTGAAGCAGGCGATCCTGAACGTGATCAATAACGGGATGGAAGCGATGTCGGGCGGAGAAATGCCGGGCGGAGGAACGCTCACCACCCGCACGGGGTGCGATGGCGCGCAGTGCCAGCTTACGGTGACGGATGCGGGTCCCGGCATAGCGCCCGAAGTGCAGCCGCGAGTATTCCAGCTTTACTTCACCACCAAGGAGACGGGCACAGGAATCGGGCTCGCCACCACATTCCGGCTCGTCCAATTGCACAATGGTACAATCGATTTTGCCAGTGAGCCGGGAAAGGGCACTACGTTTCGGTTGCGCTTTCCCAGAATGATCGATTACCAGGGCGAAGCATTTACTTCGGCCACGATCGGCAGTTAAGCCAGTTACTCCCAAAGTGAGAATCCTCACGTGAGCTCATGCCGTCTTTCCCGCGTTTTCCAGTGAGCTTGGCTCTATTGCTGCTAGGGGCGACCTCCTGCGAGCAGCGGCGAGTGAGTGTGCCGGCGCTGCCGCCTCCGGCTCCCAGTCAACCGGCGCCGCCGCATGCGAGCCCGGCGGCTCAGACGCCGGCGACGACCCGTGCGAGCTCTGCTCCCGCTGCGACCACCTCGGTTCCTGCGTCCCCCGCCACGGGTTCGGAGGCCAAGCCATCGAACCGCTATCAAGTGAACAAGCCGCCTCAGCCCGCGAAAAAAGCGGCGCGATCCGGCACGGCAGCACCAAGCCCGGCGGCATCAGCTCCCGCTCCGGCAGCATCAGGTCCCGCTGCGGCATCCGCTCCCGCGGCGCCAGAGTCCCCGGCGCCCGCGCCCAAGCTGGCCGATGTCCTCACTTCGGACGAACAAAAACAATACAACGCTTCCATCGATCAGAGCCTGGCCCATGCGCAGACCAGCCTGGATCAGATCAAGGAGCATCGGCTGACTGCCGATCAATCCGACCAAGTGGAGCAGATCGCGAACTTCATGAAACAGGCGCGGACCGCGCGCGCTTCGGACCTGGCTGGGGCCAAGAGCCTGGCGGAGCGGGCGGAAGTCCTGGCGAAAGATCTGGCGGCAGCCCTGCATTAGTTTCAGGAAGACCGGTCTTAAGTTAAGATCGGTCTTAAGCTAAGATCGGTCCATGGAAAAAACGCTTTGCCGGATCCTGGGGGCGGCAGTTCTATCGGCCGCACTGCCGCTGGCAGCTCAAGTCTATCGGGCGCCGCGCGCGCCGAACGGCAAACCCGACCTGAATGGAATCTGGCAGGCGCTGAACGAAGCTAACTACGATCTCGAAGGTCATGAGGCGCGTCCGGCGATGGCGTTGCGCTCCGGTCCTTACGGCTCCGTGCCCGCCGCACCCGTCCTGGCGCTGGGCGCTGTGGGAGCGGTGCCGCCCGGTCTGGGCGTCGTAGAAGGCGGCGAAATCCCCTACAAGCCCGAAGCGCTCGCGCGCCGGAAGGAGAACCAGCAGGACTGGCTGAATCGCGATCCGGAGATCAAGTGCTATCTCCCCGGCGTTCCGCGCGCCACCTATATGCCGTACCCGTTCCAGATCCTGGAAAGTGCGAGCGCGCTGACGTTCGTTTATGAGTACGCAGGCGCGGTGCGCAACGTTTTTCTGAAGGACCCCGGCCCGGCTCCCACCGATTCCTGGATGGGCCAATCCGTCGGGCATTGGGAGGGCGACACGCTGGTGGTCGACGTCACGGGATTCAACGACCAGACCTGGTTTGACCGCTCCGGCAACTTCCATACCGACAAGCTGCACGTCGTGGAGCGATATAGACGGACGAGCCCGGACGTCATTTCGTACGAAGCCACCATCGAGGATTCCGAGGTTTTTACCCGTCCTTGGAAGATCAGCATGCCGCTGTATCGCCGCCAGGAGAAGAACGCGCAACTTCTCGATTTTAAGTGCGTGGAGTTCGTGGAAGAGTTGATGTACGGAAAGTACCGGAAGCACCCCTTGCAGTGAAGCATTGAGGAGGTTGGATATGCAGAACGCATGGATATTCGCGGCAGCGCTGTTGCTCAGTCTTCCGGCTCCGGGGCAGAACAAAGCCCAGCCGATCCCTCGGACGCCTGATGGACATCCGGACTTGCAAGGCACTTACGACCTGTCGATGATGACGCCGCTCGAGCGCTTGCCTGGCGATCCGCCGTTTCTGACAAAGGATAAAGCCGCAGCGCTCGAAAAGGCCGAAATGGCGCGCCGCGCCACAGACAATCAGCGCGAATCGGCCGATCGTCCAGCGCCGCCTGTGGGCGGCGACACCAGCGCTCCAAAATCATTCTTTGAGATCCTGGAGCGGGCGGGCGGCGGCGCCGTTGGCGGCTACAACCGGTTCTGGTTGCAGCAGGGTTCGGCGTTTACCGTGGTCGACGGCCAGATTCGAACGTCGATTGTCGTCGATCCGGCGGATGGCCGGGTGCCTCCGTATAATGCGATGGCGCGCAAGCGAATGGCGGCGGCGGTTCGAGCCACGCCCACTTCGGACGCGCGCGAGAATCAAGATCCTAACGCCGAGCCACCCGGCGCGTTCGACAACCCGGAGCAGCGGCCACTCGGCGAACGTTGCCTGCTGGGGTTTGGGTCCACTTCGGGTCCGCCCGCGCTTCCGGACTATTTCTACAATGACCTACATCAGATCGTGCAGACTCCCGATTCGATTATGATCCTGAGCGAAATGGTGCACGACGCGCGTATCGTGCGGATGAACGCGCAGCATTTGCCGCAGAGCATTCGCCGCTGGATGGGCGATTCCGTAGGACATTGGGAGAGCGACACGCTGGTTGTGGACACCACCAATTTCAACGACAAGACGCGCTTTCGCGGATCCACGGAGAACCTGCACGTGGTGGAGCGCTTCACGCGCGTGAACGACAAGACGCTGCTTTATCGCTTTACGGTGGAGGACCCGGACACATGGGACCGGCCTTGGACCGGCGAATATACGTGGCCAGCGACCAATAAGCCGATTTACGAGTATGCCTGCCACGAGGGCAACTACGCTCTGCCGGACGTCTTGCGCGGCGCGCGGCGGCACGAAGCAGAAGCGGCGAAGAAAAAATAAAAGCGCGGCCGGGCCAGCTTTAAAGCCGTGCGATCCAGCCGCGCCGATCGGTATCGTTTTGCCGCGGATTTACTGAGCGCCAGCGATGGCCGGCACGGTGTTTTCAGCCTGCTGTCCGGTTCCGGTGACGTCGAGCTGGTAAATCTTCACATCCACGCGGCGGTTCTCTTTGCGTTCCGCCCGGGTTTTGTTTTCGGCATCCGGGAAATCGCTGCCTACGCCCAGCTCGCGGATGGAGCGCAGCGGAATGTTATGCTCCACCGCCAGATAATGCACTACGGCATCGGCGCGCTTGCGGGCGAGATCGCGATTGTAAGCCACGTTTCCGGTACGGTCCGCAAATCCTTCCACTTCGATTACGTAACCGCCCTTGATTCCGTTGAGCTGCTGGATGGTGTCGTCCAACTTGGCCTGATCGTCTTTATCCAGCTTGCTCTGTCCGAAGCGGAAATAGACAGGAGACGTACTGATGAGCTTGTAATTGTCCAGATTCTGGATGGTGGTATCCAGCCGAGCGCCAGTCTGCTGCGCCAACGTGTTGGCGGCTTGCGCCTGCTGAGCGGCAGCTTGAGCGGCTGTGTTGGCTTGGGCCGCGCTCGCCGCTGCGGCATCCGCCTTCTTGCCGGCGTCGGTGGCCTTTTCGTCAGCGGTGGCTACTTGACGATCCAAATCCCCAATGGCCTGCTTCTGATCATCGCTCTGTTTCTGCAGGGCGCTCACATGCGCGTCCGTCTGGTTGAGCTGGTTCTGCACAGGTGCAATAGCTTCACGGACGTGCTTTTTCGTGGCGCATCCTACACTGACCATCGAGATAATGATCAGGGACCCCAAAATCGCAGGTATATAACGAAGTGACATTAGGCTTCTCCTTCTTGCGGTACTATAGCACGCATTTCTCCAAACGACAAACTAATAGTACTATCGTTCCACTAGTTATGATTTTAGGGGGGTTGGCTATGACTATGTGAGGTTTCAACCGATGGGTAACCTGTAAGATTTTCCACGCCTGCACTTTTTGACACAGTTGCAACACAATTGTCTGTTTCCTTTCGTGCGAGTTGGCGGGTGCGTGAGTTAAATTGGTTCCACGGTGCAAAGCTACGATCTCATAGTCATCGGTTCCGGACCAGCGGGCCAGAGAGCGGCCATCCAGGGCTCCAAGATGGGAAAACGGGTGGCGCTGGTGGAGCGTCGTGAAGTCGTTGGCGGGGTATGTGTCAATACGGGTACAATTCCCAGCAAGACGTTTCGCGAGGCAGTACTTCACCTCTCTGGGTACTATTACCGCAACATCTATGGCGTAAATTATCGGGTCAAGGACAAGATCACGATGGCGGATCTGGCGTTCCGGGTCCAGCACGTGATCAAGACCGAAGTGGACGTCATTCAGGCCCAGTTGTCGCGCAACAACATCGAGCTGATCCCCGGCATAGCCTGCTTCATCGACCCGCACACCGTAAAGGTAGCGAACTCGCGCCAGGAGCAGACCTTCTGCTCGGAGCACATCGTCATTGCCACGGGCACGAAGCCGGCATTTTCCGCGAAAGTGCCCATCAACGGCCGCAACATCATCGATAGCGATCAGGTTCTGGACATGCCGGAAATTCCCAAGACGCTGATCGTCGTGGGCGGCGGCGTGATCGGCGTGGAATACACCTGCATGTTCGCCGCACTCGGCGTGCGCGTGATCCTGGTGGAGAAACGGCCGCGCCTGCTCGAGTTCGCCGATGCCGAAATGGTGGAGGCGCTATCGTATAATCTGCGCGATCATCGGGTGACGCTGCGCTTGAACGAAGAGGTGGACACGGTGGAGGAGACCCCCGAAGGGACGGTGGTGGCGAAGCTGGAAAGCCAAAAAAAGATTTCGGGCGACGCTCTGCTGTTCGCGGTCGGCCGGCAGGGAAACATCGACGAACTGAATCTGGCAGCCGCGGGAGTGGAAGCGGATCCGCGCGGGCGCATCAAAGTGGATTGCGAATATCGCACCGCGCAGCCGCACATCTACGCCGTGGGTGACGTGATCGGATTTCCCAGCCTGGCCTCGGTTTCCATGGAGCAGGGCCGTATCGCCGCCGCCGGGGCATTCGGAAAGAAGTTGATCTCGAACCCGGCCGGTTATCCTTACGGGATCTATACCATCCCGGAGATTTCCTTCATCGGCAAGACCGAAGAACAGCTCACCGACGAGGATGTGCCGTACGAGGTGGGCGTGGCGTATTACCGCGAGATCGCGCGCGGGCAGATCCGCGGCGACACCACGGGCCGTCTGAAGCTGGTCTTCCATCGCGAAACCAAGCAACTGCTGGGCGTCCACGCGATTGGAGAAGGCGCTTCGGAGTTGCTTCACATCGGCCAGGCAGTTATGATTCTGGGCGGCACCGTGGAATACTTCGTGGACACGGTTTTCAACTATCCGACACTGGCCGAGTGCTACAAAGCCGCGGCGTTCAACGGCCTCAACAAACTGGCGAATTGGTAGGGATGCGCATGGGCCGGAGCATTGGGATCACGACCGCCGAGGACATCGCCACCGGCCTGGTGGAAGGGCATAAATTGGTCGGCAAGCCGCGGATCTACGAGCAGCGTCCCGAAGACGAGCCGTTGCTGAGCCTGCCGGCGGAGGGAATCGCCGAGCGTTTCGCCCAAGAGATTCGCGCGGTAGCGGCGGGCGAGGCTGTGGAGGCGATCGGCGTCGGCCTGCCCGGCATTATCAATTGCGGGTTTATCGAGGAGTCGCCCAATTTACGCCAGTTGAAAGGCGCGCACATGCAGGATATGCTGCGCGACGCCTTGCGAAATTACGGCATCACGGCTCCGGTCTACGTCTACAACGACGCCGACGTTTTGGCCGCCGGCCTGGCGGCGACCCACGGGAATCTGGACAGGTTCATTCGCGTCTGGACGCTGGGCAATGGGGTTGGATTCGGTGTCTATCCGCGTCGCGAGGGGGTTTGGGAGGGCGGCCACGTGGTGGTGTCGCTCGACCCGCGCGAGCGCTATTGCGGCTGCGGGGGGATCGGGCACCTGGAAGGCATTATGGGACAGCGCGCAATGCGCCTGCGCTTCCTGGACATCGAACCGGACGAGGTTTTTGAAAATGCCCGGAAGCGGGACCAACGCTGCGTGGAGTTCGTCAAGCTCTGGCATCGCGCGCTCGCCGCGGCCACGGCGAATTCCATTCATTTGGCCGGTCCGGGAAAGTTCTTCATCTCGGGTTTCAACGCCCGACACCTCGATATCAATCTTCTTCACCAGTACCTGCAAGAGATGGTCAAGATGAGCACGCTGCAAAGCTACGTCTTCGAAGTAGTGCCCAATAGCGACGAGAATGGCGTGATTGGAGCGGCGGTCAGCGCGGCACAGAACGCGGCTCAGTAGGGGTAGAGCGCGCCCTCCATCCTCGGGCGCCGCAGGGTCCACCCCCGGCCTTGACAACCCTTGCGCCGTGCTATACTGGCGATTTGTTAAGAGATCGCCATCCTGCTAAGTTATTGATTTTATTAGATTAACCGCCCAGATAGTACCTAACGGCCTTTAGTTTCATAGACTTCCACAACGGAAGCAGTTCGACCGGAAAAATTGAGGGTTCGACCGGAAAAAAATTGAGGGAGGGATCACCCAATGAAGGATCTTCTATTGGTTGCCGGACTGTTGGCTGCGCCCGTCACCGCGAGCGTCCAGCAGTACATGGCATCGGCAGAAGTGAAGGAAGCCGACCCGCGATTATCAAGCTTGCAGAAGTTTTTCGCTGATCGCAAATGCCCCCTGCGCGACGCGGCCAAGGATTTTCTCGTGGCAGCGGATCAGAACCACCTGGATTGGCGTTTGCTGCCTAGCATTTCGTTCGTGGAATCGAGCGGAGGGAAGACGTACACCAATAACAATGTCTTCGGGTGGGCGTCTTGTAAGGAAAAGTTCAGCTCGGTCCGCGCCGGAATCCACTATGTGGCGGCTCAGCTTGGGCAATCCAATAGATACAAGGGCAAAGACACAGACAATAAGCTGAGGATTTACAATCCCACGCCCGAATACCGCCAACGGGTGAAAGCCGTGATGCGTGTCATTGGTTCCCGCACCGGTTCCCGCACGGGCTCCCGTTGCCAACCCGGTGTGGCGGCTGCGGACTGACACACTCAGAGCCCGGCCGCAGCCTGTAAAGGATTTCCCGGCGGGGCTGCCCTTCAGCCGCCTTGCATCATGTGGATGCCCCAGTAGAGGGCAGCAAAAACGACTAAGACGATGGCGATTCCCAAAATCCAGGGAATCATGCGTTCCCGGCTGGACATGCTCTTGCGGTGTTCCAGCTTGAGTTGCTCGTCGAGGCTTTCGAACATAGAACCTCCAGAGGATTCACGCTATAACGGGGCCGGCGTTTGAAGGCCGGCTAATGAGTCCGGACCGGGGCGATATGCCCCAGTATGAAACGAGCCGGTATGATTATATGCCTGATGGCGGGGAAAAAATAGGGGGCGTCTGCTCGGTTTTGGGGCGCTTTACAATCCCATACGATCGAGTTTTCGGTAAAGCGTCTTGCGCTCAATGCCGAGGATTTTCGCCGCCCGGCTCTTGTTCCCGCCGGTGGCCGCGAGAACGCGCCGGATCTGATCGGCTTCGGTGTCAGCCAGGGTTTCGCTCGTCGTGTCGCGCGGCTCTGTCAGCTCGATGGCTTCGCGAACCGCGGCGTCATCGACGCGTCCTTGCGGCGTCACGATGGTCAGCCGCTCGATCATGTGCTGCAACTGGCGGACGTTGCCGGGCCAGCTATAGTCTTCCAGTGCCCGGATCGCGGATTCGGTCAATCGCGCCTGCTGGTGATAGCGTTCGTTGTATTTCTTCAAGAAATAATGCGCCAGCAAAGGCACATCACCGCGGCGCTCCACTAACGGCGGCAGGATGATGCGAACCACGTTGAGCCGGTACCACAGATCTTCCCGGAATTTACCCTGCTCCACCATCTTCTGCAGATCGCGATTGGTGGCCGAGATCACGCGCACGTCCACTTTCTTTCCGCGCGGGGAACCGAGCGGGCGGATCTCTTTCTCCTGGAGGAAGCGCAGCAAGTTGAGCTGAAAACCCAGTTCGAGGTCGCCGATTTCATCCAGAAATACCGTGCCGTTATTGGCCGCTTCGAAGACGCCCATGCGGTCGCGATCGGCGCCGGTATATGCGCCTTTGACGGCGCCGAACAGTTCGCTCTCCATTAATGACGGCGCGATGGATCCGCAATCCACCGGAACGAACGGCTGGTTGGCGCGCGAGCTGTTGTTGTGAATCATGCGCGCGATCATTTCCTTGCCGGTGCCGGTTTCACCTTCGAGCAACACCGTGGCGTTGGTCGGCGCGACGAGCGAAATGGTTTTGTAAATTTCGACCATTTTAGGCGAGCTGCCGATCATTTCACTCTCCGGCAGATCGTCGATAGCGGTTTCCTTGTCGTCGGGATGGTCGGCTACCGAGGCCTCGGCGCGCTTGACGGTGTCGAGCATACGGTCCAGCTCGAAGGGCTTGGCGATATAGTCGAACGCGCCGCCCTGCGTGGCTTTCATCACGGTTTCGATGGTGCCACGCGCGGTCATCAGGATCACGGCGCACTGCGGATTCCTCTTGCGCGCTGTTTCGAGCACATCCAGGCCGGTGCGCTCGTCGACA
Source organism: Bryobacteraceae bacterium (assembly GCA_030039005.1). Next base: position 18,498 of record JASHQT010000336.1, read on the forward strand.
TAGATGTCGGAAATGACGATCGGGTAGGCGTCGTCGCGTAACCGTTCCAGGGCCTCGCGCGTGGACGCGACTGCGTCCACCGAATAGCCTTCCATTTCGAGGAAAGTCTGGATGGTACTGCGAACAGAATTGTCGTCTTCTACCACGAGAAGTTTCTGAACGATGGTTTCCGGCACGATGGGTCTCCGATTAAACTGACACAGCCGGAGGCCGCGGCGCGCGGGAACGAGCGGCGAAAACCACGGTGAAACAAGATCCGTGGCCCGGTTGGCTGGTAACTTCCATTCTACCGCCATGATGCTGCACAATCTGTTCGACGATGGAAAGGCCGATTCCGGTTCCGGCTTCGCCCGAAGCTTCGGCGCGTTTGGTGCGGTAAAACTTCTGGAAGATCTGGCGCAGCTCCCTGGCATCCATGCCGATGCCCTGATCGGCCACCGAGAGGCGCAATTGGCCTGATTCCATGCGGCAGCCCACGGTGATTTGCGTATCGGGCGGCGAATATTTCACCGCGTTGGTCAGCAAATTGTAGACCGCGTATTCCATGAGCTCGCGATCGCCATCCATGCCGCCGTCGAGCGCTTCGGTGACAATGCGGATGTTCTTGCGCTCGGCGAGGGGGCGGGCGCGCGCGATGCAAGCCTCGACGATTTCGCGCAGCTCGAACGGCTCGCGCTTCAGTTCCATCTGGCCGTCGGAGAGCCGCTCGACGTCCAGGAAGGTTTGGATCATACGGGCCAGGCGCTTGGATTCCTGATTGATCAGCTCGGCGATCTGTTTGCGCTTCTCCTCGCTCAAGGCGTAGCGGCCCATCAGCTCACTCGATCCTTGAATGGCCGTGAGGGGCGTGCGCATCTCATGCGTGACGAAGTGGATGGCCTGCTGGTAATGGCGCCGTTCGGCTTCGGCGCGGTGCAGCGCGCGGCGCACGACAAAATGCTGGTAACTGGCCGCGGCGATTCCCGTGAGCCAGGCCGAGGCCAGAGGCATGAAGACTGGGAACACGACGCCTTGCCGGAACAGCAGAAACGGTGTCGCGGTAACGGCGGCGAGCAAAGCTCCGGCGCTCGAATAAGCCGGCCAGCCCGCGAGAAACGCGAAGATCAGGCCCGCAAGAATCCCCGCTGCAAGCGAGAATCCGAGTGTTGCCAGGTTGGAGGCGCCTGTTAGGAATTGGCCGTTTTCGAGCGTTTCGAAAAGCTGGGCGTGCACTTCGACGCCGGGGACGCGGCCCTGGCCGAAAGGCGTGGCCACGCGGTCATAAGTGGCGGAGATGGAGGTCACACCGATGAAGGCGATCTTGCCGCGAAAACGCTCGGCGAGTTGGGGATTCTTGGCAAGATCCAGCAGAGACACCTGGGGGATCGGCTCGCGGGTGAACAGCACGCGCAGCGCGCGGTCCGTGGAACGTGGCGCGGGAATGAGTTCGTTTCCGATCTGAAGGTCGTCGGGCGATTCGAGAATGGGCCGGCCGCGCGCGAGCCGGAAAGTTTCGAGCGCCAGCGCCCAATGACGCTCGCGCCCGGCGCGGAGTTCGAGCGGGATCTGGCGCGTCACGCCGTCACGCGAAAACTCGTCGGCGCGGTCGTGGCCCAGGGCGGCGGCCGTGCGGCGGAATTGATCCAGGGGGAGCTCCCATTGGCCGTTCTGGAGCTGGAGATGCGCTACCAGCACCAGGTTCTTGACCAACTGCATGGCGCGGCTCAGGCGATCGTCCTCGGGCTGGTCCTCTTTGTCGGCGAGGATCATGTCGATCGCGATCACCTTGGGTTGGGCGGGCGCCAGCAGCTCGAGCGCGCGGGCCAGCATGGTGCGGTAAGCGCGCACGCCGCCGAGGGAGTGATAGGTGGCATCGTCGATGGCCAGGATCGCCGCGTGCGAGTGCGGGACCGCGGGCGGATTTGCGCGGTACAGCAGATCGTAAGTGTCGTCGTCGATCTGGGAGGCGAGAGAGGTCCAGCCCAGTACGATCGCAGCGAGGAGCACGCCGGCGATCACGGCGACATGGCCGAAAGTGAGCTTATTGGGCGAGGGCTTTTTCAATTTCGTCCGGATCCTTGGGGAGCGCGGCGCTCAAAACCTTGGCGCCTGAGGGCGTCACCCATACGACGTCTTCGATGCGAATGCCGATCTTTTCCTCGGGGATGTAAACGCCCGGCTCGATGGTGATCACCATGCCTGCGACGAGCGGGCCGTTGGCCGGTGGGTCGTGGACGTCCAGCCCAACCTGATGGCCGATGTCGTGGGTAAAGTATTTGCCGAGCGGCTCGCCGTTGAGGTTTTTGCCGTGAGCGTTCATATAGTCGCGGGCGATTTTAGTGAGCGATTCGCCAGAGCCCGCGAGCTCGACGCCCGGCTTCACGGCGGCGATGGCGGCCTTCTGAGCCCCTAACACGGCTTCGTAAAGCTCGCGCTGGCGCGGGGTGAATTTGCGGCTCAGGGGAACAGTGCGGGTGATGTCGCTCGCGTATCCGTCGCATTCGGCCGCCGCATCGATCACCACCAGGTCGGCTGAATCCATGCGCCGCCCGTTGGCCATGTAATGCAGGATGGCTCCGTCGGGACCAGCGCCGACGATGGGCGAATAGGCCGGCCCTTCGCAGCCGGCGTTGAGAAAGGCACCGATCAGGGTTGCGGCGACATTGTACTCGTACTCGCCAGCGGCCAGATATTTCCAAGCGGCGCGATGCGCCTGAATGCTCACATCGGTGGCGTGCTGGATGGCGGCGATTTCGCCGGCCGACTTGATCACCCGGAGCTTCGCGATCAGCGGACCGGCGTCGGCGACCTCGCGGAAGGGGTAGCGCGCGCGCAACTGGCTGGCATAGGCTTCGGTCCAGGGGGCGTAAAGGCGCGTATGGGAGGTGAGCGCGCGGTCGAGTTCGGATTCCAGCCGGTCGAGGGGGAGGACGTTGTCGAAACCGGTGAGCGTCTGCACGCCACGGTCGGTAGCGGAGGCGCGTTTGCCCGAGTATTTCTCGGCGGTCTCGTTATGCGCAGGCAGGAAGAGGATTTCGTCGGAGGGGGTCAGCAGGAGAGCGGCGCCGGGCTGGGTCCAGCCCGTCAGGTAGTAGAAATTGGGGTCCTGTTGGAAGCGATAGACGGGGTCGTAGGCTTCGGCGCGGCCGCGGAGCAGCAGGACTCCGTCGGCTCCTTGGTCACCCAGCGATTGCCGCAGGGCTGCGCGGCGGGCATGAAACTCGTCGAGCGGGGATTTTGCCTGAAGGGACACTCCAGTGGCGATCCCTAGCAAGAGCGTGCCCGTCCAGCCAACGGCCAATCTGCAAAAAGCGCTCAGCAAATGCCATTATCTCTCCGAAACTGCCGATATTACTGGTGTGGGTCTGGCCAAGCACTGCATCGTAGAACCGGGCAGCAAACTGCGCCTTAAGCATCGGGATCCGGGCGACACGTTTGGAAAGAAGCGTGACGACAAAAAGCATGAAAAGACGCTGCAGCGCTTGCGCGAGCTGCAGCATCTGCTGTATGCGGACAAACGGTATTCGCTGCTCATCGTGTTGCAGGGACTGGACGCATCGGGAAAAGACGGCACCATCCGGCACGTGATGTCGGGTGTGAATCCGCAAGGCTGTGACGTGATGTCGTTCAAGGCGCCCACGCCCTTCGAGCTGGCGCGCGATTTCTTATGGCGCATTCATCGCGCCGTTCCGCCGCGGGGCAACATCGGGATCTTCAACCGCTCGCATTATGAAGACGTGCTGGTGGTGCGGGTGCACGATCTGGTGCCGAAAGCGGTATGGCGCCATCGCTACCGGCAGATCAACGAATTCGAGCAGATGCTGAGCGAAAACGGCGTGACGATTTTGAAGTTCTTTCTGCACATCAGCCGCGAGGAACAGCGCAAGCGCTTTGAGGCGCGCATTAAGGATTCTTCCCGCAACTGGAAGCTCTCGCTCCCGGATTTCGAGGAGCGCAAGCACTGGGACAATTACACCGAGGCCTACGAGGAGGCGCTGGAACGCTGCAGTACGCTCGCCGCGCCTTGGTACGTGATTCCGGCCGACCGCAAATGGTTCCGGAACTACCTAGTGGCCGATCTGGTGGTGCGGGCCCTGGACAGCATGCGGTTAAAGTACCCTCCCCCCACGGTCGATATTTCTCAGGTAGTCCTAGAGTAACGTGGTCCAAGCCTAGCGTGGTCGAAGACGCCGCCACATACCGCACCAAAGAACAGGTCCTGTACGATCTGTCCAAGGCCTTGCACTTTTCGCCCGAATCGCTGGAGGCGAATCGCAATGGGCGATTGTCGAAGGAACAGGTAAAACAGCTATCCGGCCGGTGCTTCGGGCCTGCCTTTCTCACATTCCTCTTTGCCGTCGGGCCGTTCGTGGTTTGGACCTGGATCACCGCCGGACGCGACCAGCTTTCATTTGCAGACGCACTTCCGGCGCTGCTTACCAAAATTACGCACGTCAACGATCTGATTGAGGCCCAAGGGAGAATGGGCGCCCTTACGATGGTGGGCTCGATTTTGCTCTCCGTGGCGATCGCCGCGTTTTTAGCTTTCCGCGTCCCGTTCGCGCTGTATTTCGACCTACTGGACCGCAAAGTGGAGTCGCGTGAGGGACGGGTGGAGGCGCGCGAGGAGACGATCAACCGGCCGAACGGACGGGACCCCATCGAGAAATATTTTTTCTGCTTGCGCTACTTGAACATGCCCGTAAACCTGGCGGCTTATCGGGCGCTGGAGAACGGCTCCATCTATATCGTTTACCTGACGCACCGCAGCGGGATTCTGGTTTCGATGGAGCCCAAAGTGGACAACTCGAGCGCGACTGCGAAGCGCGAAAACATCGCCGGCCAGGTTGACCGGAACCCCGAAAACCCTTCTCCTTCCCCACGTGCGGTTTAGCAAAACTCTTCCCTTTGCCGGGTGAGGCGGCGTGTGATACGATAGGTTAGCTTTCATGGATCGCATCCGCGAAGCAGTTCCCGAAAATCCCCAACAACGGAGTTAACGACAGACCTCGAATGAGTTTTACAGTATTCCTCGGAAACTTGCCCGTCTGGGTTACCAAGGACGACATCAAGTCCTGGCTTAACGCAGAAAACCTCGTATACGATGATGTCAAGGTGATCCGCAACCCAGAGACTCAAGAGTCCAAGGGATTCGCTTTCATTGACACGCCCAACTCGGAAGAAATGAACTCGATCATCCGGCGCTTTGACCGCGCACCTCTCGAAGATCGATTGTTACGGGCCAATCAAGCGCAGCCCCCGCGATCGAAGGGACCGGGACCCACGCCGGGGCCGACGGGTCAAGTGAATCGAGCTGCCGCAGCAGCTCCCCCGCGCCGTGAAC
>JASHQT010000337.1 GCA_030039005.1 Bryobacteraceae bacterium
CCCAGAATCAGGCCGAATCCGAGCAATCCGCCCCACTGCATCACGCGATTCATTTGTTCAGGTTTCACCAGCCGTAGAATGCTCCCGATGCTGATGCCGAACGCGATGAAGGAAGCCCACGGGAAGAACGCGAAGTATTGATAGCTGGGGACGAAATACGCGGAGACCTGCGGCGGAAGCCAGCGCCAGTCGATCGCCGAAACCAATGGCGCCGCCGCCGCGATCGCCACTCCCAGGCCCGCGCATAGCTTCACGCGCTCGGCGGTGGTGAAAATCGCCATGATGGACATGATCCCGATGGCGAATCCCATGCAGTTTAAAATGTCCACGCGGAACAGGTCGGTCCACGGACTTTGGCCGAAGGCGAAAGTCCATAGCTGGACGCGGAACAGAAACGCGAGCATGAATAGATAACCCGCGCGCCGCAGCGCCGCCCACCAGCGGCCCCACGCATTCACGCCCTGGCGTTCGCGCCGGTCCATGATAAACGAAAGCGTGATGCCGGTGAGCACCAAAAAAATCGCCGGACCGATGCCGCCGAAAAACTGCGAGAGCATGAACGGCCCGTCGCCCCTGAGATCGTTGCGATTGAAGGAGTGAAACACGTGGCCTTGCAGCATCACCACCACAGCCGCGCCGCGTGTCCAGTCCAAGAACGTCAGACGGCCGCTCGAATCCCGATTGCTCTTTTGCGCCCCCATCCTCATTTCCCTGGATACACCGTTTGCACGCCGGGCGGAAGCTTCAGCTTCAACGCATCGGCGGGAAGTGACGGATTGATCTTCAGATCGCTATACGTGACGAGACGATAATCGCCAGAGGGTTCTAGAGCTTTTTCGTGCAGCGGGTAGGGATCGCCTTGCGCGGGAATCCACAGCTCAATGGCCTTTACGTATTGCTTATAGTCCGCGGCCTTGGGGATCAATTGCAGATGCACCGTTTGCTGCCCCTCCCATGGTTCCGTCCCGAGCACGGTCATGTCGTAGTCTTTTGCAAGTTCGCTGCCGGAGGTCCCGAACCCGATCATGATGAACTGCTCGATCTGCTCGGCATGTTTCTTCAAATCAAAAACTTGCACCGTCTTCAGCTTGGGCAAATACTGGCGGGCGAAACGTTTCTCGAAGGCGACAGTCTTGCGATCCGGCGAGGTAAAATCCACCAGGCCCTCCACTTCCCCCGCGTGAACCTTTTTCATCGTGATGGTGCCCTTTTCCTCGTCGTTTTCGTTCAGCACCTCGGTATGAGTCACGTAAGTCACCTGCGAGGTCATGGATTTAAAGTCTTTCGCCGCCCGGTCCATGCGCGCCAAAACCTGATCCAGCGCGCTGTCCGGGGCCGCGACAATCGCGGGCGCGGCGAGCGCCAGACACACAACCAATTTGCGCAGTTGCCAGTTCATCAGGGGACGGGAGATCGAAAAGCGCCTCGCGCGCTAGGGCGTAGTGAACGCCATGAATCCTTTGATTTCCTGTTCGGAGTCGACGATGGGTTCCAGACGCACCACGCGATACTTCTTGCCGGTGCGCGCCTGGAGCAGAGCGCTGGCCTCCTGCGGCCGCGCGTTTTCGGGTGTGTTCGAAAGTTGCTGGGCATCCATCCAGAAGACCGTTTCACCATGTTCGGAGGGCAGCATCACGATGCTGTTGGCGCGCGGCTGATCGCGGAACCACTCCCGCGGCGTCAGAAAAATGAACGCCAGAATTAGCCCCACCATCACGTCGTACTGCCAGCCGGCGCGCGGATAGTCCCAAAGCAAGAATCGCTTGATGCCGCTCGCCAGACCACCCATGTTGCCTTCAGTCTAGCATGCGCTCTCGCGCCTTCCGGCGGCCGAGTGTAAGTGAATGTAACAGCGGATGGAGCTTTATTTGTACTTGCGCAGGACCGCGAGCACGCGCCCCTGAATCTGCACCGCAGCGGCATCCACGAGAATGGGCTGCATGGACGCGTTCGCCGGCTGCAACCGGATGCGTCCGCCGGGCTCGTGATACAGGCGCTTGAGCGTCGCATCGGTACCGTCGACCAATGCCACCACAATCTCGCCGTCGCTTGCCTGCTGCGCGCGCTCCACCAGCACGTAATCGCCGCTCATGATGTGATCGTCGATCATCGATTCGCCGCTCACCTGCAAAGCGAACGTATCCCCTTTGCCGGCGAAATCGGCGAAGTGCAGCATGTCCTGGCCTTCGATGGCCTCCACCGGTGCGCCCGCCGCGATGCGGCCGGCCAGGGGAATGTCAGCCGGGCGTGCCGCTGCACGGCCCCTGCGCCGCTCCTGCAGGTACTTCGCCGAGACTTCGAGCGATCGGCTCTGGTTGAACAGCCGCCGCAGGTAATTCCGCGATTCGAGCGCCTGGATGTGCTTGTGCACCGTGGCGAGCGACGCCAGGTGCAGCCCATTCGCCAGTTCCTCGTAGCTGGGGCTGTAGCCGTTTTCCTCGACGAAATCGGCGATGAAATCCAGCACTTCCTTTTGCCGCTTGGTGAGGGCCATGGCTCCATTGTCAGGCGAATAAAAGGGGAAGTCAATAGCCTTGCGCCGTAGGCTCAAGCTCGGCTCGGCGCGGCATTGAAGTCAGATCGGTCGCAGAAGTGGCCGCCTTCGTGCCGAGCAAGCGATACACGCGCTTTTTCGGAGGCGTCCCATGCTTCCCTCACTCTGCGGCGAAGCAACTCCGCGTCGGCATTGATGTCCAAACCGATCATCTCCACCAAGTCCTGCACCCGGTCGGAATACCGATGCACAGCGTCTCGATAGTCGATCAGCAGGCGTGCACGTTCAGGGCAAACCATCTCAGCAAACTGGGGATTTTACTGGGGCAGAAAAGTTACAGAAAGATGTCTGATTTCTGCGTGCCGGCCTTTGCTTCTGGTACTGAACCATGCAAGGATCTCGTTTTGGTACGCAAACCCTCGATTTCCTATTAGCCCCGTCGAAGCTTTCCTCCAATATTGCTGGCGCGTGGAGAGTGAGACGGAGAACCCATCTACCGGGCTCGTGCCGGCTGGGGAGCTCGTACAGGAGAGCCCCGCCACCGCGCCGTCTGTACTTATAGCTGCCGGAGATCCGGTAGAGGAAGCCTCTTTTGCCCTCTGGAACTGGCCTGAAGGCTTCGCACTCGACATCGCCCATGCCACGCGGACCTGGATCCAGTACGGGATGCTGGGATTCGCGGTCGTGTGCATCGTCATCGGCGCCGTAAAAGGCATCCTTGGGCTCTGATTAGTAAGCTGTACTACGTAATAGCCCCAAAGAGGCGTGAGAATTGAGTTGCAAACCGAGTACAAGAAGAGCGACACTACTAAAGGAACTAGCTCACTCCTCCGAGGGCTATCCAACGCCCGCTTCGATTCCTCGTGAATTGAGGCGGGCTTTTACTTTCCGGTAAATCCGCCCGGGGCAAGCCTTTTCCCGAGTCACGGTTACTCTGAGCGCCGAAATGGGCCGGGGAGACGTCTCAGACGCAGGAGTAACAACAAGATGTGTGACTATTCGCTGCATACGTATCCTAATCGGTTGGCGAGCGATGGGGAAAACCTGGTGGTACACCGGTTCGGGGCTGGATCGCTCGGCTTGGCATCTCCAGCGGATCTGGCTCCGGTCATTTCGGCGGCACAGATGGCGCACGCTTCCGTGTGGTCGCGGGCCAAGGCGTGGTTTTTGGGCCGCAACCCCCAATGGGAAGTCGAGAAGCGGGTCCCGGCCGTCTGCATTCCCCCGGGCTCCCGGCTGGTGCTGTCGGACATTCCCAAAAGCTTGCAGCGCGAACTGGGCGTCTGCGAAGTGGAAGAAGTCCAGTTCATGGAAATCTCGGCGGAGGTCAACACTTATCGCGACGCGGTCCGATTCCAAAATGGCCGCCAGGCTTTGTTGCAGCAAATGCGCGAAGGCCAGCGTGTTCAGGTGATTTCGGTCGGTATCGAGGAATTGGACCCCGCGGACGTCCGCGAGTGGACCACCGCTCGATAGGCGCATCTGTCCACCCGCCTGCGGGCGAAAATGCGAATCCCCCGCCCGCTTGCGGGCGAAAATGTAAATCACCCGCCCGCTTGCGGGCGAAAATGTAAATCAATGGTGTAGCCGGCCACATCCACGTGCACAATGTATAGGACGTCGATCTTCACGCCGGCGCCAGTCGCCGTCACCTGTACGTCATCGCTCGCGACCGGTAATCCCAAAGTAGCGGCTGCATTCATAACCTCGCTGCGCACCACGTCCGCCGTCTTGTGGGAAGCCGCGGCGTCGTCCGCGAAATCGTTGAGATAACCTTGCAGCCGCCAGTTCGCGGCATAGGGAGGAATCAGAAGGACGGCAATGATAGCCAGAATGG
>JASHQT010000338.1 GCA_030039005.1 Bryobacteraceae bacterium
GTCTGCCCCACGACCTGCGGTGCCGGCTCTTATCTTCCCTTCAGCATCTCCCGCGCGCAATTGTAGCCTGGGGCGCCCATAACGCCGCCGCCGGGATGGGCGCCGGCGCCGCAGAGGAACAAGCCCCGGATGGGAGTGCGGTAGCGCGCCCAGCCTGCCACCGGGCGCATTACGAACATCTGGTCGAGGCTCATTTCACCGTGGAAGATATTGCCGCCCGTGATGCCGAAGCGGCGTTCCAGGTCGAGCGGCGTCAACACCTGGCAATGCTCCACAATAGAGCGGATGTTGGGGACATATTCCTCAAGCAGCGCCAGAATGCGTTGGCCGAACGGGTCGCGCAAGGCGTCCCAGGTGCCTTCGCGCAGGGTGTAGGGCGCATATTGCAGAAAGATCCCCATAATATGCCGGCCAGTGGGAGCCAACGAGGGGTCGTACATGGTGGGAATGGTCAGCTCCAGCAACGGGCGCTCGGACGGCCGTCCGTATTTGGCATCATCCCAAGCCCGTTCCACGTACTCGATATTGGGGCAGATGTGCATGGTGGCGCGGTGATGGAGTCCAGGGGCGCCGGGATAGGCGCGGAATTCGGGCAACCCGGAGAGTGCCAGGTTAAGCTTCGCGCTGGTCCCTTCGATGCGGAAGAGGCGGATAGCCGCCACAAAATCCGGCTCCAGCTCGCGCTCGTCCAGCAGGCGCAAGAACGTCACCTTGGGATCGAGATTGGAGGCGATCATCCCCGCCTCGATTTCCTCGCCGCCGTCGAGCACCACGCCGTAGGCCCGACCGGAGCGCACCAGCACGTGATCGACGGCAGCGTTGGTGCGCACGGTTGCAGCGTGGGCACGCGCCGAGGCCGCAATCGCCTCCGAAATTGCGCCCATGCCGCCGCGCACAAAGCCCCAGAGACCGCGGTGGCCTGCGACGCCGCCCATGCAATGATGCAGCAGGATGTAAGCCGTCCCTGGAGAACGCGGTCCCCCATTCGCGCCAATGACCCCGTCAGTAGCCAGGGTGACTTTTACCTGCTCCGATTCAAACCATTCGTCCAGAAACTCAGCCGCGCTTTGGGTGAAGATCTTCACCAGCGCCACCAAATCCTTGGGACGAACACCCCGCAAACGGCCGGCAATTTTCAAATAATCAAGGAGATCGAGTATTCCGCGAGGAGGAAACTGGGGCGGAGTGGTGAGCAGCAGGAACTCGATCACTTCAGAAATACGTTCGAGCTGGTCTTCGTAGGCCGGATAAACTTCGGCGTCGCGCCGTGAAAACCTGGCAATTTCCGCGAGCGTCTTGCTCCGGTCTTGCCACATGAAAAAGTGCCGGCCATCGGGGAAGACCGAAAAGAAAGCGGGATCCTTGGCATCCACCTGGTAACCGTAGCGTGGCAGCTCCAACTCGCTCACAATGCGCGGCTGCAGAAGACTCGAGAGGTAAGCGCCGGTCGAAACCCGGTACCCGGGCCAGAGATCTTCGGTGACGGAGCAGCCTCCCACCATTTCGCGCCGCTCGAGCACCAAAACCTTTTTGCCGGCGCGCGCCAGGTAGGCGGCGGTGACCAGGCCGTTATGGCCTGCCCCGATGATGATGGCGTCATACTTGGGCATAGCGGTCAGCGCTTGCGAAACAAAATTACGGCGAGCGGCGGCAGCGTGACAGCAATGCTGTGGCGGCGATTGTGCTTGGGGATGGGCCGCGAGGAGACCCCCGAGGGATTGCCGAGATTCGACCCGCCGAACTGCTCGGAGTCCGTGTTCAGAATCTCCTCATACAATCCCTCTTCAGGCACCCCGAACTCATATCCCTGGCGTGGTACGGGTGTGAAGTTACAGCAAAACAGCAGAAAATCCGCGGGGTTCTCCGCGCGGCGCAGGAAGGCAATGACCGAAGTTTCGGAATCGTGGAAATCGATCCATTCGAAGCCGGCAGAATGAAAATCCACCTGGTGGAGCGCGGGATTGGCGCGGTACAGCCGGTTCAATTCACGTACCAGGTTCTGCAGTTTCCGGTGGAAATCGAACTCCAGCAGTTCCCATCGGACGCCAACGTTATAGTTCCATTCTTCCCGCTGTCCGATCTCCTGGCCCATGAAGAGCAGCTTTTTGCCCGGATGGCCCCACATGTAAGCCAGGAACGCACGGACATTGGCGAACTGCCGCCATTCATCGCCGGGCATTTTGCTCAGCAGCGAGCCTTTCCCGTGGACCACTTCGTCATGCGAAATGGGAAGCACGAAATTTTCGTGGAAGGCATAAAGCAGCCCGAAGGTGATGTGGTTGTGAACGTATTTGCGATACACCGGATCCTTGCCGAAGTAATCCAGCATGTCGTGCATCCAGCCCATGTTCCACTTCATCGTGAACCCCAGGCCGTTTAAATAGGTTGGCCGCGAGACTCCGGTGAACGCGGTCGATTCCTCGGCCGCCGTCATCGCGCCCGGTACCTGGTGCGCCAGCTCGTTAAAGCGCCGCAGAAAATCGACCGCCTCCAGATTCTCATTCCCGCCGTACATGTTCGGAATCCATTCGCCCGCCTTGCGCGAATAATCCAGGTACAACATGGATGCCACAGCATCCACGCGTAGGCCGTCAATGTGATACACCTTCAGCCAAAACAGCGCGTTCGAAATCAGGAACGTGCGCACTTCATTGCGGCCGTAATTGAAAATCAGCGTGCCCCATTCTTTGTGCTCGCCCTTGCGCGGATCGGCATGCTCATAGAGCGCGGTCCCGTCGAAATGCGCCAGTCCATGTGCATCTTTGGGAAAATGCCCCGGCACCCAGTCCACAATCACGCCCAGCCCTGCTTGGTGGCAGCGGTCGATGAAATACATGAAGTCCTGCGGCGTGCCGAAACGCGACGTCGGCGCGTAATACCCGATCACCTGGTAGCCCCACGACCCCGAATACGGATGCTCCTGCACCGGCAGCAGCTCCAGGTGCGTGTACCCGCGCTCCACTGCATACTGCACCAGCTTCTCCGCCAGTTCCCGATAACTCAAGTACGAATTGTGCGGCCCCCTCAGCCAGGAGCCGAGGTGGACTTCATAGATCGAGATCGGTTCTTTCAAATTGTCCTTGCGTGCCCGCGCCTCCATCCACGCCTGATCGTTCCATTCGTACCCGAGATCGCACACGATGGCCGCCGATTTCGGCGGCAGCTCCATCGCGAACCCGTAAGGATCGGCCTTCTGCTGCCGGTACCCGCGCGACGCCGCCCGCACCGAATATTTGTAGTTCGTCCCAGCGCCCACCCCGGGGAGAAAAATCTCCCACACTCCGCCGGAGCGCAGCCGCATGGGATGCCGCCGGTCGTCCCAATCGTTAAAATCGCCGATCACGCTCACTACCTCCGCGTTCGGCGCCCACACCGCGAACCGCACGCCCGTCACGCCCTGGCACTCCACCACGTGCGCGCCCATGGTGCGATAGCTCTCGTACTGCGTGCCTTCGCCGTGAATGTGCAGGTCGAAATCGGAGATCAGCCGCGGAAACCGGTACGGGTCCTCGATGGTCCGTGTCGATCCATCCCACAAAGTGAGGTGCAGCTTGTAATCGCCCGGATCCATCGCCAGGCGCACGACGAAGAATCCCTCCGAGCGCGTCTTCTGCATCGGATGCGCCAGGCCGCCCACGATCGCCGCTACGTCCATGGCTTGCGGCAGGAACGCGCGAATCTCCCAGCCATCGCCCTGGGAATCCGCAACGGTTTGATGCGGTCCCAGCACCGAAAATGCGTCGCCGTGCGTGCCGTTGAGGATGGCTTCCAGCTCTTGCGGAGTCATGCAAAGTTATTATGGCAGAGGGTTCTCACTTGACACGGGCTATGGAACGCGCAGCGCTGCTCGCACCAAGAGAAGATGACTAAGGCCGAGCTGCACGTGCACCTGGAAGGCTCCATCGGACCGGAAACGCTTCTGGCCATCGATCCCTCCCTCACGCGCGAAGAGATCGAAGCGAACTTGAGCTGCCACTCCTTTCCGCAATTTCTGCAGGGTTACATCTGGGTGAATAAGAAGCTCGAAAGACCCGAACACTACGCCCTTGCCACCCGCCACTTACTGGACTCCCTGGCGGCCCAAGATGTGACTTACGCCGAAATTACGTTGTCCGCCGGCGTCGTGTTGTGGAAACAACAGGATCTTGCCGCCGTTTACGACGCGGTCTGGCGCGAATCGCAGCGCTCCCGCGTCCGCACCTTCTGGATTCTCGACGCGATCCGCCAGTTCGGCCCCGAAAAAGGCATGGAAGTAGCCCGCTTCGCGGTCTCACGGCGCGATGACGGCGTCATCGCCTACGGCATCGGCGGCGACGAGGTCCGCGGCCCGGCCCACTGGTTCAGCGACGTCTTCGCTTTCGCCCGCGACTCGGGGCTCCATCGGGTGGCGCACGCCGGCGAAACCGCCGGCCCGGAATCCGTCTGGGGCGCGCTCGCCATCGGCGCCGAACGCATCGGCCACGGCATCGCCGCCGCCCAGGACCCGCGCCTGATGGCCCAGCTTCGCGACAACAACATCCCACTCGAAGTCTGTATTTCGAGCAACGTCTGCACCGGCGCCGTCGAATCGCTCGAGGCGCACCCCGTCCGCGCCCTCTACGACGCGGGCGTCCCCATCACCATCCACACCGACGATCCGGCCTTCTTCCGCACCACGCTCACGCGCGAGTACCAGCTCGCTCGGGATTTCTTTGGATTACCCGCTGATGAATTGGCGGCCAATAGCTTTCGTTACGCGTTCGCGGTCGATTGAGCTGGCGCTCGCGCGGGGCGGTGCTTACGGCTACTCGCGATTCAGGGCCGCGACGGTTAGTCCCGGATGCTTCAGCAGCTTCTTCACGGCGCGACCCTTGCCGCGCACAGCCACGCTGCCCAGGTTGGGGAAATAATTGGCTTCGATCTTGTCGCCGTCCGAGGCGTCTTGGATGTCGCGCTTCAGTTGGCTGGTCTGCTCGGCCGCCGACGCGGCCTTGGGCCTCTGGAACATCAACACGGCTTCCACCGTGCCGTTATCCCCGGCCTGTCGAAGGGCTTTCGACAGTTCAGGATCGATTTGGACCTTGGTCTTACTACTCGCCGGCGTCTTAGTGCCTGCGGGCTTGCCTTTTGCCGGCTGATTTCTTTCCACGCTTTGATTTTACCGCGACCCCCGTCGCCGCGGCGGGCGCATTCACGCCGGTCAACAATCTCAACGCCTCCAGCGGCTGCACCGCGCCGTGGCCGTGCCGCAGGTCCGGCTCGCCTTTTATCGGCGTGCAGGAATTTAGCAGCGCGTCGCGTAATGCATCCACGGTGGCGGCCGGCTTGGCTTCGAGCAGCAGCGCGATTATGCCGGCTACATGTGGCGTCGCCATCGAGGTGCCGTCCATCGCCAGCCATCCCCCACCCGGCTTGGCCGAGATCACGTTCACGCCGGGCGCCACACAGTCCGGCTTGTCCGGATCGTCCTTTCGCTTGAAATACTCACTACTGCTAAAGGTCGCCGTGTGACCGTCCTCGCCCATGGCCCCGACCGCAAGCACCGCTGGATAATTCCCCGGCGACCGGCTGGTATTGGCGCCCTCGTTGCCAATCGCAATCACCGGCAGCACCTCGCGCTCGATGAGAACGTCAATCACCGAGGTGAGGGCCGGAACATAACCTTGGAACCCCAGCGATAGGCTGACCACGCGAACGTTCATCCCCAGAAGCCACTCCAGGCCGCCCAACACGCGCGCGAGCACTTTGCCGCCCTCGATCACCAACCCCGAGCAAAGTTTAGCCCCAGGGGCCACGCCCACCGAACGTCCTCCCACGGCCACCCCGCAAATGGTGGCCGCCGTATGCGTACCGTGCATCTGAGTATCGCGGACCTTCGGTTTCGAGACCCGGCGTCCCAGCTCGTCCCACTCGGCGAAGTCGGCCATGCGGCTCTTGAGCGCCGGGTGACTCGCATCCACTCCCGTATCCAGATGACCCACCAGCACGCCTTTACCGGTTAGCCCTTGCTTCCACATCTCTTCGATCCCCAGCGACCGCAATCCCCACGTGCAGGGATCCGTGAGATTCGCCGCCGCCACTCGTACCGGCCGCACGCCCACCGGATTCAGCGCGGGCGTCACGTGGCTCACCGCCGGATGTTTCTTCAATTCCTTCATGGCGGATGCGTCCGCATAGCCCAGCGTGATTCCCAGACGAGGGAAAGTGAGCGGAGCATTATCCCGCTCCGCTCGGCGGATGTAGCTGGCAGCCACGCCTTGTTGCCTGGCTGTCTTCAAATCCTTGAAGATATCGGCGGCTTTGGGAAAAGTCGCGGCCACCGATGCGGCGGCGCCGGCCCCGGTCTCCCGCTTATGAAAGACTAATACCGATGTGATTTCCTGCATTGCACTACCAACTCCTTCGCGAATCGTTCGTTCCCGCGGATTTGCGGGGGCAATTACTTCTGGTTCATCTTGTCTAAAGCCGCCTTGGTGGGCATTCCCGGCGGCATAAGAGCGTGCGCAGCCACCGCCGCCGCGGCCCCGCCAGCGTTCGAGGGATCCTTCGCCGCCGCCGAATTCTTCTTGTCCTCCTTACTGTATTTCATGAATTTCAGGATCGAGTTCAAGCCCTCGGTTCCGGCGCTCAGCACCAGCGCGGTGACGCACTGGTCGATGACGTCGGGAAACATGGCGGGCGGCTCGCCGGACGCCGTCAACAGCGGATTCAGCACGCGCAACGCGCGAACGCTGAACGCCAGAATTAGGCCCGCCGCTAGCGAAATCCCGCTGCTAACCAGTTTCTTGTTGTCCCCGGAAATCTTGTCGAGAAGGGGAGAGAGCAGCTCGAGAAGCTGCTGAATTGCGAAGCCGGCGGCAAAGACCGGACCCAACGCGGTGATTAATTTGTCCACAGTCCTCCTCACACGGGCGCCTACACGCCAGAATAAAACCCGTCCCTACGCGGTAATTGGCACCCTTTGTTTTGCGACAGGAGCAGTATACACCCACAAACCGGAGGATTTGCAAATTTATTCAGGCGTTGTAGCGCCGTCTACCGAGGTTTTTCAGCCTCGCGCGAGCCCTGCCGTAATCGCATACGCCGGCCAGCGCACATCTCCGGCAGATCGGCGCGCTGGTTTTGCAACGCTCCCTCCCGTGCTGGCGCAACAATTGGTGCGATCAGCGGCCCGCGCAGGACGCGCAGCCCGTTCGATTCCAAACCCAGCACCACATGCGCCTTCGAGAAAAGCAGAATCTTCGTCGCCCCCGGTTCCCCGATATTTGGAACCCGTTGGAGCGCCTTCTTTGCTTCCTTCAACGGCCGCTTCACCGCTTCGGTGAGTGTGCCTCCGAACTCCCGAATCGCAATCCGTGCGATCTCGCGCCAGCGTTCCACGCGAACCTCCGCACGCATGCCACCCAGTTTCGCGATTTCCAGCAGCGTAGCGTGGCTGGCCGCGAGGATCCGCCGCGGCTCCAGCCCCGCTCGGTCACGCAGCAGGTCGAAACCGGTTGGCGCCGTGACCGCGTCGACGGCGCCCGCATGGCGGCGGCCTAAATCGCGCCTTCGTCCACTAGCCGTACTTTGACGTTGATCGTCCGGCCGCTGCGGAAGATCGTCAGATCCAGCGTATCCCCCGTGCGCTTGCTTGAAAGCGCCTGGCTGATGGCGTCGCTGCGGCTCACCGCCTTGCCGTCGATCGACATGATGAGATCGCCGCCCACCAGCAACTCCGCGTTCCCGATCTGCACTTCCTGCCGCCCTCCCCGCAGGCCCGCGCGCGCCGCCGACGAGCCCGGGTCTACTTCCTGGATCAGCAGCCCGCCCGCCGTCGGCAGATGCAGCGCATCGGCGTAATCGCCCGCGATCCAAACCACCGAAGCGCCCAGCTTCGGCCGCTTCCGGCCGGCTTGGAAATCCTCCAGCAGCAGCTTCGCCCGATTGATGGGCATCGCAAACCCGATGCCGATGTTGCCGTTCGGTCCCAGGATGGCCGTGTTGATGCCCACCACATTGCCGGAGGAATCGAGCAGCGGGCCGCCGCTGTTGCCCGGATTGATCGCCGCGTCGGTCTGGATCAATCCTTCCAACGTCTCGTCGTTATCTCCGCGGATGCTGCGCCCGAGCGAACTGACGATCCCCACCGTCAGCGTTCCCTGCAACCCGAAGGGGTTTCCGATCGCCAGCACTTTCTGTCCCACCTGCAATGCATCGGAATCGCCCAGGTGCAGCACGGGCAGCTTCCCGCGCGGCGTGATCTGCAACAGCGCCACATCGTTGGCTTCGTCGCGGCTCAGTAACTGCGCCTTGTAGCGTGTCTGGTCCGGCAGCGTCACCTCCAACTGCCGCTCGTTCGCCACCACGTGGCTGTTGGTCAGGATTTTCCCGTCGGCGCTGATCAAAAACCCTGAGCCCTGGTCTTTGGAAGGATACACCTCGAAAAAAATCGTCCGCCTGTACACCGTGCTTGTGATGTTCACCGTCGCCAGGTGCGCCGACTTGTAGATTTCGATGTTGTTCATCTCGTCGGAACTCAGACCGGTGGCATGCGCGGCCAACGGGCCCGACCATAGCGGCCCGCCGCTCGAGACCGGATTCAGAACCCGCCGCTGTCCCCAATCCGTCTTGGTGGTGACCAAAAGAAATGCGCTCACCAGCAGAACGGTGATGACGAAGATGCGCGAAAATTTCATGCTGTTAAACTCCGCAGCGACCGGTATACGGTGCGTACCTGCTCGAGCGTTGCTTCCTGATCGCCCGACGTGTCGATCACGTAATCCGCCACGCGCAATTTCTGCTCCAACGGCAATTGCCGGGCCAGCCGCGCCTGGATCTCTTCTTTACTATACGAACCCCGCTGTAATGCCCGTTCCATCTGCTCTTCGGCTGTGCAAGTGACGACGATTAACCGGTCGAAATCCTTGTATCTACCAGTTTCAACCAGAATCGCCGCCTCCACAACTACGATGCCCCGCGGGTGGCGCCGCGCAATTTCGGCCATTCTCGCTTCTTCGCGCTTCTGCACCGGAGGATGCACCAGGCCGCTCAGCTTCGCCAGCCGTTCGGCATCGTGGAAGACTATCCCGCCCAGCTTGCGGCGGTTGATCCTTCCATCGGAATCCAGAATCTCCCCGCCGAACTCCTGGATGATCGCCTCGTAGGCTTCCCCGCCCGGCAGCATGACCTCATGCCCCAGCTGATCGGCTTCGATGAGGTAACAACCTAGATCGGCCAGCGCCTGACCCACGAAGCTCTTCCCCGATGCCAGCCCGCCCGTCAATCCCACTCGCAGCACGCCGCCTCGCAGCACGAGCCTAGTCTATCGATAAATGCTGCTCGGCCAACTCGACCGTGTTCGACATCAGCATTGCGATCGTCAACGGTCCCACGCCGCCCGGCACAGGAGTGTACGCGCTCGCGAGCGCCTTGGCGTCATCCGGATTCACATCCCCGGCGAGCTTCCCATCCGCTTTGCGATTCATCCCCACGTCCACGATCACCGCGCCCGGTTGGATGAAATCGCGCGTGATCAGATGCGGCCGCCCGATCGCCGCAACCAGAATATCGGCCCTCCGGCATTCTTCAGCCAGATGAACCGTCTTTGAATGACACATCGTCACGGTGGCATTGGCGTGCAGCAAAAGCAGCGCCAGGGGTTTTCCGACGATATCGCTCCGCCCCACCACCACGGCCTTCCGCCCCGCTACCGGAATCTGGTACCGCCGCAGCATGTCCATGATCCCCACCGGCGTGCACGGGCGCGGCCCGGGAATGTTTTCCACCAGCGCCCCGACGTTCACCGGATGAAACCCGTCCACATCTTTGTCCGGCCGCACCGCGCGCAACACCCGGCTCTTGTCGACCTGCACCGGCAGCGGCGTTTGAACAAGAATCCCGTCGATCTCCGGCCGCTGGTTCAAGCCCTCGATGATGCCCAGCAATTCGCCCGTGGACACGCTCTCCGGCCGCGTAATTTCCTCGCTGTAAATCCCCAGCTCCGCCGAAGTCTTGCCCTTGAGCCGGACGTACAACTCCGAACTCGGATCCCTGCCCACCAGAATCATCGCCAGACCCGGCGGCCGATGCGCCCGCTTGAACTCTTCCACTCGCGGCTTCAACTCCGCGAAAATCTGTTCGCGCACCCATTTTCCATCCAAAATGAGCGGCGTAGTGCTGGCTTCATTCATCTTGAAATCGCAGGATAACAGGCAGGCCCTCGCCAATCAACGACTGCACATTGCGTCCGCACCGTGCCTGTTTCCCCGGTCCCCAGTCCCGGAGGCGACGCCGCAGGCGAAGCCGATCCCATCCCAACCCGGTGATGCGGCGCGGCGTCTAGCCTGCACGCTAAACTGAGTTCGCATGCAAGGCTACGATTTCCGCCGCGTTTCCGTCACCGCCCTGATACCCGCGTTTGCCCGCGGCGAATACACCTCCATTCCCTACGCCAAGCAGATGCTTGCGTTTCTCCGCCGCCGCGGCGCCACTTTATCCGACGGCCCATGGTCGGACGACGCCGCGCGTGCCTTCGCTCCCGTATTCGAAGCGCGCTTTCGCGCCGTGACCCGTGCGGTCGCCGAAAAAGGCGCCACCCAGGTGCTCGAACTCGCCGCCGGGCTTTCTCCGCGCGGCATGGAACTCTCTCAACAAGGCATCGTCTACGTGGAATCCGATCTCGCCGAATCGATGACCCGCAAGCGCGAAATTGTCACCGCCGTTCTCGGCGCCGTCCCTCCGAACTTGCATCTTTGCGCGGCCAGCGCCCTCGATCGATCTCAGCTTCTCGAATGCTGCTCGCCCTTCGCGGCCGGGCGCCCCGTAGCCGTCACTACCGAAGGCCTGCTGCGCTACCTGACCTTTGACGAGAAGGCGCTAGTCGCCCGCAACGTGCACGAGATTCTCCAGCATTATGGCGGATGGTGGATCACACCCGATGTCCACCTGCGAAGCTTGACCCTGCGGCAGAACGCGGAGTACCGGCAGAAGGAGCTCGATACCTTGGGCCGCAGCCTCAACGCGAATTACTTCGAGGATCTGGACCACGCGCATCGCTTTTTCGAAAGCTTTGGCTTCGCCGTGGACTCGCGTCCGCTCTTTGAAAGCCCTCAGGACCCGATCGCGGCTCCGCAGAGCGATCAGCCCGTTGACCTGAACGACTTCCGGCTATTTACCTTGACCCCGAAACCCTGAGTCCACACTCACACATCCCCTCACCCTCGATTCCTTCCGCCGCGTGCCTGTCCTGCCAATCCCCGCCCTCGGAGGCGACGACTTCAGTCGGAGCCGATCCCCCCGCCAACCCCGGAGGCGACGACTTCAGTCGGAGCCGAGCCTCCGGCGAGGCGGAGCCGTTACAATCTGAGTGGGTGCACTAAACGGGGGCGCACCTTCGAACGTTTCATGGCCGAACAGGCAAAATCCGCTGCACTTGGCTCAGGCTACGAGTGTTTGCAGGGCGGAGGCGAGATGGGCGCCTTTATGCGCTCGTTCGACTGGGCGCATAGCTTGCTCGGTCCCGTCGACCAATGGCCGCAAAGCCTGCGCACCACCGTCAGCACCTGCTTGAACTCCCGGTTCGCCATCCTCATCTGGTGGGGACCGGAGTTGGTGATGCTGTACAACGACGCCTATCGCCAGATCATCGGCGCGAAACATCCCGCCGCCTTGGGCCATCCCGGACGCGAGTGCTGGCCCGAAATTTGGCACATCATCGGTCCCATGCTCGAAGGCGTTCTCGAACGCGGCGAGGCCACATGGTCCAATGACCTGTTGCTCATGTTGGAGCGCAGCGGTTATCCCGAGGAATGTTACTTCACCTTTTCCTACAGTCCCATTCGCGACGAATCGGGCCAGGTCGCGGGCGTCTTTACTCCCGTGGCCGACACCACCGAACGCGTGATCAACGAGCGCAGGATGGGCACGCTGCGCGCCTTGGCTGCCCGCGCCAGCGGGGCGCGCGACATCCAGTCCGCCTGCGCCGCCATCGCCGAAACGCTCTCGGAAAACGCGCGCAGCATTCCCTTCGCCAGCATTTATCTTTTCGATGAATCCCGATCGTCGGCTAATCTCTGTGCCTCCGCCGGAATCGAAGTGGGTTCGCCCGCCGCGCTACCGCTCCTTCGCCTGTCCGAACTCCCGCCACCGCTTTCCGAAGCGGTCATCGAACCTCGAGTGACCGTGATCGACGATCTGGCCAGCATCTGGGGCCCCCTGCCGTGCGGCGCCTGGACGGTTCCCGCGCATTCCGCCGTCGTGCTTCCCATCCTCGTGCCCGGCCAGGCGTCCATCGGATTTGTGCTCGCCGGCGCCAATCCCCACAAGCGGGTGGACCAAAGCTACCGGACATTTTTCGAGCTGGTAGCCGGCCACATTTCCAGCGTCATCGCCGCGGCGCGCGCCTACCAGGAAGAGCGCAGCCGCGCCGAGGCATTGGCGGAAATTGACCGCGCCAAAACCACGTTCTTTTCCAACGTCAGTCACGAATTCAGGACGCCTCTCACTTTGCTGCTGGGTCCTCTGGAGGATGTACTGGCTGCGGCGCACGGCGGCGCGCTTCCCTCGGCTGCCGCCCGGAACCTGGAAATTGCCCATCGCAACGCCCTCCGCCTTCTGAAACTCGTCAATTCCCTTTTGGATTTCTCCCGTATCGAAGCGCAGCGCACCCAGGCTTCCTACCAGCTCGTCGATCTCCCGGCTTTCACCGCCGGTCTCGCCGGCAATTTCCAGTCCTTGTGTGACGAAGCCGGCCTGCGATTGGAAGTTCATTGCCCGCCCCTCCCGCCGGAACAGGCGGCCTACGTGGACCGCGATATGTGGGAAAAGATCGTGCTCAACCTCCTGAGCAACGCCTTCAAGTTCACGCTCCACGGCAAAATCGAAGTCCGCCTCCAAGCCCAGGGCGGATGCGCCGTTCTTACCGTGCGCGACACCGGCGTCGGCATTCCGCCCCAAGAACTTCCCCACATGTTCGAGCGTTTTCATCGCATCGAGCGCAGCCGCGGGCGAACGCAGGAAGGCACGGGTATCGGGCTGGCGCTGGTGCGGGAGCTCGCGAAATTCCATGGCGGCAGTGTCGGCGTGGAAAGCGCCGTGGGTCAGGGCAGCACATTCAAAGTCTCCATCCCGCTCGGAAAGCAACACCTGGACGCGGAGCGGATCGCGCTATCGAGCGAAGTCACGGGCGACGTCGCCCTCAATCCGGTGCCCTCCGCTGCATTCGTCGCCGAAGCCTGGCGCTGGCTGCCGGACGATCTGCCGCAAACTCCGTACCCGGCCGCTGAAGAACACCCTGCCGGCGAACCAGCCACTGACCCATCTAGTAACAAAGAGGCGCGCGTTCTCTGGGCCGACGACAACCGCGACATGCGGGCCTACGTCAGCCGTTTATTGGGTAGCCGTTTTGACCTCGAGGTCGCCTCCGACGGAAAAGCCGCTCTGGACGCTGCGCGAGCGCGCCGGCCCGACCTGGTGCTGGCCGATATCATGATGCCCGGTTTGGACGGCTTCGCTTTGCTGCGCGAGATCCGCGCCGACCCGCACCTCGCGGAGATCCCCGTGATTCTGCTCTCGGCTCGCGCCGGAGAAGAAGCCCGCATCGAAGGCCTGCAAGCCGGCGCCGACGATTATCTGATCAAGCCCTTCAGCGCGCGCGAGCTGCTCGCTGTCATCCAATCCCACGTCCGCCAGTCTCGTTTTCGCCGGGAAGCGGCCGAAGCCCTGCGCCAAGCCGAGCGCAACGCGCGCCTGCTGGCCGCCATCGTCGAGTCCTCCGACGACGCCATCATCAGCAAGGATCTCAACGGCATCATTACAAGCTGGAACCAAAGCGCCGAACGTCTGTTCGGGTACACCGCGGCCGAAGCCGTGGGCCAATCCGTCACGATTTTGATCCCGCCCGAACGGCTCGACGAAGAAACCGCCATCTTGGCCGCGCTGCGGCGTGGCGAGCGCTTCGACCATTTCGAGACCGTTCGCGTCCGCAAGGACGGCTCGCGGCTGAATCTCTCCTTGACCATCTCTCCCGTGAAGGATGCCGAAGGCCGCATCGTGGGCGCCTCGAAAGTGGCCCGGGACATTACCGCTTGGAAGCGGCAAGAGGCGGCGCTCAAGCAAGCTAACGCCGACTTGCAGCAGTTCGCGTATTCGGCTTCGCACGATCTGCAGGAACCCCTCCGCACCGTGACGGCCTACACTCAGCTCCTCGAAATGAGCCTGGGCCCGCGGCTCGGGGAT
The DNA here is from genome assembly GCA_030039005.1 of Bryobacteraceae bacterium. Next base: position 14,197 of record JASHQT010000338.1, read on the forward strand.
CGCGACAAGGAATTTGTCCGCTACATCGTGGACGCCTCCACCCGCATGCACAATTTGCTGCACGACTTGAGAGTCTACCTGCAGATTTCAACCGCCGATCATGAGCCGGCCGAAGAGATAGACTCGGGCGACACGGTGGGGCAAGCGCTGCAGAATCTCGATGCGGCCATCCGGGAAAGCGGCGCTTCGGTCGATTTCGCCGCTCTTCCGCGCGTCCGCATGCCGGCCTTCGAGCTGGAACAGGTCTTTCAGAATCTGATCGGAAACGCGATTCGCTATCGCGCGGGCGACCCGCCGCGCGTCCGGATCGCCGCGTCACGCCAAGGCGAGGAATGGCTTTTCTCCGTCCAGGACAACGGCATCGGCATCGCGCCTCAATTTCAAAAGCAGATCTTTGGGATCTTCCGGCGCCTCCACAGTCAATCCCAATATCCCGGCACCGGCATGGGTCTCGCCATTTGCCAGCGCAGCGTCGAACGGCACGGCGGCAAAATCTGGGTCGAATCCGAGCCCGGAAAAGGCTCCACGTTTTTCTTCACCGTCCCCGTCGCCAATTCCCACAAACTTTAATCTGGGCCCATCCCTCCTTGAGTGGGCGCCAGACTCAGTTTGGGCCATGGCGTCAGGATTACGCGGCTCATCCCAAGGTTGCGGACCTGGCGATAGCTCGCCCGCGAGACGATCGATCGCGTCCCTCCGTCGTAGCCTGCATCCAAAACTTTAACTGAGCCGTCTTAATCTTGCCATTGCTGTCAAAATACCAGTCCAGCCACTCGTCTGGCGTCGACTTCAGCGTGGCATCGGCATCCTGGTCGCCGTTGCGGATCGACCATCTCCAGGCAAAGTGGTCATATACGTCTAGGACGTGCGTCGCATACGCCATCGCTAGTTTCTTGTTGCCCTTGATCATCACCAGGTTCTCATCGTTGTTATACGAGGCCTGGTAGCCGAGATTGTGGCTGCCCGTGATTACCGTGCAGTTGGCGTCGTCGAAAGGATCGATCACTACGATCTTGTCATGCGTGATCGCAAAGCCCGCCTTCAGCAGCTCCGGCTTCCAACCTTGGGGCAGTTTGTCCCGGTTCAGAGCCGTTGCTGCGATCACGCGCGGATCTTGCTTGGGGGGCGCCTTTTTCCGCCCCTTGGCCGTTCGCGGGGGTGAGGTACCCGTCAGGTCGTAGCGGAAGTTGCCTGCCGCGTCGGGCGATGTTACGCATCCACGCACGAAGAGGTCCTTTTTTGCTTTCTGAGCCGCGGCGGCAAACTCGGTAATGCTGGGCGTGCCGGGGATGAAAGCTAGAAAAAGCACCGCCTGCTTGGCCGCCATCACCCTCGCCGATAGATCCTTCATGTCCACGGGCATGAGCTCTTTGCCCGACTTCTTCTTCGCCGCCGAACGCGCGGCCGGAGTATTCGGCGAGAAGTAGCTGGTCAATCCACTGCGCTGGTCTGTCTGGCCGTCGAGAGTGAAGGGCTTGCCCGTGGAATCGAAGTCCCTCATGTCATCCCCTTGGAACTTGCCCGTCCCCGCCTCTACGGCTTTCTCGTCGGCCTTCAGTGTGTTCCAATACGCCAGGTAACGCTCCGCGACGTTCGCGTCTTCGATAATGAGGGCATTGTTGGTCTGTGCGCACAGCCCTGTGTCGGTCCAATTGGTCGACCCGGTCAGTACCGCCTTTGGCCCGCCGGAGTCCGCGTAGACCAGGAATTTGTTATGCACAATGTGCCCGCTGGGCGGCTTGCGGTAAAACGAATTTCCCTTGGTCAGCGCGTGAATTTTCTTCCACGCTGCGTCGTTTTCCCCCGGCTTCGCGGTGGTCCCGTCTTTCGGTTTGGGCGAGACAATGTCGGCCAGGACAATCTGCAGTTTGCTGCCCAAGTTTACCAGGCCTTGGATCAGCTCGACGTCGGTCAATTCGTACAACGCAGCGTAAATAGTGCCGCCATTCGCCGCGCGCTTCAGGAAGCCGGTCAGAGTGCCGATCATGTCTCCCGCCAAATCCAGGCGTAGCTGGTTGCCCGGCTTGGCAATTGTTTCTTTCAGGCTGTCCGGGTTGATGTGGCCCTTCAACTCGAACGAGACGTGCTGCGTGGAGATCAGCCCGCGGTTGAAGACCGCCGATAGGGACGGCGAGCACTCCGATGTCAGAGTCACCTGGTTGGTGGTTAGAATGGGCAGCGATTTCATGGGCGTAAGGCTTCCAGGGCTGCCCTCCAGGGGGACGATCTTGTAACGGAATACCGGCGATATTTTCGTCTTGTCCACCAGTGGCCGCGCATAAACGTCCTTCCAGTAGAATTTCTGAATTGGAAACTGCTCCGTGGTCTGTCCGGGCTGGATGGTCTCTCCCTGGAATACGGCATGGCTTGGCAGCGGTGTCTCATGGCCCTTGTCGTCAACACGATACAGGGCGAATCCCATGCAGCCATCAGGACGCTGGCCGTAGCTCCAGGCGATCGTGATCACATCGTTATTGGCAAATGCCACAGCATTACGCATACATTTCCTCCGCAGAGTTGGTCAATGAATACAGCTTTCCGCCCATAATACACCAAGAAACCTGAATGCCACTCGATTTTTTCAAGCTGCGGTAAGGAAAACTAGACCGGCAGAATAATCTCCAGGAAATGCAAGATTGGTTACAACCATCCTGGCGCACGGCTTGCTCGCGCAACCTTGTCCGGCCAGGCCGAGACCAGTTTCTAGGCTGCGTCGTAGGACGCCTGCTCCTCAAACGCGGGGGCGACGCCGTCACGCGGAGCCCCCGCTAAGCACGCGGTTTCGCCTGAAACGCGGTAAGTTGGCGCATCGGTGTGCCGTTGAGTGGAATCTAATGGCAGTGTCGCTCTGGTGAGGAGAAGCGCTATGCCGCGTGCCGTGAGATTCACTAACTATGGGGGGCTGGAAGTTCTGCAAGTGGTGGAGGTCGACCGCCCCAAGCCGGGGCCTGGCGGGGTGTTGGTGCGAGTGAAAGCCGCGGGCATTAATCCGGGCGAGGCCATGATACGCAAAGGATTGTTTGCCGAGCGCTGGCCGGCCACGTTCCCTTCCGGCCAGGGCAGCGATTTGGCCGGGATCGTGGAGGAGGTCGGACCGGGCGTCAAGAATGTCGCCGTGGGCGATGAGGTGATCGGATTCACCAACGACCGGGCAAGCCAAGCCGAGTTCGTGCTGGTGGAATCCGGGAACCTGGTGCCTCGCCCGAAGAGTGTATCGTGGGAGCAGGCTGGCGCCTTGTTCGTGGCCGGGACTACGGCTTACGCCGCCGTGCGCAGCGTCGGTCTGAGCGCCGGTGACACGGTGGTTGTTTCCGGCGCCGCCGGTGGGGTCGGATCCATCGCGGTTCAGTTGGCCAGAAATGCGGAGGCCAAAGTGATTGGCCTGGCCAGCGACGCCAATCGCCAGTGGCTAACCGATCACGGGGTAGTTCCCGTTAACTACGGCGATGGAGTAGAAGATCGGATTCGCGCTGCTTCGGGCGGGAAAGTGGATGCGTTCATTGATACTTTCGGCGGAGGGTACGTTGATCTGGCGATTCGGTTGGGCGTCGCTCCGAATCGAATCGATACCATCATCGACTTCGCCGCCGCGGCCAAGTACGGCGTGAAAACGGAAGGCAGCTACGAAGCCGCGAACGCGGGCGTACTCGGGGAACTCGCCGGTCTAATCGCCGCCGGCCGGCTCGACATCCCAATCGCCAAGGTCTATCCTCTGGCCCAGGTACGCGAGGCCTATCGAGAGCTCGAACAGCGTCACACACGCGGCAAGATCGTTCTGGAACCGTGACGTGCAGACTGCGCGTTCCGCCGTAACGGGATCCGCGACAACGCCAAATCCGCCCGCACCGTGCCGGTTCCGCCAACTGCCGACCCCGGAGGGCGACGCCGCAGGCGGAGCCGATCCCCCGCAGCCCTCCAGCAACACGGACCGCCCGTGAATATTACGGCGCCTAAACCGACTCCTGGAGAGCCATCCAATCCGAGCTCCGCGAGCGCCTCGCAGCATTCTACGAGTAGCCGACGATACACCCGAAGGGCTCGCGCTACCTTGAACGATGCGCGCCAGCGAAACACCACCGCTCTATCGGGTAAGCACGGGAAGGTATTGACCTGCCTCGATCCTTTCAGCCAGCGATAACTGAGGATTTCAGGACCTCGGCGATCCGTTCGCGAATAAGGGGCTTATCGCCTTACCGTAATGCTGGTTTCAGTATCCAACGGGCCAAACTGATCGATGCCAATGCCCTTGGGGGCGGTCGGGATTACCAGTTTCACCCAGACGGCATCCGGACCCTTGAAATACGAAGTCTCGGTCGCCTTGCGCAGGGCGTCGATGCTGTCCTGCTGCTTCCCGGAGGTCGCGGTGGCGAAACCCGGCAGCTCGAACACGACCCATGAGTCTTTGGCCATTTCGCTCAAGCTGATAGAAACTTCCGGTCTTTCGGTCTTCACACGGATCTCGGTGCCGGCGCGCACAGTGCTCTGATTGGCCGTGATCTTGAAGTCCTTGCCATTGCGGCTCAGGGTAATTGGTTTTTCAGGAGCAGCCGCCCGCGCAGGACCAGCCGCCCGTGCAGGCGCAGGCGCCGCTGACCGCACAGCAACATCTTTCAGCGCAAGACCGACACCTCTTGTGGGTCCGGCCCTCCTGATGCTGAACTGAATGCGTCCGATATCACCCGTGCACACGGAGGCGTTCCAGGTGGGATGAATCTCGCAGGTGTCGTCCGTGGCGACGCTGTCGTTCTCGCCGTCGTGGATCAGAACATAGGAATCGGGGATGCCGGTCGTCGAGCCGTCCAGATCGTGGATCGCCGCGGTCCGGTAGGCCGAACCACTCCGGTTGTCACTGTCGAACCTGGAGTCGATCTTCGGGAAATACACGGGCTTGGCATTGATGTATTTCGCACTCTTGACTGTGTTTTCGGTGGTAACCCCGGCGCCCGTAAACAACAGCCAGG
>JASHQT010000339.1 GCA_030039005.1 Bryobacteraceae bacterium
CAGACGATTCATCAGAAATATTTTCCCACATCGGTTCTCGGAGAAAGCCGCGTACAATGGTGCGCAGAATGAAATTGCGTCTTGGCATCGTGTTGTGTCTTGCGGCCGCGCTGGACGCGCAGCCTCCGGCGTCGGTGTGGGACGGCGTGTATGCGCCCGCGCAGGCGGATCGCGGAAAGTCGCTTTACGCGGCCCAGTGCGCCTCCTGCCACGGCGCGGCGCTCGACGGCAGCGGACAGGCGCCGCCGCTGACGGGCGCCGATTTCAAGAGCAACTGGAACGGGCAGAGCGCCGGCGATCTGTTCGAGAAGATCCAGGCCACCATGCCCGCTGACCGTCCCGGCAACTTGACCCGGCCGCAGACCGTTGACATCCTGGCGTTCTTGCTGACCTCGAATGGGTTTCCGCCCGGCGATAAGGATCTTCCGAGCGACGCCGCGGCGCTGGCGAAGATTCGCTTTGAGGCCGAGAAGCCGAAATAAGACGTTGAGCGAAGAGCAGGCATTTGCGGGACTGTGCGCCACTTGCATCCACATGCGGAAGATTGTTTCCGATCGCGGATCGGTGTTCTATCTCTGCCGGCTCTCGAAGGCCGACCCGAGCTTTCCCAAATATCCCCGGTTGCCGGTGCTCGCATGCCGCGGTTACGAGGCGCGGGAGTCGCCGGGCAGCGCCGCGGGTCGAGAATGACACCTTGCGCTTCTACCTGTTTCGTGATATGTAGAAGTGCGAGGTATCATAACGATGATGTGGCTCGGTCGATTATTGCGGCGGAGACGCATGGAACAGCAGCTCGACAAGGAACTGGAATTCCATCTCGAGCAGCACGCGGCCGACTTGATCGCGCGCGGACACGGTCCTGAAGAAGCGCGTCGGCTGTCCAGGATCGCCGTGGGCGGGCCCGAGCAAGTGAAGGAGGCCTGCCGCGACGCACGGGGGAACATCTGGCTGGAGGATCTCGTACGCGACGTCCGCTACGCGCTGCGAACTTTGCGGCAGCGGCCGGGGTTCGCCGCCATCGCGCTGGTGACGCTGGCGTTGGGGACCGGCGCCACCACCACGATGTTCACGCTGCTGAACGCCGTGCTGTTGAAGCCGTTCGCCTACCGCGATCCGGGGCGGCTGGTGCGAGTGCGCGAGCAGACCAACTGGAGCACGGTGGACGGGAATCTGTGGGGCGTGGCGTATCCGAACTATGTCGATGCGAAGCGCGAAGCCGGATCGCTGGAGATGACGGCATGGGGCTTCGAGAGCGGTACCGTGAGTGCGCCGGGCGCGGCCGAATATGTCGATGGTCTGGAGATCTCAAGCGATTTGCTCCCGATGTTGGGCGTGCACGTGGCGCGGGGCCGCGAGTTCGTGCCGGAAGACGACCGGCCTGGAGCGGCGCCGGTGGCGATCATTAGCCATGGTTTGTGGCAGCGGCGCTTCGGAGGGAACGCAACGGCGATCGGCGCGCCGCTCACGTTTGACGGAAAGCAGTATACGGTTGTGGGAGTGACGGCGCCGAATTTCCGCTTGGAGGATTTCGAATTCGATGTGTTGACGCCGCTGGGGCAGACCACAGTGCCGCCACTGGCAAATCGAGACATTCACAGGTTTCGGGTTGTGGCGCGTCTGCGGCCCGGCGCGACGCTGGCGCAAGCGCGCCGCGAGCTAGCGGTGCTCGGGCGACGGCTCGAAGCAGAATATCCGGAATCGAATCGCAGGCGCACATTCGTCGTCTATCCGCTGCGTCCCGAAGTGGGAGACGCGCGTTCCACGCTGTGGTTGCTGCTGGGCGCGGTCAGCCTGGTGTTGTTGATCGCGTGTGCGAACATTGCGAGCTTACTGCTGGCGCGCGCACTTTCGCGCGAACGTGAACTCACGATGCGAGCAGCGCTCGGGGCGAGCCGCGGCCGGCTGGCGCGGCAGTGCCTGACCGAGAGCGCCGTATTAGCTCTGGCGGGCGGGACACTGGGCGTCCTGCTCGCCGCGTCGGGCGTCCGTCCTTTCGTGGCGTTTTGGCCGGGTGGATTGCCGCGGGCCGAAGGACTTCAGATGGACGGGCGCGTGCTGTTGTTCGCGGCCGGCGTCTCGTTTGTCAGCGGGCTGCTCTTCGGACTGGCGCCGGCGCTGCGAGCGCCCGCGGGAGCGCTGGACCGGGCATTGCGCGCCGGATCGCGGACGGTTACCGGCGGCGCGCGCCGCTTGCATCGTGCCTTTGTGATTGCGGAGATCGCGATCGCGATGGTGCTGCTGGTATCGGCCGGAATCCTCGGACGAACGCTGCTGCGCTTGGCCGCGCTCGACCCCGGGGTCAACATTCGCAACGTGCTTACGGCGCGAATCGCGCTCTCGCCCGCGACGCTCGAAGATCCCGATCGCACACGCGCGGCCTGGCAGGATCTTCTGTGCCGCGCGCGGCGCGTGCCGGGCGTGAACGCGATCGCCATGGTGGACACGGTGCCCATGCGCTTGGGAAGCAACCCGATTCCGTATTCGCTGGCTCCTCGCGATCAGTTCGACGAGCGTGAGCCGATCATGCTGGCTAACAGTGTGACGCCGGACTATCTGAAAGTCACGGGCATAGCGCTTCAGCGAGGACGCTTCTTCACCGACGCCGATCGCAAAGGGAGCGAATTGGTGGCGGTGATCGATGATGTGATGGCGCGCCAGGCGTTCGGCGCTCAAGATCCCATCGGCAAACACATCTGGACGGTTTTTGAGCCAGCCCCGCTCACCGTGATCGGTGTGGTGGGCCACGTGCGCCAATGGGGATTGGCATCCGACGATCAAGCGCAAGTGCGGGCCCAGCTTTACTATCCTTTCGCGCAAGTGCCGGACCCGTTGGTGCGCCGTTGGTCCGAGCTGATGTCCGTCGCGGTTCGCACGAGCGTCAATCCGCTGAGCGTCGTCGAGCCTTTGCGCGCGCAGGTGCGTGGCGCGAGCGGCGATCAAGTGATGTACGAAATTCGTACGTTCGAGCAGCTTGCCGAGGCATCGCTCGCCCGGCAACGTTTTCTCCTGATCTTGTTTGGAGCCTTCGCCGCGCTGGCGTTGCTGCTGGCTTCCATCGGAATTTATGGTCTGCTGGCTCATTTGACCAGCCAACGTGTGCCCGAGATTGGCGTGCGCATGGCATTGGGTGCGAGCGCTCGCGAGGTGGTGTGGATGATCTTGCGGCAGAGCCTGGCGATGATTCTGGCTGGCGTAGGCGTCGGGATCGCGGGCGCGTTCGCAGCGGCCCGTTTGCTGGTGCGCCTGGTCGAAGGTGTGCGCTCGATTGAGCCTCTGACGTTCGGGCTAATGATTGCCGTACTGATCATCGCCGCGCTTGTGGCGAGCTTTTTGCCGGCGCATCGCGCGAGCCGCATCGATCCGATGAAGGCGCTGAGGCAGGAGTAGGACGGGGTCGGCCGGTGCTTAGTGGTCCTGCCGGACGATGACCGGTATTACTTTGCGCAGATTGTCATACGTGATGGTTATCCTTGTTTTGCCTGGCGCGACCGGGCTTACGATGCCCTGGGCATCTACGGTGGCGATTTCGGGGTCCTCCGAGACGTATTTAATGCGGCTAGATTGCGAGAGATCGGCTTCGGTTTTGTCGGCGTAGCGGCCAGTGACGGAGAAGTAGCGTTTCTGGTCCATGGTGAAATCGGCGATGACGGGGTAGACGTCGATGCTGACGGGAGAGTCGGCGCGTTCGACCAGGATCTCGATTGGAGTGGAATACACGAATTGCCGGGACGCCGTAACCCCACCGGCGGTCAGGGCGTAAGCCGTCGGCCGGGTGTCGCGGGGCACCTCAATCGTGAACCGAAATGGCGGCTGCGCGCGATTGACCTTGCTAAAGGGCACCCCCAGCGGATCGGGCGCACCAATGAACACGCCCAGAAAGCTGTCTTCAGTAGGTGAGGCCGTGACTGCCACGGTTAAAGAATCGCCCGGATGGACGGTTGTCCCGTCGGCCGGAGAAGTGATCCTGAGGCTAGGCTGTGCTGAAAGCGCTCCGGCTAAGGCCAGCAGGGAGATCAGCAGTTTGACGTGCTCCATGAGCAGGAATATCGGCATTCCGGGCGCTGGACTTTGTGAGTGAGCCCTGGCACGGCCCGCGGGTGCGCTGTCAAGCCCCCAATGGCTTACACCGGTGGCTCAGCCCCCGAAGCATCGAGCGAGCACAGTTGCTTGGCGGGTCCTTCATGCCCGCCGTGAATTCGCGGAGAGCGAATTCGCCCCATGCGGCGTGCTCGGCCGCTTCCTGGACGGACAACGACGAATAGTATGCGGAGATCGCACTGTCAATGCGGGCGCGCTCCTCGCGGTTCCGAAGCGGCCGAAGCATGAGGCGCTACTTCGCCAGCGACCGTGCGGCGGCGAGCGCGGCTTCGTAATTGGGGTGGTCGGCGACTTCCTTCACGTATTCGACATGCTTGATGGTGTCGTCTTTATCGAGCACGAAAATCGCGCGGCTCTCGATGCGCATGTCTTTGATCAAGGTTCCGTAGTGCTCGCCGAAGGAGCCCGAGCGATGATCGGAGAGCATCTTGATCTTGTCGATGCCGAAATTGCCACACCAGCGCTTCTGCGCGAACGGCAGATCCATGCTGATGGTGTAGATCTCAACGCCCGGAAGCTTAGCGGCCTCTTCATTGAAACGCTTGGTCTGCGCGTCGCAGACGGGCGTATCGAGCGACGGCACCACGCTGAAGATGCGCACGGATTTTCCGGTCCCGGCCAGATTCACCGGCTGGAGCGAATCGTTCACCGCGCTGAAATCGGGCGCCTTCTCGCCGGCCTTCAACTCGGGTCCCAGCAGCGTCAGCGGATTGCCTCTCATCGTCGTAGCTCCGGCTCTTTCCATGAACTCTCCTCGAATGGGTTGGTTTGAATTTCCGACCTATTGTACCAAGTCACTTTAACAACTCCGCAAAGTCGGCCAATTGGCTGGTTGGCTGTTGGCAAGTGTAGTTCTCACAAACATACGCGGCGGTCTTGCCATCTAGAGGATGCATCTGAGCCGCGGAGGGAAAGAACGTGGCATCGGAGAGCAGCGTGATGGTGTGGGGGAGGAATCGCGAGCGGATTTCGCGCAACATCTCGCCGGGCGGACCCGCGATGACAATCTCTCTTTTCGGCGACAAGTAGTAATCGAGACCCACCAACATCTGCGGGACTGCCACCGGCTGCCCGGTAATTTTCGACCCCAGCGCGCGCAGGGTGCGTTCGGCGGCTTCGCGATAATCGGCGCGATCGGTAAAGTGGGCCAGGCGCAGCAAAACGAGCAGCGCGGCGGCGTTGCCCGAAGGTTCGGCGCCGTCGTAATCGTCCTTCATGCGGAGCACGAGATTGCTGTCGCCGGCCGCGGTGCTGAAGAACGCCCCCTGTTCGGGATCTTCGAATAGCTGGCGCATCTTATCCACGAGGTGTATGGCGGTTTCGATGTGGCGCGAATCGAAATCGGCCTCGTAGAGGTCGAGCAGAGCGCCGATGAAAAAAACGTAGTCGTCGAGGAAACCCGAGATAGCCGCGTCGCCGTCGCGATAGCGGCGCAGCAGGATGCCGGAGGGTGCGTCGTACATGTGAGTGAGGATGAAGCCGGCCGCTTTCCGGGCCGCTTCCAGATAACGAGGCTCGTCGAGGACTTGCGCACCAATGGCGAAGGCCGAAATCATGAGACCGTTCCAGGCGGTGAGAATTTTGTCGTCGAGATGCGGGCGAACGCGCTTGGAGCGGATGGCGAGCAGCGCGGCTCTGGCGGTCGCGAGCGCGGTTTCGGTGGCGTCGTCCAACGATTCGCGCAGGTACAGGATATTCTTGCCGGTGAACTCGCCGTGGGGATCTTCGGAAACGTTTCCGTCACGACGCACGCCGTAAACGCGCGCGATTTCCGGGTATTGCTCCAGTTCCGCCGCGGTCCAAACATAAAACGCGCCTTCACCTTTTTCATTCGGATTCGCCGGGTCGATGACGCTGTCGGCGTCTTCGGCCGAATAGAAGCCGCCCTCGCGATCGGTCATGTCGCGCAAAACATAATCGAGCGTGGAGCGCGCGATTTTCGCGTAAAAAGGATCGTGCGTGATCTGAAACGCTTCTAAATAAGAGATGGCGAGCTGGGCTTGGTCATAGAGCATTTTCTCGAAATGCGGGACGAACCAGCGTTCGTCGACGGAATATCGATGAAAACCGCCGCCTAGTTGATCGTGCATGCCGCCGTTGGCCATGGCGCGCAATGTATCGAGGGTCATCTCCAGCGCCTCGCGCTTCGTTTCCGCATTCGAGGCGAGCAGAGAATAGCGCAGCAGAAAATTGAAGGCCACGGGGCGGGGAAACTTGGGTGCGCTGCCGAATCCGCCGTGCTCGGAATCGTGCATGCGGCGAAAATGCTGGAACGCGGTATCGAGCACGGTGCGGTCCGGGATGCCCGCCGACGCTGGGCCCGCGCCGGTGTAGTTTGCAAGCTGCGCGATGACGTCGGCGCCCGACTGCATGATGCGCGCGCGATCGGTGCGCCAGGCTTCAGCAATGCGTTGCAGGATGGCGCCAAATCCGGGGCGGCCGTAGCGATGATCGGGCGGCCAATAAGTGCCGCCGAAGAACGGCTTCAACTCGGGGGTCAGGAACACCGACATCGGCCAACCGCCGCCGCCGGTGGAAGCCTGGACGAAGGTCATGTAGACGCGGTCGACATCCGGCCGCTCTTCGCGATCCACTTTGACGGGCACGAAAGAACGGTTGAGGATTTGGGCAATGGCGTCGCTTTCGAAGGATTCGCGCTCCATCACGTGGCACCAATGGCACGTGGAATAGCCGACCGACAGGAAGATGGGCTTGTCGTCCGCGCGGGCCTTGGCGAAGGCGGCCTCGCCCCAGGGGTACCAGTCCACGGGATTGTGCGCGTGCTGCTGGAGGTAGGGGCTTTTCTCGTTGATTAGATGGTTGGGGATCAGGTGCTTGGCCGGGGCGCTCGGGGTGTCCACGATTCAACTGTAGCGAACACATGTAGTGAACTGCGGGCGGCGTATACTCGTATGGAGAAATAGGCTCGGTTGCCTCAGAAAGGGCAGACTGGACATGTTCCACTTCTTCGGTTTTCCGTTTTTTCTCGCCGGGGTTGCGCTGTACTTTTTGCCGACGATTATCGGTGCATCGCGGCACAAGACGAACCTGGTGGGGATCTTCCTGGTGAATCTCTTCCTGGGCTGGAGCATCATCGGCTGGGTGATCGCGCTGGTGTGGGCGGTTTCCACCGAGCGCGTGGATCAGATGGCGTACGCGCCCAGGATGCCGCCAGGCACGGCGCCGCAAGCACAACCCCAGATGCATGCGCGGTATTGTCCCAACTGCGGGAGCACCGGGCCGGCGGGGGCGCAATTTTGCGCGCAGTGCGGGCAGAGGTTGGGGTGAACGGCGGAACAGGGGAGGCGGTTAGTCGCAGTCGCGTCGGCCTTGAGCCGCTTTTCGATCGCCCCCGGATAAATGGCCTTTCCTATCGCAGGTTTTCCAGGAGGCTGATGAAGAACGCGTCCGCGAACCTCGATTTCTGCCGCACAGCCCCAGCATCAATTCGTTCGAGAATCTCGAATCCATGCCGCGTCTTGTGATAAACACGCTTAGCCGTCTTAGCCGTCGCTCGATCTAATCCGCCCATGATGTCCTTCTTGGGCACATCCTCAATTGCGGGATTTTTGGGCAAGGCTGACTCGTTGAACCCGTT
>JASHQT010000030.1 GCA_030039005.1 Bryobacteraceae bacterium
GCGTAGCGAATCGCGGCGATCATGCCTTCCACGCCGCGCCGTCCGAAACCGCCCGGCACCAGGATGCCGTCGTATTGTTCCAACTCGCGGGCGCAATCGGGCCAGCGCATGTTGTCGGATTCGATCCAATGGATGTTCACCTTCAGCCGGTGCGCCAGTGCGCCGTGCAGAAGCGCTTCTTTCAGGCTCTTGTACGAATCCTCGTATTCGACGTACTTGCCCACCAGCCCGATGTCCACCTGGTCTTCGGGATTCTGCATCCGCTCCAGCATCCCGGTCCAGCGGCTCAAATCGCGGGGCTTCGAATCCATGCGCAGGATGCGCAGCAGGATTTCGTCCACGCCCTGTTCGGCAAACACCAGCGGCACTTCGTACACCGAGTGCACGTCGCTCGCGGTGATCACGGCTTCCACATCGACGTCGCAGAACAGCGCGATCTTTTCCTTCATGTCGTGCGGCAGCGAGCGCTCGGAGCGGCAGAGCAGCATGTCCGGCTGAATACCGATGGCCCGCAGCTCCTTCACGCTGTGCTGCGTGGGCTTGGTCTTCAGCTCCTGCGCCGCGGCGATCCAAGGCACCAGCGTCACGTGCACGAAGGCCGTGTTGTCGCGCCCCATTTCGTGCCGGAGCTGGCGGATGGCCTCGAGAAACGGCAGAGATTCGATGTCGCCCACCGTGCCGCCGATTTCGACGATCACCACGTCCACGTCCGCCGCCACTTTGCGCGCCGCAGCCTTGATCTCGTTGGTGACGTGCGGAATCACTTGCACGGTTTTGCCCAGATAATCGCCGCGCCGCTCGCGATGGATAATCTGTTCGTAAATGCGCCCGGAAGTGAGATTGTTGCTCTGCGTGAGTTTGGCGTGCGTGAAGCGCTCGTAATGACCCAGGTCGAGATCCGTCTCGGCGCCGTCGTCGGTGACGAACACTTCTCCGTGCTGGAACGGGCTCATGGTTCCCGGATCCACGTTCAAGTAGGGATCGAATTTCTGGAGCGTCACGCGCAAGCCGCGGCTTTCGAGCAAACACCCGATGGACGCCGCCGCGATTCCTTTTCCGAGTGATGAAACCACCCCGCCGGTCACGAAAATATATTTGGCCATGGACATTCCCCTAATGGTTTCGCTTCATTTCATTCTTAATGACGGCTCAAAGAGCGCTGACACGCGTTCCAGATCCTCCGGCGTGTCCACCCCCACGGATTCGTACTCGGTTTCCACCATGCGGATGCGATAGCCGTTCTCGATCGCCCGCAATTGTTCCAGGCGCTCCATCCGCTCGAGGGGACCCACCGGGAGGCCGGAGTAGGCGAGCAGAAAATCGCGCCGGTACACGTATAGCCCTAAATGTTTGTAATGAAGCCCCAAGCCCTCGCGCGCGGACGGGCCGGGCCGTTCATAAGGAATGGACGAGCGGGAAAAATAAATCGCGTCGCCGGCCAGATTAGTCACCACCTTGACGACGTTCGGATCGGCGGTCTCGCGCGGATCTTCGATGCGCTTCATCAGCGATGCCATCGGGACCTCGGGATCGTCGAGCAACGCTAGCGCCGCGGCGTCGATGGCCGCCGGGTCGATCAGCGGCTCGTCGCCTTGAATGTTGACGACCACGGATGCGTTGTCCGCCGAAGCGGCTTCGGCCACGCGGTCGGTTCCCGAAAGATGGTCGGCGCGTGTCATCACCGCGTGTGCTCCGAAGGCGCGCGCGGCTTTGTGAATGCGCTCGTCGTCAGTGGCGATGACCACCCGGGTGAGATAGCGCGCTTCGCTCGCCCGCTCCCAGACGTGTTGGAGCATGGTTTTGCCGGCGATGATGGCGAGGGATTTTCCAGGAAAACGAGAGGAGGCAAACCGGGCGGGGATCACGCCCAGAATTCTCGTTGGCACAATCGATCTTAGCATAGATGCGTGCACTTCGTGCACGCATTTTGGATTGGGTTCGCGCGCTGGGAGCGGGCGAACGGGACTGGCTGGCCAGGCACTTTTGGCAAAACTTGAGGCCCCTTGCATGCCCGAGCACCCAAGTGATCCAGGACCACAAAGGCAGCAGGGCAGTCGCAATAAGGGCCGGGAGCCAGACCAGAGGATGAAGCTTGAATCTGCGTTTATCGCCGTTCATCCGGGGCCGGATCTTTCCAGAACAACTCCGCGTCGGAGCGCCGCACGTAATTGGCGTCGATCTCCGCCGGATCGTTCGAGCGGCCCAGCGTGAACTCGGTCCAGGCGATCCGGCCGATGGCCGCGCCGAGCTGGCGCCGGTTCTCGATGCTCGAAATCATCTCGCAGCCTTCCGGCAACCCGGTGAGCCAGCGATCGAGCGGGACTACCACCTCGGGCAGCACGATTTCCAGATCGCTGTTGTATACCGCCGCGTACACCTCGCCGCGCCGCGCATCGATGGTTACCGCGCGCAGCGGGGCCGTGCCGAACGAGGCTAGCGCCCGCAGGTTCGATACCGCCACGATGCGTTTGCCCGTGGCCTCGGCCAAGCCTTTGGCGGCCGCGAGCCCCACGCGCACGCCGGTGAAGGAACCCGGCCCCGAAGCCGCGGCGAAGCACTCCATTTGCTGCACCGTGGTCCCGTTCCTGGCGAGCAGCCGTTCGATATGGCCGAACAGCACGTGTCCGAATCCTTCCGGCTCATGCAGCGCGAATTCCTCGACTACCACCTTGGCTTCGGTCAGGGCGATGCTGCCGAACTCCGATGTCGTATCAATGGAAAGAATCACTGATTCAGTTGATAGACGTGGTCCACTTGATAGGCCTTGCCGAACGCGTTCAAAGCCAGCAAGTGCACGCTCAAAACCGCGGGATAATTCACCGCGATGGACGAGGGAACCACAAAAGTTCCCGACTGCCCGGTCCCCAGCACGCGGAAGCCCCTGCCATCGGCCACCACTTCGCCGGTCCACAGAAACAGCATGTCGCGTGTCGCGTGGCTTTGGCGCGTGAGTTTCACCGAAAAATACGCGCCTTTTCCCGCCGGCAGGCTGTTGCCCGCGGGCGAGTCGATCTCGTAGGGAATCTTCTTGGGGTCGGTTTCAATCACCTGCTCGGGCACGGGCCGCGAATCGAATTTGTACGACTTCAGCATGGATTCCTTGTGGCCTTCGCGCGCGATGTCGAGCACCCAAGGATGACCTGCGTCCGGCGGCCCACCGGTGAAATGCTGGCCCTTGTATTTTTTCGCGTCGATCGTTTCGCCGGTCCGCGGGTTCAGCCACTGAACGTCGTAGCCGTGATCTTCCAGTGTCACTTCCACGGGCGCCCCCGGATGGTCGATGTACTCAATATATTCCACGTCCTCCAGCGCCACGGCCCGCGCGCCGTCGACATCGAAGTACGGCTCCATCTCCCAATGACGGGTGGTCGCCATGAAATCGAACCAGTTTTTCGCCGCGCCCGCGTCGCCGCCGCGAAACTCGGGATATTCGCCATCCATCGTCGTGTTCCACAAATGCTCGGCGTCGGTGACGCCGACGAAAGGAACCTGATAAAACTGATGCTCGATCGATCCGACGGCGTCGTCTGGGGAGCCTTCGATCACGTAATCCATCCAGCCATCGGCGAGCAAAGGCGCGGACGTGAATTTCGCGTTCGAAGAGCGCGGGTGCTGGTAGGGGTCCAGCTTCTTCAGATCCAGGCCTAGCTCCTTCAGCAGGGCCCGGCCATCGGCATAATCTTCGAAAGTCAGGAAGCCCTGCCACGTAATGTTGAACGCCGCGTAACGCGCCACGGCATAACGCAGGAAGCGCTCACGTGCCTCGGCATCGGGAAACAGCGCGGTGATGCAATCGGGATTGGAAGCGAGCAGCAGGTCGGTGGTGATGCCGCGCTTGTGAATCTCCGCGATGCGCCGGTCCAGTTCGTCGAAATACGCCGGATTGGGCCGGTCGGGCCCCGCGAACACCTTCGCGCGGTCCGCCGCGTCGCCCAGAATGGAGCCACGAAAATGCGTGAACTTGTTTTGGGCCGCTATGTCGAGCTGCTGCTCGAATTCGGCGCTGCTAGAGAACGCGAACCGGTCGGCGATGTAGCCCATCCATAAATGCGGCTGCTTGTTGTCCGTCGCCCAATGATGCACGTTCGCGACGTTGACGAATCCGGGAGCATCGGACGCGGCCGCGTTGAAGGTGCCTTCTTTGCCGTCGAACGCCGAGACGTTACTCGTGGCGCGAAACGTCCATGCGCCGGCCTCGGTGGGCGTAAATCGAACCACCATGATGTTGCGCGTTCCATCCCAATAGCCCGGCATCAGATAAGTCTTGAAGTGCGGCGAACGAAACTCCACCTGTAGCGTGATCGACACGTAGGGATTGACGTATTCCTGGCCGGCCGCGCCCACATCGAACGTCATCTCACACGGCGAGTACGCAGCCGTTCCCTCGCACGGCGCCTGGGCGCCGGCGGATGCGGCGAAGAGCGATCCGAGCAGAAAGAACAGGAGCGGCGGGCGCGCCATTGAACTCCAGCGTATCGCAATGTGCACCAAATCGACGCCATTTCGCATCCAACAATCTTAAGGGGGCGCCATGGCGACTGCGCATCGTGTGCTGATTCTAGGCGGCGGTTTTGGCGGATTGTACGCCGCTAAGGCCTTGAAGAAAGCGCCGGTCGAGGTTACGTTACTGGACCTCCGGAACTTCCATTTGTTTCAGCCGTTGCTCTATCAGGTGGCCACGGGGTCGCTGTCGCCCGGAGAAATTGCTTCGCCGCTGCGCGCGGTATTGAGCCGGCAGAAAAACACTCGCGTGCTGCTGGGCGCGGCGGTGGATCTGGATTCCAACGCTCGCCGCGTGCTGCTGGACGATGGACAGAGCGCCGATTATGATTCGCTCATTGTGGCCACTGGTTCCACGGATTCGTATTATGGCCACGACGATTGGCGCCGCTACGCCGTCAGTTTAAAGTCGCTCGAAGAAGCCCTCGCTATCCGGCACAAGATCCTGTATGCATTCGAAGCCGCCGAGCGCGAGCCCGATCCCGACAAACAGCGCGAGTGGCTGACGTTTGTGATCGTGGGCGGCGGGCCCACGGGCGTGGAACTCGCCGGGGCATTGGCGGAGATCGCGCACGACACGCTGCGGCATGATTTCCGCTCGATTCGCCCGGAAAGCGCGCGCATCCTGCTGTTCGAAGGCACGCCGCGCTTGCTCCCCGGCTACCCCGAAGACTTGTCGGCGAAGGCCGCGGCGGCGCTCCTGCACTTGAAGGTGACCCCGCGCACCAATGCCAAAGTCACCGCGATCGGCCAGCGCGGCATTACGGTGCAGACGCCCGCCGGTGAGACCCACATCGCCTCGCGCACGGTGGTCTGGGCCGCGGGCGTGAAGCCGTCCTCTTTTGCCGAGGTGCTGGAACGGCGCACCGGCGCCGCGCGCGACCGGGAAGGGCGCATCATCGTCCACCACGATTGCAGCGTGCCCGGCCATCCCGAGATCTTCGTCGCCGGCGACATGGCGCATTTCGAAGACCGGGGCCGAGTGCTACCGGGCGTGGCGCAGGTGGCCATGCAGCAGGGCCATTATGCCGCGCGCGCAATCGTAAAGCGGCTGCGCGGCGAACCGATCGAGCCTTTTCATTATTTCGACAAAGGCAACCTGGCCGTCATCGGCCGCGCTTCGGCCGTGGCGCAAATCGGCCCGTTGCATATCTCCGGTTTCCTGGCCTGGCTCACCTGGGTTTTCGTACACCTGATGTATCTGGTGGAATTTTCCAATCGTGTGCTGGTGTTCGTGCAGTGGGCCTTTTTCTATTTCACGTTCAATCGCGGTGCGCGGCTGATCACGGGTTCCGATCCCACCGGTCCCTTCGACGCCCTGCAGAATCGAATGGAATCCGACGCCCAGCGTGCCCGCGAGGCCGTTCCGAAGTAGCGCGCACATACCAACCGGCCGCGGATGCGCTTGCAGTGTTGACCTCAGCATTGGTCATAGCTTTACCGGTTCTTCGATCTGAAATCCGCGTTTGTTCCCCACCGCCACGATCTTGCCCATGAACTTATGTTGGCCGTTGATGGTGAGATCGAGCAGCCGCGCGAGGCTGAAGTCGAAGGCCAGGACGTCGCCGGGTTTCAGATCCATGAGATCGGCCACGCTCAGGGTGGGGCCGCGCAGGCGGCCGTCCAGCCACAGGTGCGAGGTACGGGTCAGGTGCAGGATGCGCGCCTGGTCCTGTTCGTTCGAGGAGCTCTTGCGCACCGACCATTGCTGGTCAAACTTGTTGCGCAGCATCTTGACGACGATCGACGGAATGCCGATGTTCATCATCCCCGCGTTCTCGCCGATCCGGACCTCCATGCTGACCGCGACCACGGCTTCGTTGGGCGCGAGAATCCGCAGCAGCCCCGGCTCCGTTTCGTGCGATTCGATCTCGAACTCAAGCGGCGTCACCGCGTGCCAGGCGGTTTTCAGGTCGTTCAGCGTGATGCGGAACAGGCCGTCCAGCACGCTTTGCTCGATTTCGGTGATCTCACGATTGATCTTGGTCAGGGACCTGGCCATTCCTCCCAACAGCATCTCGAAAATCGGAAACACCAGCGCGGGATTCATTTCCAGCACCGCGTTGCCTTCGTAGGGCTTCATCCCCAGCGAGACCAGGCAAGTCGGCGAGGGAAGCGCCTGGGAAAACTCGGCGAACGAGAGCTGCTCCACCGAAACGAGATTCACCGCGACGTACGCCCGCAGGTAGGCCGACAGGCTGGACGCCAGACTGCGCGCGAAGTTCTCGTGCAGCATGTGAATCGCGCGGAGCTGATCCTTGGCGATGCGGTCCGGCCGGCGGAAATCGTAAGGCTCAGCGCGCAGGGCCGGGTCTTCTTCGGCCGGCGTTTCCCGGAGATTGCGAAATACATCGTCGATCTCCTCCTGCGAAAGAACGCGGTCCATCAGGTGTTCTATCGGTGTGGGGGGAAAGGGAGTTTATGGGGACGCGATTCCGCGTTGGTAAAATCGGAGCGTGGCGAGCTTCCACGTCCAAAATTTCGGATGCCGCGCCTCGCAGGCCGACGGCGCTGCGATCGAAGCGGGATTGGTCCGCGCCGGACTGGAGCCCGCAGCGGAAATTTCCCAAGCCGGGCTGGTTGTTCTAAACAGTTGCACGGTCACCGCTTTGGCCGATGAGGACGTGCGCAAGGCAGTGCATCGCGTGCATCGCCAGAATCCGGCGGCTCGTATCCTGGTCACGGGTTGTTACGCGCAGCGTGCTCCCCACGAGCTCGCCGTATTGCCGGGAGTGTACTGCGTGGTAGGGAATTCGCATAAGGTGAGTATTCCGGAAATCGTCCAGGAATTCGACTCGCACTATCACGGGCAAATTCACATTGGCGATATTTTCGATCAGCGCGAATTTCTTTCGGCGCCGGTGGAAGACGCCGCGGGTGACCGGACGCGGCCGAATCTCAAGATCCAGGACGGCTGCAACAATCGCTGCTCGTTTTGTATTATTCCGTCGGTGCGCGGGCGGAGCCGCAGCGCGCCGGCCGATCAGGTGGTGGCCGAGGTGCGCGAGCTGGCCACGCGCTATCGCGAGGTGGTATTGAGCGGGATCAATCTGGGCCGCTGGGGGCGCGAGCAAGCCAAACCGCAAATACGCCAGGCGCGGCTGGTGGATCTGCTGCGACGTCTGCTGGACGAAACACCGCTGGAGCGGCTGCGGCTGAGCTCGGTGGAACCGATGGATTGGAGCGACGAACTGCTGGCGTTGATGGCTGGCTCGCCCCGCATCGCCAAGCACGTGCACGCGCCGCTGCAATCGGGCTCCGATACCGTCCTGCGGCGAATGCATCGCAAGTACCGGCCGCGGCATTATGAAGACCGCATCCGGAAGGCCCGGGGCTGGATGCCGGACGCGGCGATCGGCGCCGATGTCATGACCGGGTTTCCCGGCGAGACGGACGAGGAGTTTGAGGAATCGCGCGCGTTCATCGCAGCGCTGCCGTTTACGTATCTGCACGTGTTTACTTATTCGGAACGCCCGGGAACGCCGGCGGCCGCGCAGGCCCAGGTTCCCATGGAAATCCGCCGGGAGCGCAATCGCGTGCTGCGCGAACTGGCCGCCAAGAAAAACCTGGAGTTTCGCAAACGCATGATCGGCCGGACGCTATCGGTTGTGACGCTCAGTGAGGGCGCGCTTTCGGATAATTTTCTGAAGGTGTCACTGGCCGCGGTAAGGCCGGCGAATCAGTTGATTGATGTGAGGATCGGCTCTGTGAACACGCTCGGGGTGGTCGAATGCGGGGCCACGCTACATCTCCCGCCGGTTCTCTAAGGACTTGCCCATCGTCACTTCGTCGGCAAACTCCAGGTCGCTGCCCACGGGAATGCCCATGGCGATGCGCGTGACCATCACGCCCAGCGGCTTCATCAGGCGCGAAAGATAAACTGCGGTGGCTTCGCCTTCCACAGTGGGATTGGTGGCGACGATCAGCTCCTTCACTTCGCCCGTTCGCACGCGCTCCAGTAAGTTCGCGATGCGTAACTGCTCGGGACCGACGCCGCGCAGCGGCGAAATCGCGCCATGCAGCACGTGATACAGCCCCGCGAACTGCCGCGTGGTTTCGATGGGCAGAATATTGTGCGGCTCTTCGACCACGCAGATCACCGAACGGTCGCGATGCGGGTCGCGGCAGAAATTGCACAGCTCAGCGTCGCTGATGTTGTTGCAGACCGCGCAGATGCCGAGCTTGTCTTTGACGTCGAGTAACGCTTGCGACAGGCGCTCGGCGTTCTCGCGCTCGCTGCGCAGTACGTGAAAGGCGAGGCGTTGCGCCGACTTCTGCCCGATGCCGGGCAGGCGCTTGAACTCCTGGATGAGGCGCGCGAGCGGTTCGGCGAAATCGGGCATCCGGTCTCGTGGTTAGAACATGCCCGGCGGAAGGCCGAGCCCGGAGAGCATGCCGCTCATCTTTTCCTGCGAGGCTTCGTCGACTTTCTTGGAGGCCTCGTTGAAGGCGGCCATCACCATGTCCTGGAGCATCTCGACGTCGCCGGCCACTTCGGGATCGATTTTGACCGCGGTGACGTTCTTCTTGCCGTCCATGTGCACCGTCACCATGCCGCCCCCGGCCGAGGCTTCCACGCGAATGAGCGCGATCTCCTCCTGCATCTTCTTCTGCATCTGCTCGGCCTTTTGCATCATGGCCTGCATGTTTCCGGGTAATTTCATATGACCTGCCTTATTCTTTCAAATTCCGCACCGCGCGGACCTGGGAATCGGGAAAGAGCTCGCGGAAGCGCTGGACGTCCGGGTGTGCGAGCGCGCGCTCGGAGACATCGTCCGGTTTTTTGGCGAGCGGCGCGGACGCGGCGTCCGGAGTGCCGAACGCGACCTCGAAACGCATGCTTCGTCCGGCGGCTTTCTGCACGATCTTCAGGATATCCTTTTCATTCATGTAGAGCCGGTAGTCTTCCGGGGTCACGAATGTCAGTTTGCCGCTAGACTCGGTAATTTGGGAATGTTCGACGGCGTCCGCGGTGGTTGGCATCTCGAGTTCGGTTGCCGCTGCGTGTAGACGATCCTTCCACGGACCCGACGGCGGGGAGGCCGCGCTTGCCGCAGGCGGCTCGCTCGCCGGGACTGGGGGCCGGGGATCGGGGGCTGGGGGTGCGGCGGATCGAGTTGGCGGCGGTGGTGTAGGCCTCCGTGAGGGAGCCGGCGGCGCGTCGGGACTGCCGAGATCGGCCAGGGCCTCTTCGATGGGCGCCAGTTTGCCGGCCTGGACCAGGCGCAGCAGGCCGATTTCGAGATGCAGGCGGGGCTGCAAGGAGAATTGCATCTCCTTGAACAGGTCGAGCGTGAGATTCAGATAGCGCGTGAGATCGTCTTCGGAAAAACGTTGGGCGATTTCGGCCAGGCGCTGTTGCTCGTGCTCGGAGGCCGCGATCAGCCGTGTGTTCGCGCCCGCGATTTTCGCCACCAGGAGATTGCGGAAATAACGCGCGAGCTCGCGACAGAAATGTTGCAGGCTGCGGCCGTTACGCTCCAGTTCCATGACGAGGTCGAGCATCTTGCGCGAGTCTTCCGCGGCCAGCGCATCGGTGACTTCGCCGAGCGAATCGAGCGAGAACATACCGAGCATGGAGCGCACCTCGGCCGCGTCCAGCTTCTCGCCGCAGCAGGCGATGGACTGATCGAGCGCCGAAAGCGAATCGCGCACGCTACCTTCGCCGGCCTGCGCCAGCACGCTCAACACCTCGGGCGAGGCTTGGATGCCTTCGGCCGCGCAGATCTCTTCCATGCGCTTGACCACCTCGGCGAAATCCACCGAACGGAAGCTGAACTGTTGGCAGCGCGAGGCGATGGTGGTGGGGATTTTGTGAACTTCAGTGGTGCAGAGGATGAAGACGGCCCACTCGGGAGGTTCCTCGAGCGTTTTCAGCAACGCATTGAACGCTTCGGTGGTAATCTGGTGCGCTTCGTCGACGATGAAGACCTTGTAGCGGTCGCGCGCGGGGCGGTAGCGGACGTTTTCGCGCAGCTCGCGCATTTCGTTAATGCCGCGATTGGAGGCGGCGTCGATTTCGATGACGTCGGGCGAATTGCCGGCCGCGATTTCCAGGCAACTGGCGCAGATGCCGCAGGGCGAAGCGGTGGGTCCATTGATGCAGTTCAGGCAGCGGGCCAGGATGCGCGCGACCGTTGTCTTCCCGGTCCCGCGCTGGCCGGAGAAAATGTAGCCGTGCGCGATGCGGCCCTGCGCGATCGCGTTTTCGAGCGTGGTGCGAACGTGCTCCTGGCCGATCAGCTCCGCAAACGTTTGCGGCCTGTATTTTCTGGCGATAACCTGATACATGGATGGGGCGTGAGCGGATTATGCCAGACCCCGGGTGATCCGCGGCACACGGATTAAACTATTACCGTTGCTTCCTTCCGGACCTGGCGGGGTTCACAGCCATCCGTTGCACGAAGCCCGGAGCCTGACAACTTTTCATCCTAACATGCTGGCATTGCGGCTTGGCGCCACGCGCCGTTGGCCATCGGCTGTTGGCCTGCAAAGCTGGGTGGATCAGGGTAAAGGCTGCTACTTACTCAAGACGTAGCAGCTCTCTCCGGTGAATGAAAACGCGATCACCTCGCTTCCTTTCAGCAGCGGCTTTTCGCCTGAACGTTTCCAGGGGCAGCGGGGTCAACGGCCAAAAAATTCGTATAAAATTAAACGAGATTCAGACGGTTCGGGCGCTCGCAATGGGGGCTAAATGCGTAAAGCGATTTGGGGGCTGCTTTTAATCTGGTCCTTCGCGACGCCGCATCGTGCGGCGCCGCAAGCCACGGAATCGGATGGGGAGCCGGCGCCGACGTTCCGGACGGGCGTGCGGCTGATCGAAGTGGACGTGGTGGCCAAGAAGGGCGGACACCCGGCGGCCGGGTTGACGAAAGACGACTTCGTCCTGCTGGACAACGGCAGACCACAAAAGATCGCGCTTTTTTCCGTGACCGCTGGCCCGCGAAAAGAAGCGAGCCTCGCGCCGCTCGCTCCCGGAGCGGTCTCCAACCGCATCGAGGACGATGGAGAGACGCCGGAAAGCGCTACAGTTCTGCTGATCGATCAAAAGAACACACCCCCGGATCTCCAGGTTTTTGCGATTGAACGAATCGGGAAATTTGTGCAATTCCAGCACAAGCGGGGCCGTGTCGGCATTTACGTTCTGGGCGGAAACGGGTCACTTCGAGTGGTGCAAGAACTCACCGAAGATGAGGCGCTGTTGCGCCGGGCCGCGAAGCGATTGAAATCCGGAGGCAAAGATCAACCGGATAATGATACTGGAGGCATGACCGAACACGCCGCACGAGAGTACACTGCGACGCGCATGATGGACAGCGGGACAGCGACCCGAGCAGCGCTGGAAGCGATCGCGCGCCATTTGGCCAATGTTCCGGGACGGAAGACGCTGGTCTGGATCAGCACTGGTTTCGAGCTCTTCAATCCAAAGCTGGGCGTCGATTTGCGGACGGATATGGAGAAGGCAGCGCGCGCGCTGAATGAAGTCAATGCGGCGCTGTATGCGGTGGATCCTCGCGGACTCGTGGGCGCTCTCGCGGGGATGACCCCAATTTCGAGCGCCGAATTCAAGGGGACGGCGCCGCCACCGCTGTTTGTGCCTCAGGGAGGCGGTTTTCTTCCGGGAACGGAGACGATGTCCTTCGTTGCGCACCTCACGGGAGGACTGATTTTTGAAAACGACAACGGAATCGAGGATCTGATTCAAGCCGCGATCGACGACGGCGCGCTCACTTACACGCTGGGATTCTATCCCGAGGAAGAACCTGACGGGATCTGGCACAGCATCAAAGTCCAAACGAAACCGCGTGGCATCAGCCTGCGTTACCGGGAGAATTATTTCGCGGCCCGGTCAGTGGACCAGGCCAGCGTGCGTCCGGGCCTGATGGACCTGGTTCGCGAACCTCTGGACGCGACCGAAGTGCAGTTGGTGGCGGAACAGCACGCCGATCCGGCGCAGCCGGGATTTGTTCTGGTGAAGGTCAACGTGGATGCGCATCAATTGTCCTTGGAGTCCGCCAATGCGCGGCGCGTGGGGGGCATCGACGTTTCGTTTTACTTGCAGGGATCGGGGGAAGTTCGAAGGCAGAGCATCCAGCTCGATGTTCCCGAGGACCAGTTGGCGGAGTTCCTGAAACAAGGCGTAACCGTCAACGCATCGATCGCGGCGCCAAAGGGTGCGCAGATGCTTCGTGTCGTGGTTCAGGATCATGTAAGCGGAGCGGCGGGATCGGTGACGATGCTTTTGGGCAAGTGAGGCGATCTCAGGCAGGAGCGCTCTTACTGCTTGCGGTACCAGGCCATCGCCTGGCTGGTGGCGGGAATCGTGGTGACGCCGGCGAGCTGCATGGAGCCGCTGGGGCGAGTGGGAAGACGGTCGTTGGTGAGCAGCAGGCCGCCGGGCTTCAGCATGGCGCCCGAGTTTTCGAGCGCGAGAGACTGCTCGAAGGGGTCGTAGTAAACGAAGATGTTGGTGGCGACGATCAAGTCGAAGCGATCGGCCGCGGGCAGGTTGAGGCGCTGGACGATGATGTCCAGATCGGCGGGCTCACAGGCAAGCACCACGCCGGGACGGATTTCGACGGCCCGCGTTTCCAGATCTTGGAGGATGCCCGGGGGCCGGATGGGAGCGACGGGCTTCGCGACGCGATCGCCGAAGGATTTCCAATAAGTCGTGAGTGCATCGGGCCAGGGGCGCGCGACATCGCGCGTCAATTGAATCGTATAGCCGGAGCCTTTGGCGGCGCGCTCGCGGGCGTGCTGGATGTGCTCCATCACTTGCGGGCTGATGTCGAGGATGGTGAGCGAGAGAGCGTCGGATTTTGCGATGCCGAGACGGAGCAGCGAATCGTACAGGGCGAAGGGCTGGAGGGTTTGTTCGGGGTAATAGTCGAAGGCCGTGCCTTCGTTTTTGTCAATGAAATCGAGGCCGGGGCCGATGACGGCGGCGCGGGAGATTTGACCTTCGCGCAGAACGCCGCGAGATCTCAGGTCGCGCAGCGTTTCTTCGATCGTGAAATCGGGGATGATGCCGGTGTCGAGCGAGAGGCCGCGGTTTTCAAAAAGCGAAGAGCGGTCGAGCGGCGAGGAAGGGTCTGGTTGCTTGGCCGTGGGGGTGCGGGCGAGCGCGATCCTTTCTTGAACGACGCGCTGGAGATTGCGCAGGATGAACGCGCCGGTTTTGCGGGGATCGGCGGATGCATCGATGCCTTGCGTCCGCAGAACGCGATCGAGAAACTGGAGGCGCTCGTTCTGCCCGGGGCTGCGCAGGCCGGCGACCAGATCATCCACGCGGGCGCGGAGCACGCCGGATTTGGAGGCTTGGGCGATGCCTTCACCCTGCATGCTGATGCGCGGCTGGGTGGTGAAGGAAGTGCCGTAGAGCAGAAGATTGACCATCGAGTCCAGGTCGCCCTGCTGAAGGCGAGCGCGGATGGATTGATCTTGTTGGCGCGCCCAGGTGAGCCAAGAGGATTCGTTGGCGTCCCGAACTTCCGGCGGGCCCTGACCCAGGAGAGGCTGGATGCTGCTATAAGGTGCAAACGCCCGGCTTGCCGCGAGCAAGCCGAGCGTTATGGCGAAGGCGGCCGATAGCTTCCAGAACACTACATCATCAGTACATCAGAACTGGAAGCGCGCGATCAGCGTGCCAGTGCGGCCGGTGAGACATTGGCTGCAAGCCGGCGTGTAGTTCGCGCCATTGAAGTACGAACCGGGTGGCGAGTAGGCGTCAATCGTCCCGAACCCGCTGGTGTAGATGGTGCCGTTGCCGGCGCCCCTGGTCGGCGGGAGGAAAGAAGTACTTGGACTGGGCATCAAGGTCCGATTGAAAATGTTGACAAATTCGGCGCGGATAAAGATATTGAATTTGCCTTCGGGACCAAAGCGGAAATTGCGGCCGATGCTCGCGTTCTCGGTGGGCGTGCGCGGGCCGCGGAAGTCCTTGTAGTACGTCGTTGCGACCGGGCCGAATGCTCCGCTAGACGCCGCGGAGCAGACTGCGTTAGACGGGCACTCTTCCCAGGCCTTCGGATTCAGCACTTGCGTGTAATAAGGATTGTAGGTGCTGAGGTTGTTGATATCGACACCCGGGGTATACAAGGGCTGTCCCGGAACACGAATCTCCTCGCTGGGCAGGAAATTCAGCGTTGTGCTGACCGGAGGCGCCAGGAACGGTCCGCTTTGATAATTGGCGAACCAGCCGATCTGCCAATCCTTGGCCAGCCACTTCAGTCCGCTGGTGGGAATAAATTCCGCCTTGGGAACGGTGTAAATGGCGTTGAAATTCAAATCCTGCGGCGGGATCTGCTGGAGCTGCCAGCGGGCGCTTTGAGGATTAAAGAAATCCTGGGTCAGCGGCCGAAGGAAGCCTTGACCCCAGGTATAGGTGCCGCCGGCCTGTAAACCGTGTGAGAACCGTTTGGTTGCCTTTATCTGCAAGGAGTCATACTTGGAATCGCCGGTTGGAGAGTTCAACGGTTCCAAATTGCCGAACTGCGGATAGGGGTAGAGAGCATCCTGCAGCGGGAGGCTCGCGTTCCATCCGGCGTATGGCAGGAAGCCGCCCTTACCAACGGAGCTCAGGCGCTGTTGAACGGGCGCGCTGTTGAGCGGCGAAAGCAAGAGTTGGTAGTCGCCGAGATTGTTGTAGGTGCTGCTCTTGCAAACTCCGCCGCCGGAGCTGCAAGGACCGGTTCCCGGATAAGGGAACAGGCCAAAACTCGCGTATTCGGCGGGCGAGATTTGGCTCAGATAGCCCAGCGGTCCGCCGCCGAGCCACACGGCTCGGTTGGCCACGTAGGACGCTTCCATGATGAAGTTGGGCGTGATCTCGCGCTGGAAGCCGGCACTCCACTGGTTGATGCGGGGCGGGCGGTTGAGATTGGGATCGGAAACATATGGGTCTGACCCGGCAATGAACGGCGGAGAGGGGGGCACGCCGGGAACCGCCGGGCTGGAGGGATAGATACTTGCGTTCGTGGTGGGCCAGGTCGGAACCTCAATTGCGCCCGGAGTGGCGATGTTTACGTAGCCGTTAATTCCGCTTACGGGGTAAGCGCCGACTGTGCCCTGCACCTGACCGGCAGCATTACCGACGAATTGGTAGTTGACGCCCCAACCCCCGCGGAACACGGTCTTGGGGTCGATCTGATAAGCGACTCCGAGGCGCGGCCCAATGCCATAGGGGTAGGCGCTTCCGTAGAAGTTGCAATTGCAGTCGCTGGCGTACGCGGTCGCGCCCAGGTGGCCGCCGGCATTGGCGTTGGCAATGTTGGGATCGAATTGCGACAAGCGGCCATATTGCTCGCGCGGAGGAGTAGCCAAATCCCACCGCAGGCCGTAGTTGACCGTGAGCTTGCGGGTGACCTTCCAGGAATCCTGGACGAAGAGCGCCCACTGCTGGCTTCCTTGGCGAGTGAACTCATTGGGGGCTTGGGTAACCGACGCGTAGTCACCCAAGAGAAAGCTGGCAAATCCGAATCCCTGAGTGAATCCGTTCAAACTGAAAGTCGGATTGTAAGGCTCCATGGTCGCACTAGCGGCATTAGCAGCGGTTTCCGCGGCCAGTGTAACGCCGGAATAAGCCCCAGTGAAGTTTTGCTGCAGGTAGAATTCCGCGCCGATTTTATAGGTGTGGTTGCCGCGAACCCAGGTCAGGTTGGCATTGAAGCTGGGCTTCTCCTCGTAATTCAGCGACTGGATTTGGCCGGCGGTTCCAATATTCTGCATGCCGCCGTAGCCCGTACAACCGGTGCCGCCGGGCGGCGGCACACACATTCCGGTCACGCTCGGGAACTGGCGGTCCTGAATGAAGTCGGTTAGATCGAACTGGGAAGGATTGAAACTGAGGAACGGCGCTTTGTCGCTGAAGGTGGTGTGGAAATATCCTGCGCCTAAGTGCAGCAGCAGAGTCGGCGAAATCGTGTAATCGTAATTCAACCGCGTGGTCCAGTTCGGAATGAAAGTGCCGCGGTACTCTCCGATTTCTTCAGGCAAACCGTCGGCGTTTCCCAGTGGCGAAGAGATCTGGCTTTCGGTGTTGTTCCGGTCCCAATAGAACGACAGCCGGCCTTTGTCGGTGATGACTTGGTCGACCTTGATCGACGGGATGGCGGAATATCTTCCACCATGGATGGATCCGTCATAGTTGCCGACGAGATTGGAGTTCTGCGGCTGCGGCAGCAAAGCCAGGAAAGCCAGCGAACTCGCACTGAAGCGGCTCATCGGAATGATGTTGCCGGGGAAAGGATCAGCATAACCTAGGCCCTGCGCGGTGACGCCGCGGGTGTTGGGGTCGTAAATCTCATTCGCGTAGACTGGGCGCCCCAAGGGATCCGTGCCGAACGATTGGGTTGAAATTCCCAGCGCGGCGCAAAGGCTGCAGGTTCCGTTGGGTGAGATGGCGGAGAAGTCGCCGTTGCGGTAAGCGGTGGTAGGGACGGTGTCCACGAAGCCGTACTCGGTGCCTTCGAGGAACTGTTCGTACGCAAAGAAGAAGAAGGTTTTATTCTTTCCGTTATAAAGTTTCGGGATAATGATGGGACCGCCGAGGGTGCCACCGAAATCGTTACGGCGATTGGTCGGTTTGTACAAGCCGGTGCCGCTCGGATTCTCGGTAAATGGATCAGCGGCATTCAAGTCTTCATTGACGAAATATTCAAACCCGGTGCCGTGGTACTGATTGGTCCCGGATTTCATGGTCATGTTGATGACCACGCTGCCGGCTTGGCCGTACTCGGCGGCGTAGTTACTGGTCTGATACGCGATTTCCTGCACGGCGTCTGTATTGGGCTGGGCCATCTGCGTGTAGACGTAGGTGTTGAAGATGCGCGATGTAGCATCCTGGCCATCGATGCGCATGGTCTCGGTCAACGACGGTGAAAAGATATTTTGAGGGGAGGCTCCGCCCAATCCGTTCACCGTGACCAGGCCGCTGGGAGAATAACTGCTCACGCCGGGCAGAGTCAGCATGGTGTTATAAGGATTGCGGTAGCCCGAGGTGCCGGCATTGACCGTTCCGATGCCTAACAGGGGAAGCTCGTCCATCTGCTCGACGGTGATGTTGTGCGCTATGTCGCCGGTTTCGGTTTGCAGCAAGGAGGCTTGCGCTTCGACGGTGATGGACTCGGAAGCCGCGCCGACCTGCAGGGGAATATCCTCCCTCAAGACTTGGGTCGCTGCGAGCGCGAGATTGGTGTGGGTATAAGTCTTGAAGCCCGAGACCATAACAGTGACTTCATAGCTCCCGACAGGCAAATCGGCGATGGAGTAGTTACCGGCGGCAGTCGTGGCGGCCGAGTAGACGACGCCGGTGGCGATGTTC
Organism: Bryobacteraceae bacterium; assembly: GCA_030039005.1. The sequence goes on from JASHQT010000030.1 coordinate 17,822, forward strand.
TTAGCCTGGACATTTGCACCGGGAACGGCGGCGCCTGTGGGATCGGTGACGGTACCGGTGATGGTGCCGGTTCCACCTTGGCCGAACAGGAACGGACTAACCAGCAGCACGCAGAGAAGGCAGGACAAGGCAGCTACAGACACTGAGCGCATAGACACAAGTACCCTCACACACTGAGTTAAAGTTGAAAACCCGAAGCGAAGTGACGACGCTGATCGTCACCATCAAAAACTTTGAAGCTTTGTAAAGTCTATTCGATTTCTCAAACCGCGTCAAGGTCAAAGTGAAATCTCAGTACAGGTTTTTAGCGTGCGTTTTGCATGCATTTTGTTGTGTGTTGGACGCAGCGCTCGCGGTGGTTTGACAGCCTCGTGTGGCGAGTTATAGACTGACCACGCCAATGAGAATCGCGATTTTACTGACCGCCGTTGTGGCCTTGCCGATGTTGACGCTCGGACAATTCGGGCGCGGAAGTTGGACGACGTTTGGAGGAGATCCCCAGCGCACGGGATGGAATAAGACCGAGCCGGACCTGAATGCCGAGAGCGTGAAGCACTTGAAGCTGGAGTGGAGCGTGCAACTGGATTCGACGGCCAAGGCCATGAACAATCTGACCGCGCCGCTGGTGCGCGCGAGCATCGCGACGCCGCGGGGCGTAAAGGACATGGTGATCGTGGGCGGCGTAAGCAATAAGGTCTTCGACGTGGACGGCGACACGGGCAAAATCATTTGGGAAAAGACGCTGGAGGTGGAGGGCCAGCCGCAGCGGCAGGATAGCTGGCTGTGTCCCAACGGGCTGACGGCGACTCCGGTGATCGGGCCGGCGCCGCGCACGCCGGGCGCTGCATCGGGAGTCGGACAAGCGCTGTATGTGCTGGCGGCCGACGGCAAGCTGCACGCTTACAACATGGTGAGCGGCGAAGATGTCCTCGCGCCGACGCCTTTTGTTCCGGCTTTTGCGAAAGCATGGAGCATGAGCCTGGTAAGCGGCGTCCTTTATACGACCATTTCGCAGAACTGCAATGGCGTGAAGTCGGGCGTCTATGCGATGGACTTGAACGATCCCGCGCACAAGGTGGCTCATTTCGATACGGGGACGAATGGTGCGGGCATCTGGGGGCGCGGCGGGGCTGCGTTGACTGAGGATGGCCGTGTGATCGTGGAGACGGGCGATGGCGCATTCGATCCGGCCAAGGGTGAGATGGCGGACTCGGTGATCGAGCTCGCGGCAAAGGACCTGAAGTTGGAGGACTATTTTTCGCCACGCAATCGAGCGTGGATGACCAATAAGGACCTGGACATGGGCAGCATCAGTCCGGTCATTTTCAATTTCAAGAATTGGGAACTGGCGGCGACGAGCGGCAAGGAGGGCGTGATCTTTTTGCTGGACACCAAGTCACTGGGCGGGACGGATCATCACACGCCGCTCTATCGCAGCCCGAAGTGGACTAATGAAGAAGTGAACTTCGCGGGCAAGGGATTTTGGGGCGCGTTCTCGACCTGGGAAGATGCAGCCGGAACTCGCTGGCTGTACGTTCCGGCGTGGGGACCGCCGACCGCGGCGGCGAAATTTCCCGTGCAGCACGGGACGACGATGGACGGCAGCGTGATGGCGTTCAAAGTGGAAGAGCAGGGCGGCAAGCCGGTGCTGACGCCCGCGTGGAATTCGCTCAATATGGGATTGCCGGCGCCGGTGATTGTCGCCAACGGCGTGGTGTTCGCGATGTCCGACGGCGATTCGGGAGTGCAGTTCGGGCCCAACGGAAATCTGCTGAACGTGCAGGATCGCAAGGCGCGCACGGGGCACGCGACGGTGTATGCGCTGGACGCCACGACGGGCGATGTGCTGTATTCGAGCGGCAACGCGATCAAAGGATTCGCGCACTTCAGCGCGCCTGCGATGGGCGGCGGGCGCATTTACGTAGGGACCGAGGACGGGATGCTGTATGCGTTCGGGTTGGGCATACCGCAGCCTTAGGATCGCGCTCCTCGGCGCGAGCCTGGCGGCGACCCTCGCGCATCCGCAGCGAGCGGAGAAGCTCATCGCGATTGCCTTATTCGACGGCAAGACGCTGCGGGGGTGGGACGGCGATCCGGCGTTTTGGCGCGTGGAAGACGGCGCAATTGTCGGCGAGACGAAACCTGGCGCGATGCCGAAGCAGAATACGTTTCTGATCTGGCAGAATGGCACGTCGGGGAATTTCGACCTGCACGCGCAGTATCGCATCACCGGCGGGAACAGCGGGATTCAATATCGGAGCGAGGAACTGCCCGATATTCGCTGGGCGATGAAAGGTTATCAGGCTGACATCGATGCCGAGCAGAAATATACCGGGCAGATTTATGAGGAGCGCGGGCGAGGGTTTCTGGCCTTGCGCGGGCAATCGGCGTTGATTGAAACTGGCGGCAAGCCGAAGGTGTTGGGAACGCTGGGGACCGATGCGGAGCTAAAAGCGGCTATTCATGAGCGAGACTGGAACGATTACGAAATCATCGGTCAGGGGGACGTGCTGGTGCAGATCTTAAACGGGCGCGTGATGAGCATGCTGGTGGATGAAGACATGGCGAATCGGAAGACGACGGGGTCGATCGGGATTCAGCTTCACGCGGGCGAGCCGATGAAGATTGAGGTGCGGAACATCTGGATACAGGCCTACTAGAAGCGATCGGGGTCAAGGCCGAGATGCTCGACCATGTAATCGTAATAAGGGCCGTCGACCAGGAAGACCAGGAAAATTTCGTGGGCCACCTGGATGATCTTGCGCGCGGCGTATTCGAAGTCGGAGTCTTTGAGGGTCAGCGTGAGAGCAACCGTGCCCTTTTGGTTTGCGAGCGCGAGGCGGGCCTTGGCTGGATTGACGCGCCGGTGTTCGGGAAGCTCGGGCGATTGCCGCCCCTTCACAAAAACCTGGAGCGCGCGGTACATCTCCGAGCGCGCAGGCATGCCGGGCAGCAGGGCGGGGAATCGCAGGGTCTTCTTCACCGCGTCCAGATGCAATTCGAACGGACGATCGAAATGCCATTGCATTTTATACGTGGCTTTGCCACGTCCGGGATGCGCACTGAAGCCTCGAAATACGGCGCGTTCGGCGTAACCCGAGAGAACTTCCGTGACCAGGTTCGGCGGACTTTGTTTTTTAGTGCGCGCGGCTTTAATGTGCGAGAGCCCCGACGCCCGGCTCGGGGTTGATGATGTTGCCCGGCGGATAGTCCTTGCCAGAAGTGAACTCCTTGAGAGCTTGCACGTTGATGAGCGTGGAGACGCGTTCTTTGGCTGCGATTTCGTAGCTGGTCTTCAGCGCCTTGCGGAAATCTTCGGGTGTGCGGACGTATTCGCCGCGAGCGCCGAGGCCTTCGGCCATTTTGTCGTAGCGCAGATTTTCCTGGAACAGGTACATGTGCATGGAGCGCGGAGTGCCGACGGCGCTCGGCCACATGCCCCAGGCGTTGTTGTTGTACACGACGCAGATGACCGGGATTTTGTACTTGGACGCGGTGTCGAGTTCGAACATGCTGTAGGCGATTCCGGCGTCGCTGGTGATGACCAGCACCGGCGCGCCTTTGTAGGCGGCCTGCGGGCCGATACCCAACTGCACGGCGGCGCCCGCGCCGATCATCATCGCGAGATCGGGGCCGACGGCCGAATATTGGTACGGGCAATTGACTTCCTGCCCCGGGCGATAGGCGCGCAGCCAGCGAGCGCCGCAATTGCCGATGGTCCAGCCGCCCCAGCCGGTGACGGTGAGCTTGGGATCGATGCTGCCCTTGTAGAGGAAATCGTGGACTTCCTTGCAGACCACGGCGTGGTGCACGGTGTTGGTGGCCTGGCTGTGCTTGAGGCCTTGCTCGTATTCGCTGGTAAGCTGGCCTTCGTATTTCTGGCGCGCGCTGGCCAGTTCGCCGACCCAGGCGTCGCGCTTCTTCGCGGGCAGGTCGCTGGCGAGGCCTTCGAGGAAGGCGCCTTCATCGGCGATGATGCCGAGATCGAGCGGCCAGTTCCGCCCGAGGTCTTCACCGGTGGGATTCACGCGGATGGCCTTGGCGTCCGGATGGAAGCGCCAGCGCTCGGTCTTGGTGGGCATGCTGTATTGGCCGACGAAGACCACCAGATCGGCGCTCATGAAGGCATCGGGCGAAAGGCTCGCGGACAGGCGATGCTCATCGGGGAAATGGCCGCGCATGGGGCCAGAGGTGACCACCGCAAATTCGTTCTTTTCGGCCGCGGCCATCAACGGCTCCCAGGCCTTGCGCCAAAACACGCCGTGTCCGGCGACGATGACGGGGCGCTCGGCGCGGTTGATCATATCTACTGCTAGTGCCAGCTCTTTGGGCGAAGGATGCGGGCGAGCGTCGGCGCGATATTTGTCTTTGCTGTAGTATTCCTTCACTTCCGATTCGGCCATGAAGCGATGGTTGTAGATTTCGCCGGGAAAATCCAGGTGCACGGGGCCAGGGACGCCGGTCTTCAGATAACGGAAAGCGTAGCCGGTGTATTCATGGATGCGCGGCGCGTCGATCAGGCGCTTGCCGTATTTCTTCAGGCCTTCGGTGGTGGGCTGCTGGTAGCCGGTCTGGATGAAATACTCGCGATCGTCGGTGGCGATGGTGACGTTGCTCGCGAGCACCAGCAGCGGCGTGCGCGCGCGATGTGCCACGGCGACGTTCATGATCATGTTGGTGAAGCCGGGGCCTTCAGTGCCGGAGCAGGCGGTGACTTCGCCGGTGCAGCGCGAGAAGCCATCGGCGGCCGACGTCATGGAGCCTTCCGAGCGTCCGCCGAACGCGGGGATGCCGGCGGCGGAGATGGCATTGATGATCTGGTAATTGCCGGGGCAGCAAAACAGCGCGGCCAGATCCTCGGCCTTGCAGGATTTGGCGAAGAGCTCCGCGCCGGTCATGCCGCCTTTGGCGTCAAACGACCCGAGGCGCGTGGATTCGGCCAGGCTGTCGGTGAAATCCTTGGGGATGCGAATGGAGGGGATGGCGCCGGTGGTGGCGGCGAAAATTTTGCCCGGGTTGACCAGCGCGGCGGCTGCGGCGCCCGCGCCGAGCGTGGTGAACAGGCCCCGGCGGGAGGGGCGCGACTCGGGTTCGGCGGCTGTGGCGCTCGTCGCGGCCGGTTTCTGAACTTCGCGGTTCGTCTTTTCGCTCATACTTATATCCTCTCGCTATTTGCTGTCTTGTAGTTGTGGGCGCTGGGACTCGGGCCACAAGCTGCGGATGAAGTTTACCAGATTCCAGATGTCGGTTTCGCTGAGCTGCGATTTGAAGGCGGGCATCTGGTCGCCCGCGCCGTCGCGAATGCTGCGGAAGATTTCGCCCTCCGATGTCCCGCTTTTATAGAGGCTCGGCGTGGTGAGGTCGGTAGCGGAGGCAATTAGCGAGCCCTCGGCTTTGCCGTCTTCGCCGTGGCAACTGGTGCAGTTTTGGAGGAAGGTGGCGCGGCCCTGGTCGATGGATTTTTTGGTGTAAGCGACGGGATTTTTCAGCTTCGCGGCGTCGTCGCGGGTGAGTTTGGCGGGGGCGTCGGCGAAGGCGGCGAGGGCCAGAAGTGCCAAAGTTCCAGTGATGCTGGCGGATGTCCGTAAATACAACGGTCGAAAGCTCCTTTGGGGCGCCAAGGCGCGGACGGGTCCATCGTAGCAGATGGGGGAACGGGGGCGTCAATGTACGGCGGGCGCGCGTCGGCGGGAGACTAACTGCCTTCGGAGCGTCTGGCTTGGCCAGACTCGTGCGCTTGAATGATGATGCGCACGGGCCCATCGGGGCGCATTGCATAGTCGAGAGCACGCACCAGGAATAAATAGTCTAAAGGTTCGACGGGAAGGGC
>JASHQT010000340.1 GCA_030039005.1 Bryobacteraceae bacterium
AACGCGCATGATGGCGGGCGCGCCGTAAGCTTTGCATTGCTCGCCGGCAGCGATGTCCTTTTCAGGATCCCACGCGTTTCCAACGCGTCGGCCTTCATTATTTAAAGGAATACTGGCAAAATCGCCACGGATGGGCGTCACCATGCGCCAGCGCCAGTCCTCGGTGACGACGGAGACCCAATATCCTGTAAAGTCAACGGGAGCAGAGGCTTGGGCGGACTTTTGCGCCTGTGCGCCGATGGGCGGGCCGATTCCGGGAGGGGGTGGGAGACCCTGTGCCTGGGCCGGCGACATTTTTAGGGCCAGGGCGCCTGCAACGAAAGCGAGGAGTGTGAGGGATCGGCGTGTCATCTACTTGCGCTCGGGCCCTTTCCCTGGGAGAGGCTCTTGTAGACGGCATCGATGAACTGGTCCGTGGTCCAGAAGCCGGTGGTGGCGCCGTATTGGGTGTCGTAATCGAGGGTGGGTTTGGCGGCCTTAATTTGGTCCAGCGTCATGCCTTGCTTGATCATGGCCTGGAAGCGGTCGCGAATGATGGTGAGCATGTTGCGGTATTCCACCACGTCGGCTTCGTCGCAGAGCCGGCCGTGACCGGGGATGACCATGGTGCCACCTTCCTGGTATTTGGCGGGGACGGTGATATCGATGATTTTGTTCAGCGCCTCGATTTCGCCCTGCACGCTGCCGCCGCGCGCGAGATCGATGATGGGATAGCTTCCGGGCGTGAAGACGTCGCCGGTCGAGAGCACGTCGGACTTACGGAAGAACACCAAGCTGTCGCCGTCGGTGTGGGCGTTGGGGACGTGGTACACGATGATGGCTTCGCCGTTGAAATAGAAATCCTTGGTGGGCTGGAAATATTCGTCGTTGGGCCAATCGGCTTCATTGACCTTGGGTTCGCCCGGCGCGGGCGAAGTCATGCGGTTTAAGACGTTCGACTGCGCGACGATGCGCGGCGGACCGATGGATTCGCGTGTCATGCCCAGCTTGGCCATTGCGGCGTTACCGCCGGTGTGGTCCGTGTGGACGTGGGTGTTGACGATCCAGCGAATGGGGCCATCGGATAGCGTGCGGATTTCGGCCATGGCCTTGGGCGCGAGTTCGGCGAATCCGGTGTCGACGAGCATGACGCCGTCCTTGCCGGTTTGGACAGTGATGTTGCCGCCATCGCCGAAGATGACGTGGACGCTGCCTTGGGCGGGGGCGAGGGTGAGTTGGGGATTGGCGGTTGGCGATTGGCAGAAACAGGCACTTGCGAGAAAGAAAATGCCACACAAGAGTGTGTGGCCTACAGTGCGGAAGGGGGACATTATTTTGAGTTCACGGTGCAGTCGAACAGAGAGGTGCATTTGCAGTAGCGGGTGCAGTGATCGGGCGGATGGTATTCGTTCGCGATCTTCTTCCGATATTCCGGATACAATGTCTCGGCGCCGCCGCGCGTAGCTTCGTAGGGGAGGCCGTACCAATCGGCGAACTCATGCAGGAACGGATTCTTGCCGGGCAAATGATTGGGAACCGTGCCCTCCGGGCGCGGCACTTCCGGAGCGTACTCGCATCCGAAGATCCCGATGTTCTGGCCGGGATCGATGAACCAGTTGTCGCTGCGGACCAAAGGCTCGGTGAGGTACACCGGATCGTCGACCACGGTGATGATGGTCAGGTAGTCGCCGTGGCGCACCCAATGCTCGGTGAAAACGGCTTTGTCGCTGCGCGGTATGCCGTTGCGGCGCATGTAATTGGTCTTCAGGTGCGTGGTGGTAATGGTGAGCATGTTGCCATCCCAGACGCCAGTGGAAAAGCCCTGCCAGGTGTGCTCGGCCCAGGCGGGAGGATGCGGACGGCCGTCCATCCAAACGGTGCGCTCGCTGTCCCAAGCGAGCATGTGGGTGTGGAAGGCGACCAGCTTTTGCGAAGTCTGGTCGATTTCGCGCCAGATTCGCAGATTGCCAAGGCCACGCATGGAATAATCGGCGCCATGGGGGCGGCACTGGTATTCGGGAACAACCGAGATGCGATCGGCATCGTAGGTATCGCCGGCCATGCGGGCGGCCGCGTTGATGGGAAGCTCGGTATAGTCGCCGAGTTCGGGGCCCGGAAGGCGCTCGGGCCCGTCTTCGTGGTAGAGGGGCGACCATTCGCCAGTGAAATCCACCTGGGCGAACGCGGGGAGGGTAAGGAGGGCCGTGAAGAGAAGAAGAAGAGCGTTCACACGAGTGTGAACGCCACAGAGAAAGCTCCGCGCGATCCTACGGCGAGGTAGGGGATGGGTCATGGCGAGCGGAGCGTTCACACGAGTGTGAACGCCACAGAAACGACAGTTACTGGACGACGCCCTTCCAACTCCAGCCGTCGGAGGGACGCGTGATGCTCTGCATGCGGATGCGATGGTCGTCCGGATTGCGGCCCGGATTGCCCTTAATGACGACCTCATCGCCCGGCTTGAGCGTTTCGCGCGTAACGCCATCGCGGCTCAATTGGCCACCGGCGCCCCATTCGACTGCCCAGGTCTGCATCACGCCCTTGTCATCCGGGGCTTCGACGTGCACGAAAGAATGGGGATTGCGGTACAGGAACTGCACAAGCTTGCCTTGAATCGTGATGGTCTGATCCTCGAAATAGGTGGCCGCAAACGAGTGATGCGCAAAGACATTCACTTGCGTGCTCATCATGGTAGCCGCAGCGACAACCAAGAACAACAGTGTTCGTTTCATTTTGTTTCCTTTGGGGTTTTGTTCCCGACTAAACTTTATAATATACCGTAACTTGCAAAGCTGCATGCAGGCCGATTACTTGCCTCCCAGACTCTTATATACGGCCGCCACGAACTCATTGGTCGTATTGAAGCCTTTATCCGCGCCGTACCGGGCATCGTAATCCATGGTGGGCCGAGCCGCCTGAATCTGTTCCAGCGTCATGCCCTTCTTGATATCCGCCTGGATGCGATCACGAATGATAGTTACCATATCACGATATTCGATCAATTCCCAACGGTCACACAAGCGGCCGTGGCCGGGGATGATGTAGGTGCCGCCCTCCTCGTCGTGTTTGGAGATGGCCATGTCGAGCAGGTGGTTCAGAGCGTTCAGTTCTCCCTGGATGCTGCCGCCGCGCGCGATATCGATGAATGGATAGCCGGTAGTGACGAAGATGTCGCCGGTGGCGATGACGTCAGAGTGGCGAAAGTACACCACGCTATCGCCGTCGGTGTGGGCGGCCTTCTCATGCGTGATTTCGATCGACTCGCCGTTGAACCATAGCGTCTTGCGATCGCCCAGGAACGTGTCGGTGGGCCAGGACTCGGCCGGCGCGGCGGGCTGATTGCCATCGGCCATGCTCATGCGATCGAGCACGGCCTGGTGCGCGATGATGGCAGCGCCTTTGGAAGCGTCCGAGATGTCGCCGGTGACATTGGCGCCAGTGATGGTGACGCCCGCCGCGCGCAGCTTTAGGTTCCCGCCGGTGTGGTCGGGATGTACGTGCGTGTTGATGATGTATTGCAGCGGCTTGCCGGGTGCGAGCGTATGGATGGCGTCGATGACTTTGTCCGCGGTTGCGGCGAGACCCGTGTCCACGATCAGAACCCCCATGTCGCCGACTTGCACGGCGATGTTTCCACCGGCGCCGACCAGCATGTACACATTGTCCTGCACCGGAAGAACGTGGACTTCGCCATCGGCGGGATTGGGATTCTGCGCCATGTTCTTGGTGGGCATGGGCACGATCTCGTCCTTGGCGAAGACGTTGCTGGGCGTAGGTGGCGGGTTCTCGATGACTTTTTTGAATTCCGGATACATCGTCTCCGGACCGCCCAGAGCCGCGATCAACGGGAGGTGGTACATGTGCGCGTATTCGTCAATGAATGGGTTCTGGCCAGGCAGGTAGTTGGGCACCGCGCCCTTCGGCCGGCCTTCCACTTCTTCCACTTCTTCGCACGGGTAGAGCCAGTTGCCACCGGCATTGGTGTTGAAGGTGAAGTCCTGGGTTTTGATGAGCGGCTCGGTGAGATAGACCGGATCGGTGACGATGCTGACGTGGGTCAAGTGATCGCCATGGCGGATGAAGTGCTCTACCAGCGTGGCCTGGTCACTTTCCGGAAGCCCGTCGCGCCGCACCCAGCCCTGCTTGATGTGCGTGGTGTAGACGGTGAGGACGTTGCCTTCCCATTTGCCGGTGGAGAAGCCCATCCAGGTGTGCGCGGCCCAGGCGGGAGGATGCGGGCGTCCGTCCATCCAAATGGTGCGCGTCTGCTCATACGTGCTGATGTAGTTTTTGATCGCGATGATTTTCTGGGATTGCGGGTCCTTTTCGTCCCAGAAGCGCATTTGCAGCGGGCCGCGATAGATGTAGGGCGCGACGTGCACCTGGCACTGATGTTCGGGCATGGTGAGCCGCGAGGAGTTCCAGCTTTCGGCCCACAGGCGCGAGCCTTCGGTGATGGGAAGGCCCGAGTAATTGACCAGCTCCGGACCGGGAATGCGCTCGAGAAAATCTTCGTGCAGGAGGGGATTCCAAGTGCCGGACAGGTCCACGCCCACGTCAGGAACGAATTGTCCCACCACGGCCTGGCCATAGGCGCTGAGGCCTACGAGGGCTGCCAGTGGCAGCAGGACTTTTGAACGAAATGCGGAACAGGTCATGGAACTAAACGGGGTTCGGCAGAAACTGCCCATCTCACTCTCCTCAAAAACGTAAAACGACGTACATCGGGGCTTTGGACGCGTGTATGCAATAGACTTGGCGTTTGGAGCGCGGTGCAAGTTACGCGCGCGCCGGATGCGATCCATCACCAAAAGTAATATTAACCCTTTTGCTATGCTACGGGGCTGGAGGTGGGGATGAACGCGCTTGTGTTACGACTCGTGCTGGGGTTGGGGATTGGGGCCTGGGGACTTGGCACACTCGTGGTTGCTCAGGAGCCTGCGGGGTTACCGAAGGATATCGATTCGAAATCGTATTCTCGGCTTCCGGTGCTGAAGCGGAGCGATATGAAGACCGACGAGGACAAGCGCATCTACGACATGCTGGCGGGAGACGAAGGCAAGACGGTGACGCCGACTGGTCCGGCAGCGATCTCGCTCTACAGTCCCAAGGTGGCCGAAGCCATCCAAATGCTGAATCAATACCTGCGCTTTCAGGGCTTGCTGAAGCCGCGCGATTACGAAGTGGCGATTCTGGTGGCGGCGCGGGAGTTCGATCAACAGTACGAATGGAGCGGACATGAAACGGCGGCGCGGCGCGCCGGGGTGCCGGATGCGGTGATCGAGGCGATCAAGCACAACCAGCCGGCGAAGGGATTCTCCGATCGCGACACGCTGATCGTGACTTTCGCGCGCGATTCGTTCCATGGGCATAGGATCGGTCCGGAGCTGTATGCGAAAAGCGTCGAGACGTTCGGTACGCAAGGGACGCTGGAGCTGGCGACCATTATCGGGGACTACGCGATGGCGGCGGTGATGCTGAACGCCGAGGACCAGCACGTGCCGCCGGACCGGCCGTCGACATTGCCGGTGAAGTAGCTCGCCTGCGGCTCGCGCGATTGGCGCGGGCTCGCCTGGGGCTCACGCGATTGGAGAAAGGCCTCGCATTCGCTCGGCGGGATTGGGGACCTGGCACGCTGGACGCGAGCCGGAGTCTTCGAGTGACCCCGGCGATAATGAGGTTAGATGCGACGCTCGGGACACGCTGATCTTCCGCTGCACGGTGGACGGGTGCCGGGGTGGCTGGCCGAGCGCATGACGCGGCTGGGAACGGCGATCAGCGAAAGCATCTTGCTGCACTATGGACCTTCGGAATTGCTTTCGCGGTTGAGCGATCCGTTCTGGTTCCAGGCGCTCGGTTCGGTGATGGGCATGGACTGGCATTCGTCCGGCATTACTACCTCCGTGATCGGGGCGCTCAAGCGCGGGCTGAATCCGCGTGCGCAGGAGCTCGGAATTTTCATTTGTGGAGGGCGAGGGAGACACTCGCGCAGGACGCCCGATGAGCTGCGGGCGGTGGCGGAGACAACCGGCCTGGATGGCGAAGCGCTGGCGCGCACCAGCCGATTGACGGCGCGCATCGACAACAACGCCATCGCTGACGGGTTTCAGATCTACCTGCACGCCTTCGTGCTGACGGCGGGCGGCGAATGGGCGGTGATCCAGCAAGGGCTGAACGATGACGTGGGGTTCGCGCGACGTTATCACTGGCATTCGGCGACGGTCCGCGATTTCACGTGCTCACCGCACACGGCGATCGAAGGCGCGCCGCAGGGCGAAATCATGAACCTGGTGGATGCAGCCGCGCATCCGGCGCAGAGCGCGCTGGTCGAGATCAGCCATCAGCCGCCTGAGATCACGATTCGGGATCTGCAACTCGCGATGCCTGAGCATCACGATGTGCGTGCGGAAAACGTCGATCTGAAGCGGCTGGGCGCGGTGTTGGCAGTGGCGTACGAACGCGACCTGCATGATTTCGCGGAGTTGCTGTTGGTAGAGAAGCTGGGACCGCGCACGCTGCAGTCGCTCGCGCTGATCGCCGAAGTGGTCCACGGGACGCCGGTGCGTTTTTCGGATCCGGCGCGCTTTTCGTTCGCGCACGGCGGCAAGGATGGGCATCCGTTCCCTGTACCCCTCAAAACATACGACGCTTCGTTGAATGTGCTGCGCTCGGCGCTCGATTCGGCGAAGGCCGGCGATCGCGAGAAGCTGGACGGCATGCGGCGGCTGGACCAGTTCGTGCGAGCGGTAGGGGAACGGCGGCAGCCCGAAGCCGATTTCGATGCCGTCATCCGTCATGAACGCGCCATTTCGCGAGAACTGGGCGGGCGGACAGTGTTCGATGACAAGCGGGTTGCGAAGTCGCGGCAGCTCGACCTCTTCTTCTAAGCGAAACCTCCCCCGCGACTCCGAGTCCAACCGCAAGGAGCAATCATGGAACTTCTGCAAGAACTGTTGACCGAAGAATTAAGAGATCTGCTGAGCGCCGAGAATCAGCTCGTCAAGGCGCTGCCGAAGATGGCCAAAGCGGCGAAGGATGACGAGTTGAAGTCGGCGTTTCAGGAGCATCTGGAACAAACCAAGGAACATGTGGAACGCCTGAAGCGGGTGTTCGAGATGCTGGACGCAAAGCCGCGCGCGAAAACGTGCAAAGGCATGGCCGGATTGGTGGAAGAAGGCCAGGAAGTGATCACGGAAGGTAAGCAGAAGGAAGAAGCGGCGGCGGATTTGGCGCTGATCGGCGCGGCGCAACGCGTGGAGCATTATGAGATCGCAGCCTATGGCACCGCGCGCGCCATCGCCGAGCAGATGGAGCGGGAGGATATCGTGAGGCTTCTCAGCCAGACGTTGGATGAGGAAGAAAAGGCCGATCAACTGCTAACCCAATGCGCGGAGCCGCTGCTGGAACAGGCCGCCCGGGGCGCCGAGGAGGAGGAAGGGGAAGAGCAAGAAGAGATGGAAGAAGAGGAAGTCTAGAGTTTGAATACATAGCCGACAGCTGCGTGGCCTGGGGCCGCGCGTGTCGCACCTTCGTCCCATATCATCGCGCTGCATGCAGGATTGTTATATGCTCAACTGCATGTTGCACAGAATTGCGGGCGCCACGTTGCTGCTCGCGACCTCATTGATCCCGGTCCACGCCGAAGATTTGTTGGTGGGCGAGTGGAGTCCGCTGCATCACGAGGATTACAACGAGCGCATCCCCGGACCGGATTTGGGCGATTTCGCGGGTCTTCCGATCGACGATTCCGCGCGCGCTTTCGCCGAGGCCTGGGACGCATCGCGCCTCACGCTGCCCGAACATCAGTGCCGCGTGCACGTTTCGCCGTACATTTATCACGGTCCGCTGCATTTGAGGATCTGGGAGGAAAAAGATCCGTACACGCAGCGCGTGATCGCGATTAAGAATTACATCAGCACCTACGAGCAGACGCGAACCATCTGGATGGACGGGCGCCCGCATCCACCGGCTTACGCGCCGCATACGTTCATGGGATTTTCGACCGGCAAGTGGGACGGCGACGTCCTGACGGTTTACACCACACACATCAAGCAGGGCTGGGCACGGCGGAACGGGTTGCCGGAAAGCGACGAAGCCTCGATGACCGAGCACTTCCTGCGGCACGGGAACATCATGACGCACATGACCATCCTGTACGATCCCGTGTATCTGGCGCAGCCGCTGGTGCGCACCGACGATTTCCAGCTCGACGAAAAAGAGCTGGGCGGCTGGTTGTGGCCGTGCGAAGCGGTGGAAGAGATTTTGTCGCGGCCCAAAGGCGCGGTGCCGAATTATTTGCCGGGAAAAAATCCGTTCCTGTTCGAATATGCCGACAAATATCACTTGCCGCACGCGGCGGTGATGGGCGGGCCGGAGACGATGTATCCGGAATATCGGAAGGTGCTGGCAACCGCGAAGATCGATTCCGAGGCGGCTGCGCCGCGTCCGCCCGCGAAATCGCCGGGGCCAGAAAATGGCGACGTGCATATTCTTCCGGTGCAAGGGAACGTGTACATGCTGGTGGGCGCAGGCGGCAACATCACGGTGCAAGTGGGCGAGCAGGGTGTGCTGCTGGTGGATACGGGGCTGGCGCAGTTCTCCGACAAAGTGATCGCCGCGGTGCGAACGCTGTCCGATAAGCCGATCCACTACATCATCAACACGCACGTGCATCCGGACCACGTGGGAGGGAACGAGGCGCTGGCGAAAATCGGCGGTGGCTCGGCGCGCGAAGTGACGCTGGTCAACACGCCCGGGGAAACAGCGGCGTTGAGCGTCCAAATCATCGCGCATCAAAATGTCTTTGACCGGATGAGCGCGACGGGCACAAAGTATCCGGAAACGGCGTGGCCCACCGATACCTATCTGGGCGGGGAGAAAGAAGTCTATTTCAATGGCGAGGCGGTGCAGATGTTCCACATGCCCTCGGCGCACACCGACGGCGACACTATCGCGTTCTTCCGCCGCTCGGACGTGGTGAGCGCCGGCGACGTTTTCGTCACCAACGGCTACCCGATCATCGATCTCAAGAACGGAGGCAGTTTGCAAGGCGAGATCGACGCGCTGAACAAATTGCTGGACCTGGCGATTCCGGCCCATCACGAGGAAGGCGGCACATATATTATTCCGGGGCACGGACGCTTGTGCGACGAGTTTGACGTGCTGGAATATCGCGACATGGTAACCATCGTGCGGGACCGGCTCCAAGCGATGATCCAGAAAGGCATGACGCTCGATCAGATCCAGGCTTCGCGGCCGACGATCGATTGGGACCCACGCTACAATACGCCCGGCGCGTTCTGGACCGCCGAACAGTTTGTCGAGGCGGCGTACAAGAGCCTGACGCAAACAAAACAGACAAACTAAGGGGAATGGAACAGCTCATTGGGAAGGTTGCGCTGGTCACCGGCGGAGGGCGTGGCATCGGCCGTGCGATTTCGTTGGCACTGGCTCGCGCGCGCTGCGATATTGCAGTCAACTATCGCGAGCGGCGTGATGCTGCCGAGTCCGCGGTGTGTGAAATCCAGGCGTTGGGACGGCGCGCGGCCGCCATCCAAGCGGACGTTTCGCGTGCCGGCGATGTCGCGCGGTTGGTTCGCGAGACGGAATCCGCCCTTGGGCCGATCGAGATTTTGATCAACAACGCGGGTAAGATCCTGATTCAATCGGTCGAGCAGATGACCGAGGAAGGTTGGAACGACATGATCGCGTCCAACCTCACTTCGTGTTTTCTGATGACGCAGGCCGTGCTGCCCGGCATGCGGGCGCGGCGTTGGGGTCGCATCATCAATATCTCTTCGGTGGCGGCGCAGGCCGGCAGCATCGTGGGCGTGCATTATGCGGCGTCGAAGACGGGGATGCTGGGGCTCACGCGCAGCTACGCACGCGTGTTGGCGAAAGAGGGGATCACGGTGAACGCGATCACACCGGCGCTGGTTGCGACGGAGATGGTGCGGTCGAATCCGGTAGCCAAACCGGAGATGATTCCGATCGGACGTTTTGGCGAGGTGGATGAAGTCGCCGATGTGGCAGTGATGCTGGCGGGGAATGCGTATATTACGGGCCAGACGATTAACGTGAACGGCGGATATTACATGAGCTGAGGCGCGCTAGATCACCTTGGTCGCGCCGCCGTCCATATCGATCAGCGAACCCTGCAAGAAGCGGCCTTCGGGGCTTACCACGAATGCGACCAACGCGGCGATGTCCTGCGGTTCGCCGACGCGCGTGGTGCGGGCGCTCGCGACCAGCCGCTGCTCGGCGGTTGCGACGTCGATGCCTTGGTCTTTGGCCGTGGCTTCGAGCATGCGGCGATAACGCTCGGTGCGAATGCTGCCGGGATTCACGGCATTCACCTGCACGCCGTCGCGAATGCCGATATCGGCTAGCGCTTTGGTGAGCGAGAGCAGGGCCGCGTTGACCGAACCGCCGATGGCGAACAATGGCCCGGGCATGCGGCCGCCGACACCGGAGATGTTCACCACGGAGCCGGCTTGTTGCTTCAGGTGTGGCCACGCGGCGCGCGTGAGGCGCATGGCGCCGAAGAATTTGAGCGCGAAGCCGTCGGCCCAGTCGTCATCGGTGAGTTCGAGAAAGTCGCCGCGCTTGGTGGCGCCTGCATTATTGACCACGATATCGATTTGGCCGAATTGCGTCAGCGCAAAGTCGACAGTTCGCAATCCAGCGTCCATCTCACGCAAATCCACGGCGCACGACGCCGAACGGCCACCAGCGTGTTCCATCTCCTTCACGGCCTGTTCCATCAAATTGCGATCGCGGGCGCAGAGCACCACTTGCGCGCCTTCGGCGGCCAGGCGCAGCGCAATGGCGCGTCCGATGCCGCGGCTCGCTCCGGTCACAATCGCGGTCTTGCCTACGAGTCGTTTTTCCATGTGTGTGGTGAATGTGAGTAATCCGTTCCATTATGCTTGTTCCAAGAGAACGCCGTGCTGGCTTCATCCACTACCTCATCCCGACGCGCGAAGTTCATGCCGGTGGTGCGGGTGGCGGCCGGGAATGCGCTGGAGATGTACGATTTTCAAATCTTCGGCTACTACGCCACGGCGATCGCGGCGACGTTCTTCCCCACCGGCCATGAGTTCGCGTCGCTGATGCTCGCGCTCGCGACATTCGGCGCGGGATTTCTGATGCGGCCAGTCGGCGCGGTCGTTTTGGGCGCTTATATCGATCATCGGGGGCGGCGCGCGGGCCTGCTGCTGACGTTAGCGCTGATGGGCTTCGGGACATTATCGATCGCGTGCTTGCCGGGGTACGCGGTGCTGGGCATCGCGGCGCCATTGCTGGTTCTGCTCGGACGGCTGGTGCAGGGATTTTCGGCGGGCGTCGAACTGGGCGGCGTTTCGGTGTATCTTTCCGAGATCGCGCCGCCCAAGCGCAAGGGATTTTATGTGGCCTGGCAATCGGCCAGCCAGCAAGTAGCGGTGATGTTCGCGGCACTGCTCGGCATCGCGCTTACGTCCACGCTATCCACCGGGCAGATGGCGCGCTGGGGATGGCGGATCGCGTTGCTCGCCGGATGCGCGCTACTTCCGCTGCTGCTGTTTCTCAGGCGGTCACTCGAAGAAACGGCCGATTTCCTGGCGCGACCCCGCACGCAGGCGTCCGTTATCGTGAAATCGCTCTTCGCGAACTGGCGCTTGGTAGTGCTGGGCATGATGATGTCCACCATGACGACGGTTTGCTTTTACCTGGTGACCGCATACACGCCCACGTTCGGGAGCGCGGTGCTGCACCTGGCCGCCACGGGAAATCTTGTGGTGACGTTGTGCGTGGGCGTGTGCAACTTCATCGTGCTGCCGCTGTCGGGCGCGTTGTCGGACCGCGTGGGACGGCGGCCGATCCTGGTCTGGTGCACGGTGATCGCCCTGCTCACCGCGTATCCGGCGCTGTTGTGGCTGGTGAGCGCGCCGTCATTTACCCGGCTGCTCATCGTGGAACTGTGGTTCTCGCTGTTTTACGCCACATATAACGGCGCGATGGCGGTGTATCTGATCGAGATCATGCCGCCCGCGGTGCGCACGTCGGGCTTTTCGCTGGCCTACAGCTCCGCGACGGCGGTTTTCGGCGGATTCACACCCGCGATTTGCACATACCTGATTCACGTCACGGGCAACCGCGCTATCCCAGGTGTTTGGCTGTCGTTCGCCGCGGTTTGCGGATTGACCGCCGCCTTGGCATTATCGCGCCAGCGTCCGCAACACGCCGGTTGTTGATATCCTGCACGATGGAGGGAATCAGAGTGGCCTCGTTTCGCCGGTACGGAATTGTCACAGCCTTGATCGCTGCAGCACCCTTGTTGGCGCAACAAAGCCCTCCGGAACGGACGTCGGTCACGATCGCAGGCAAAATGATTCGCATCGATTATTCCGCGCCCTCCATGCGCGGCCGCAAGATCTTCGGCGGGCTGGAGCCTTATGGACGCGTCTGGCGCGCGGGCGCCAACGCCGCCACCGCGCTACACACGGACGCGAATCTGGACATCGGCGGCCTCACGGTTCCCAAAGGCGATTACACGCTGTTCGTTTATCTCGATCCCAAGCAGTGGCAACTGGTGGTGAGCAAGGCCACGGGCGAATGGGGGCTTGATTACGATCCCAGCCGCGATCTCGGCCGCGTGAAGATGGAGATGAGCAAGCCGCCCAAGCCGATCGAGACGTATAAGATGACGCTTTCGAGCGAGGGCGGGAACAAAGGGAAGCTGCGGCTGGAGTGGGAGAACACCGTCGCGGAAGTTCCTGTCACCGTCAAATAACGCGGTGCGTTTCTGCGCGGCTGCAACAACTCGACAAAGAGAGCGCACCTACTGGCCGCCGCGAGCCTCCAAACACACGGGGGCTTATGCCAGACAAGAAAACAGCGATCATCACGGGCGCCTCAGGCGGGATCGGCTCGGGTTTGGTGGAGGCATTTCTGGCGGAGGGTTATCACGTCGTCGCCACTTCTCTTCATGCGAGTCCATCGCTCGCTGTCTCGCGCGATCTAGTTTTCGTCGACGGCGACATCGGGAAACAGGAGACGGCTGCCCGAGTGATCGAAGCCGCGATCACCCGCTTCGGAACCGTCGATGTTTTAGTGAATAATGCCGGAATTATGCGCACCAAGCCGTTCATTGACTTTACCTCCGACGATGTCCATGCCTTGTTCTCAACTAACCTGTTCGGATTCCTTTATATAACTCAAAGCAGTGTGAGGCAGATGCTGAAACAGGGATCGGGGCACGTTGTGACCATTACCGCGGCGCTGGCCGACCAGCCCATCGCCGGCATCAATGCCTCAGTTTCGATGATTACCAAAGGGGGCTTGAATGCAGCGACCAAAAGCCTGGCGATCGAGTACGCAGCGGCGGGTATCCGCTTCAATGCCGTAGCCCCAGGCGTGGTGGAGACGCCGTTGCATAAGGGCGATTCGAAGGAATCTCTTGCGGCAAGGCAGCCCATGAAGACGATTACGCAAGTGAAAGACGTCGTCGACGCGGTTCTCTATCTCTCGCGCGCGGGACAGATAACGGGCGAGGTAATCCACGTCGACGGCGGCGCTCATGCGGGCCGTTGGTAACCGATCTTTGGCATCCAAGGTTAATTCTATTTGTTAACAGTTGGCGCGTCCGAGCGTCTACCGTTCGGATATGGCCACCAAGATTTTGCCTGGACGCCCGCACCCATTGGGTGCGACCTGGGACGGCGCTGGAACGAATTTCGCTATTTACTCAGAACATGCCGAATGGGTGGAACTGTGCCTATTCGATCAGCGCAATGCTCCCGAAAAGGAGCGCATTCGGTTGCCGGAGCGGACCACGTACGTCTGGCACGGCTATATTCACGGACTGCAACCGGGGCAATTGTACGGATATCGCGTGCACGGTCCTTTCCAGCCCAACGACGGCCTGCGCTTCAATTCGAGCAAGTTGTTGATCGACCCGTACGCCAAGGCGCTGGCCGGGCAAGTGGAGTGGTCCGCGCCCATTTTTCCCTATCAGCCGGGGAACGGCGACGCGGATCTCTCGATGGACGAAAATGACGACGCCGCGGGCATGCAGAAGTGCGTTGTGGTAAGCCCGCACTTCGATTGGGAGGAAGACCGGCCGCTGTGCCTGCCGCTCAGCGATTCGGTCATTTACGAACTGCACGTCAAGGGCTTCACCAAGCGGCATCCGGAAATTCCCGAAGCGCTGCGCGGGACATACGCGGGCCTGGCCGCCAAGCCGTCCCTCCAATATCTCAAACGCCTGGGCGTTACAGCGGTCGAACTGATGCCGGTGCATGCGTTTCTGACCGACAAACATCTTGCCGAGAAGGGACTAACGAATTACTGGGGCTATAACACAACGAATTTCTTCAGTCCGGATTCGCGCTATTCGAGTTCCGGCGACCGCGGCGGCCAGGTGGCGGAGTTTAAAACCATGGTGAAGGCGCTGCACCGCGAGGGCATCGAAGTGATTCTGGACGTGGTCTACAATCACACCGCCGAGGGCAATCACATGGGGCCGATGCTGAGCTTTCGCGGCGTCGATAATGCGACCTACTATCGCCTGGTGAACGATCAGAAGCGTTACTACATGGATTACACCGGCACCGGAAACAGCTTGAACGCGCGGCATCCGCAGGTGCTGAAGCTCATCATGGACAGCCTGCGGTACTGGATCGAAGAGATGCACGTCGACGGCTTTCGCTTCGATCTGGCCTCCACGCTGGCGCGCGAACTGCACGACGTGGACCGGCTGTCGGCGTTTTTCGACATCATTCACCAGGACCCAGTCATCGGGCAAGTGAAGCTGATCGCCGAGCCGTGGGACGTGGGCGACGGCGGCTATCAGGTGGGCAATTTTCCCGCCGGATGGGCGGAATGGAACGGGCGTTATCGCGATACGGTGCGCCGCTATTGGAAGAGCGATGACGGGCAGCTTTCTGATCTGGCGTACCGGCTCACCGGCTCGAGCGATCTATACGATCGGGACGGCCGCCGCCCTTCGGCCAGCATCAATTTCGTCACCGCGCACGACGGGTTCACACTGCACGATTTGGTGAGTTACAACGGCAAGCACAATGAAGCGAACCAGGAAGACAACAAGGACGGCTCCAACGACAACCATTCGTGGAATATGGGCGCCGAGGGGGCGACGGACGATCCGGAGATCATCCAAAAGCGCGAGCGTCAGAAACGTAATTTTCTCGCCACGCTGCTGCTATCGCAGGGCGTTCCGATGATCCTCGGCGGCGATGAAATCAGCCGCACGCAGAATGGCAACAACAACGCCTATTGCCAGGACAACGAAAACACCTGGGTGGATTGGCAACTGGACGGCTGCAAAGTGACGCTTCTGGAATTCACGCAGAAGTTGATTCAGATCCGGCGCGATCATCCCAATCTGCATCGCCGCAAGTTTTACCAAGGTCGCGCGATCCGGGGCACCGAGGAGAAGGACATCGTGTGGCTGCGTCCGGACGGGCAGGAGATGGAAGACGAGGAATGGCACCTCGGCTGGGTGCGGTGTCTGGGCATGATGCTCAACGGCCAAACGCTGGGCGAGGTGGACGAGACGGGGGAAGCAATTAGGGACGACAGCTTCCTGATCATGCTGAACTGCCATCACGAGCCGATCCAATTCTATGTCCCCACGCCGCCCGATTCGGAAAAATGGGAAATCATCCTCGACACCAACGATCCGGGTTTGAGCGCGAACTCCCGCTTCACTGAATCCGGCAAGCCGGTGGAGCTGGTGCCGTTATCGTTGGTGGTGTGCCGCGAACCCACCGCGCCCGGCGTTTCGCTTCTGCTGAGCCCGGAACGCCAGTGAAACCGGCCCGCAGACGATTTCCGGTGGGCGCGGAAATCGCGAACGAGGGAGTCCATTTTCGGGTTTGGGCGCCGGCTGCCAGGGCGCTCGACGTGGTTTTCGATGGCGGTCCGATGGTGGCGCTGGAAGCGGAGGAATCCGGATATTTTTTCGGCGGGGTGGATGGCGCGGTTGTGGGCTCGCGCTATCAGTACAGGCTAAATGGCGGCGGGTTGTGCCCCGATCCGGTGTCGCGCTTCCAGCCGGAGGGTCCGCACGGGTCTTCCGAAATCATCGACGCGACTCCATTTCCCTGGACCGATTCGAGCTGGCGCGGCGTCGCGCTGCCGCATCAGGTGATTTATGAGATGCACATCGGCACATTCACGCGCGAAGGCACATGGTTGAGCGCGATGGCGGAGCTGCCGCGTCTCGCCGAGTTGGGAGTCACGGTCTTGGAAGTAATGCCGGTGGGTGAATTCCCGGGGCGCTTCGGCTGGGGGTACGACGGCGTGCAGTGGTTTGCGCCGGCGCACATTTATGGAAGGCCCGATGATTTCCGGCGCTTCGTCGATCGCGCGCACGGGCTGGGGCTGGGCGTCATTCTGGATGTGGTTTACAACCATCTGGGGCCCGATGGCAACTACATGGGGAAATTCGCGCCACAATTTTTTTGCGCAGAAACCACGGATTGGGGCAAGGCCATCAACTTCGACGGGCGAGAGTCCGGGCCGGTGCGCGAGTTCGTCATCGCGAACGCCTGCTACTGGATCGAGGAATTCCACCTGGATGGGCTGCGCCTGGACGCGACGCAAGACATCCACGACTGCTCCGAGGATCACATCTTGCGTGCGATCGCGCGCGAAGTTCGCCGGCGCGCCGCGCCGCGGGAGGTGATTATCATCGCGGAAAACGAACCGCAAGAGACCCAGCTGGTGCGAGCGCCGGAACAGTGCGGCTACGGACTGGATGCGTTGTGGAACGACGATTTCCATCACACCGCCATGGTGGCTCTGACGGGCCGCAACGAAGCTTACTACACGGATTACTTGGGGACGCCACAGGAATTCATTTCATCGGCCAAGTACGGCTATCTTTACCAAGGCCAGCGCTACCAATGGCAAAAGAAGCGCCGCGGCACGCCCGGGCTGGATCTGGCGCCGGCGGCGTTCGTCAATTTCATCCAGAACCACGATCAGGTTGCCAACTCCGCTTATGGCCAGCGCTGCCACATGCTCGCTTCCCCGGGCAAACTGCGGGCTCTGACGGCGCTACTGCTGCTCGCACCGGGGACGCCAATGCTTTTTCAAGGCCAGGAGTTCGCAGCGTCCAGCCCGTTTCTTTTCTTTGCCGATCACACGCCGGAGTTGGCCCGCAAGATTCGCGAAGGCCGCGCCGAATTTCTCGCGCAGTTCCGCAGTTTGGCGACTGAGGAGGTTCAGAAGCGCTTTGCGGATCCCGGCGATCCAGTTACTTTCGAGCGCAGCAAACTGGATTTCTGCGAACGGCAGACGCATGGCGAGATCTACGATCTGCATTGCGACCTGTTGAAACTGCGGCGTGAGGAGCCGGTGTTTCGCGCGCAAAAGCCGCGCGGTTTGGACGGGGCGGTGCTTTCTTCCGAGGCGTTCGTATTGCGCTTTTTCGGTGATCGGGGCGACGACCGGTTGTTGTTGGTGAATCTCGGCGTGGATTTGCATCTGGATCCGGCGCCCGAGCCGCTGCTCGCGCCGCCGGAAGATCGCACGTGGATCATCTTATGGTCGAGCGAAGATCCGAAGTATGGCGGCATCGGCACACCGCCGCTCGACACGGACGAGAATTGGCGAGTCCCCGGCCATGCGGCCTTCGTATTGACGCCCAAGGTGTTAAAACCGTATGGATGACCTGGTTATTCGAATGCCGTGGCCGGGCGACGACGGCCGATTCCCCGACCCGGGCCTCAGTTGCGAATGGCTGGTGACCAACGGCCTGGGCGGCTACGCTTCGGGCACGTTGTCCGGCGTAATCACCCGCCGCTATCACGGCTATCTGGTGGCGGCGCTTCCCGCGCCATTCGGCCGCGTGATGATGCTCAACGAATTGACCGAGCGCCTGGAACTTCCCGGGAACAAATTCGTGCAACTGGGCGGTCAGGAACGCGGGGGTGGGCCGGGGAACCTCGACGTCATGCAATACGTGAGCGAATTCAGGCTCGAATCCGGCACGCCGGTTTGGCGCTTCGAGGCCGGCGATATCGTGATCGAGAAGCGGTTAGTGCTGCCGCATGGACAAAACACAGTGTTCATCCATTATTCGCTGCTTTCGGATCAGGAGCGTGTTCGGCTGGTGCTGCGGCCGTCGATTCACTTTCGTCCGCATGAGACACCGGTCAGCGCGCCACTGGAATCCACGTATACGTTGACGGTCGGCGAGGATCGCTACGAAATTTCCTCGGGCGCCGATATCTCACCTTTGCGGATTCTCTTTGCGGGCCAAAACGCGGCGCTGACGGTAGACCGCATGCGGATCGAGAAAGTCACTTACGTCATCGAGGAACGCCGCGGCTATCCGGCCCACGGAGATTTGTGGAGTCCGGGTTTCTTCCATGCCGATTTGAAGAAGTATTGCGATGCGACGCTGATTCTGTCTTCGCAATCCTGGGACGATATGCGGGCGCTCAGCCCGGCACTGGCGCGCCTATCGGAATCGGACCGCAAGCGGCGGTTGCTGACGCTGGCAGCAAGCACGTTGGAAAAAAGCCTTCCCGAATTCGTAAAGGAGCACGCGACGGCAGCCGAACTAGTTTGGGCCGCCGACCAGTTCTTAATTACGCCCGCGGGACGGACCGACGATGCCACGCGCGCTCGTGCCGTGGGCGACGAGATCCGCACGGTCATTGCCGGCTACCACTGGTTCACCGACTGGGGCCGCGACACGATGATCTCGCTTGAAGGCCTGACGCTCTCCACCGGCCGCTACGCCGAGGGCGCCTGGATTCTGCGGACGTTTTCCCATTACATTCGCGACGGCTTGATCCCAAATCTGTTTCCCGAGCGCCACACCCAAGGTCTTTACCACACCGCCGACGCGACGCTATGGTTTTTTCACGCGCTGGACCGTTACACCGAGCTCGCCGGCGACCGCTCGGTTCTCCAGATGGTGCTACCCAAGCTGCTGGATATTTTCGAATGGCACATGCGCGGCACGGCGTTCGGCATCGGTGTGGATCCTAAAGACGGACTGCTGCGGCAGGGCGCGGATGGATACGCACTCACATGGATGGATGCGAAGGTGGAGGACTGGGTGGTGACGCCGCGCCGCGGCAAAGTGGTGGAGATCAACGGGCTGTGGTACAACGCGCTGAAGCTGCTGGAAGGCTGGCTCATCGAGGAGAACGAGCGCGAAGACGCCGAGCGTGTGGCGCGGGCCGCCGAGCGGGCGCGCGAGTCCTTCAACGCGCGGTTCTGGTATGAACCTGGCAAACATTTGTTTGACGTGCTCGACGGCCCGAACGGCGACGATCCGGCCTGCCGGCCGAATCAATTACTGGCCTTCTCGCTGAAGCATCCGGTTCTGGATGAGGCGCGGTGGGCCGACGTGCTCGAAGTGGCGTGCGCCAAGCTGGTAACTCCGGTCGGCTTGCGGTCGCTCGCGCCCGATCACAAGGATTACAAGCCCAAGTACGATGGCGACGTGCGAGCGCGCGACGCCGCCTACCATCAGGGAACGGTGTGGGCTTGGCTGATCGGGCCGTTCATCGATGCCTGGCTCAAAGTCCACCCAGATGATTTCGATACGGCAGGAACGTTTCTGGACGGTTTTGTGCCTCACCTAAGGGAAGCCTGCGTCGGGTCGATCAGCGAGATCTTCGATGCCGAACCGCCGTTCACTCCGCGCGGCTGCGTCGCGCAAGCGTGGAGCGTCGCCGAAGTGCTGCGCTGCTGGATCAAGTGCCGGATGCGTTAGACCTTTATTACGCGCGCGGCTCAGCCGCCCAGGAAGCCCAGATTTTGCGAGCCGAAGTTCGCGAGATTCGGAAACACGGTGGCGAGCGCGCTTGCGGGAATGCCGAACCAGGAGCAAAGCGTAGCACCGTATTGATCCACCGACGTAGTGGGAATCCATCGGCCGCGCGTATCGGTGTCGTTGGGCCCGCCCAATTCGAAGGTGGGAAATTGGCCGTAGATCTGGCCGCCTTGCACCGCGCCGCCGAGGACCAGATGATGGCTGCCCCAGGCATGATCGCTGCCATCGGTCGTAGTGGGCTGGAAGGTGCGGCTGAAATCGGATTCGGTGAACGTGGTGACGTTCTCGGCGACCCCGAGTTCCTGGGTGGCGGCATAGAAAGCGGCCAAGGCCTGGCTCAGTTGCGGATAAAGATTGTTGTGGGTTTCCAGTTCGCCGGCGTGCGTATCGAAGCCGCCGAGGGAGCAGAAAAAGATTTGCCGGCTCATCCCCAGGTAGGACTGTACCTGGATAATTTCGGCCACCTGCTGGAGTTGGGATCCCAGGCTGGTGGAGGGAAATTGCGTTTTGAGCGGCGAGGACTTGGCCAGCGCGGCTTCGAGCGCAGCCGCATCGGCGATACTGTTAGCCGTCGTATTGTTGGCCGCCTGCACGAGGGACAGGCCATTATCGGATGTGAGCAGCGTAGTCAGCGCGTTCAAGCGAGCCTGCGAGGGCACGGAACCGTTGAAGCCTTTGAGCGTCAGCGATTCTCCGGGCGCGATGGCCACCGGCTGCGTGGTCACTCCTTGTCCTTCAAGTGCGTTGCCGGCCACCGAAAGGAACGCCGGGAAGTTTCCCGAATTGATTTTCTGCGAGGCCAGATAATCGGCCGCGCGGCCGGCCCATCCGGTGGGGCTGCTGCCCTGCGCGACGGAGGTCTGCCATTGCAACTGCTGGTCGGCATGCGAAAACAGATTCAGCGGAATCGGAGCCTGAGCGGCCTGATATTGTGCCTGTGTCAGCGGTTGGACCAGCGATCCTGTATTCGCCACCACCGCCAGCTCCTTGCTCGAGAACATGCTGGCAACTTCCACGAGCTTGCCATGAAACGCAAACGGGGCGTTCGAAACGCTGTAGACGGTGGGCGTCAGCTCGCTCGCTGAGAGCGCGAGGCTGCCGCGGATCGACGTGTAAGCTTGAAAGCTGGCGTCATCCAGCGGGATCACGGTGTTGTTCGAATCGTTACCGCCGAACAGGAATACGCAGACGAGCGCGCGATAGTTGGCGCTACTCTGCGCCATGGCCGGAAGCAGACCGAAAGGGCGCAGCGCCAGCGTTCCCACGGTAGCCGCGCTTGCCCGAATGAAACCTCGCCGTGACAGCATTTCCAGTTCTCCTAATGAATGACTTGATACTCGTTCGACGTCAAGACCGTGTACAGCGCGACTTGCGCTTTCGCCGTGGGCGTGGACGCGGCATCGATGGCCGCGGTGGCCGCTTGTTGGAGAGCGGTGGACATCGCGCCGTGCAGAAAGATCGAGCCGATGTAGTTGAGCAGCGAGCTCGCGTTGCCCGCCTGCTGGACAAAGGGCGTGAGATCCACCGTGGTTCCCTTGTCAAGTGTGCCGTACAGGGTTGCGGATACGATGTCGTCGCGACTAGCCGCGGTCTGCGTCGTGTAGATCTGAAATTCCGGTCCTAGGAATCCGCCGGGAATGCGGTAGAGCGGAGAAAAATAGCTGAACACGCTCGGCGCGTTGAACAGATCCTCGCTCAACAAAGATGTGTCGTAATAAATCGCGCTATTCGCTGTCAACGTCGCGTTCAGCCCGCGCAGCAAATTGGGCAGGAAGAGAACCGGCTCCCGCAGATGGCCGAATGTGGAACTCGCCCAGGCAGGAGCGTCGTCGCCGGCGCGCGCCTCCGGATCGGTGAGGATCGCGGTAATTACTGCCTGAAGATTGCCGATGGTGCCCGTCCCATCGTTCTCGAACACGCTGGCCACTCGCGCGACGTACTGCGGGCTGGGATTGCTGGTCACCAGGTGCTGGATCAACTGCATGGCAACGAACGGGGCCATGGACGGCTGCGCCATCAGGGCATCGAGCAGCGAATCCAGATCCTGTTCCGCGGTCTGGCCGGCGGGGATGGTGACGCCGCCAAAGATGGCCTTCGCCGTGGTGTCGTGCTCAGCTTCCACTGCGTACATCTGGCCGAAGAAATATTGGGGATTATTGATCTTCGCGGTCACACCGGGCGCGGTGGGATAGGTCCAACCCGTGAGCACCTTGGCCATGTTAGTCACCACCGCCTGATCGTACGTCGGAACCGGCTTGCCGTTTTGGTCGAGCACCGGCGTGCCGTTCGGATTCAATTCCGTCAGCCCCAGCGTGAATAACTGCATCACCTCGCGGGCGTAATTCTCGTTCGCCGACGTGTCTTTCGCCGGATTGGCCTTGTTGTTGTTCGCCATGTTCAGGTAGCGGCCCATGGCGGGACTCAGGGTGAGGTCGTGAATCAGAGTGCGGTAGTTTCCAAAAGCGTCGTCGCGGAAAATTCTCCAATACGGCGGAAACGCGTAGGCAATGGGAAGGCCGGTGAACGAGACCACCCAAATCTGGCTGAGCGCGAACGCCACGCGCTGCCGCAGTTGATCCTGTCCGGTGACCGTGTTCTCAAAAAACGCGGCTTGCACGGGATGGATGTCGCGGTTGGGCTGGCCGGAAGAGGCATCGATCGGCTGATCGGGAATATTGGATGTGTTCAGCGCGAATTGGGCGGCCAGCCAACTGTTGATCCCCATCTGTTGGAGCTGCGCGATGGATGCCGGCGTGGGGCCCCAGGTCGCCTGATCGAGGAAACGCGCGGCCGCACTCGCTGTCATCTGTGTCGTGCCTTGCGCGCAGATGGGGACCGTTGCGCATGCGGCCAGCAGACAAGCCCTCCACGAGATTCGCATCCGGTTACCTCCGTTCGACTCTATCTCCTACCAACACACGTATCGCTCGGAAGTGTCGCAAATTTTGCTGCGGTGTTTCGCTTAGTGGTGGCCTACGATCAACGCCGGATCACCCGGAAGCGGAACGAATAGCCGAAGCCGACAAAGTGGTCCACGGCGGCGCGAGAGAGTCCCACGCCCACGTGCATGTCGAGCTGCTGATTCGGCGTGGGACGAAACGCGGCGCCGATGTGCAGCAGGTGGCTGGGGCCTCCCCGCTCCGGAAAATCGCCTGCGTATTCGACGAACGCGTCGGCCGTTTTGGTCAACTGGCGATCGATCAGGAACGTGGTCTCGCCGGTCACGTTTCGCCGGCCATCTTGCGCCAATCCATAAACGGAAAACATGCCTGCCGCGGTCCAGTTGGAAGACAGCGCCCGCGACCAGGGAAGCTGCACGGAAGGATCGTAGCGGCCGCTCGAAATTCCCCGCGCGCCGGTGGGCATGCTGAGTGACAGGATCAGGGAAACGTCGAAGCCCGCGACCGGTCCCAACTGCTGCTTCATTCCCGCGCCCAAGTCCCCGAAACCAGAGGGCGCGCTGGATTGAAAGGAAGCGTAATAGTCGGGTACGAAGAGGCGCAATTCGGTTTTCGAGAGCAAGCCGAAGCGCACTTCGGTCTCCGGACCATCCAAGGTTTCGTCCCCCTGGCTCACACTGTAGAGAAACCCATTTTCAAATTGCAGAGTGCCGGCGGGAACCACGACGCTCGACTCGGTCACGGCGGGCCGGTCCGTTGAGATCGGCGAATCATCAGCGCGCGCCGCTGCCGCGAAAATCATCAACATTGCGACCGCGAGCAATCGGGCCATTAGTGCCGTAGAAATTCGACGATCGGACCCAGCGCTAGCGCCGGAAAGAAACACAAAGCACCCACCAGCAGGACCGTTCCGAAAACCAGCGCGCCGAAGGTCGGAGTGTCGCTCGGCAGTGTTCCGGCGGTGTCCGGCAGGCGCCGTTGGAGCGCGAATCGGCCCGCGAGTGCCAGCGCCAAAGCCGCCAATCCGAATCGTCCAACCAGCATGGCGATCACAGTGGTTAGGTTGTAAAACACGCTGTTGGCGTTCAGCCCGGCCATGGCCTGTCCGTTGTTGGCCATGCACGAAGCAAAGGCGAACAGGATTTCGGTGAATCCGTGCGGCCCGGTGTTGGTGGTCAATCCAGCGCGACCGGCCTCGGTGATCACGGCGATGCCCGTCAGCATCAGTACGACCATCGGCGTGAGCAGCGCGTACAGAGCGATCCAACGCGTTTCCGCCGAACCGATTTTCTTGCCGAGATATTCGGGCGTCCGTCCGACCATCAGCCCGCCCAGGAAAACGCCCACCAGCGCGGCCATCACGATGCTGTACACCCCTACGCCCAATCCCCCGAAGACCACTTCCCCAAGCAGCATGAAAATTAGAACCGGGAGCACGCCGATGGGCTGAAACGAATCGTGCATGGAGTTGTAGGATCCGGTGGAGCCGTTGGAGGTCACGATGGCGGTGAGCACGGATTCACCGACGCCGAACCGCACTTCCTTGCCTTCCATGTTCCCGCCCGCGATGTGCAGGCCAGCCAGTTGCGGCGGCGGCTGGGATTCAGCCCAATCGCAGACGATCAAACCCGTCACGAACAGCGCCACCATCACGATCAACAACGTCCAACCGGCTTTCGGACGATGTGTCATGTGGCCGAAGGCGATCATGAGCGACGCAGGCAGGACGACGATGGCGAGCATGCCGAGAAAGTTTGTGAAGGGCGTCGGATTGGCGTAAGGATGCGCGCCGTTGGCGTTGAAGAATCCGCCGCCGTTGGTGCCCAGATTCTTGATGAATTCGAGCGCGGCCACGGGTCCTTGCGCGATGGTCTGAGTCCCGCCCTCCAGGGTGTGAACCACAGTGTACGGCTCCAGGTTCAGCGGCACGCCTTGCCACACCAGAAGCAGACTGCCAATGAGCGCCAGCGGCATCAGGACCCAAAGTAGGGACCGGACCAGGTCCACCCAGAAATTGCCGATGGTCGCCGAGCGTTCGCGGGCGATGCCGCGGATGAATGCGAATCCCACCGCGAGCCCGGCCGCGCCGGCCAGGAAATTCTGCGCGACCAACCCAATCACCTGCGTTAGATATCGCAACGTGTTCTCGCCGGCGTAGGCCTGCCATGTGGTGGTGGTGGAGAAACTCACGGCGGTATTGGCGGCCAAATCCGCGGTCATGGGCGTGGTGAGGTACGCGTTCGCGGGACCGCCCGGCAGCATGCGCTGCAACATCAAGATCAGAAACAGCAGCAACGTGCAGCCTGCGCCGAACAGCAGGAAACAAGCGATATACAGGCCGGCCGTCATTTCTTCCTTCGGGCGCACTCCGAGCGCGCGATACAGCAGCGATTCGATGGGTTGCAATAACGGATCGAGCCACGTTCGCCGGCGCTGCGCGACGCGCGCCAAATACAGGCCGACAGGAAGCGCGAGCGCGATGACAATCGCAAGAAAAACAAGATATTCGATCCAGCGCATGGGCGATCAGTGAGACCGGGCGTCGTCGAGCGCGAGATTCAAATCGAGCGTCGAAACGCGCCGTTGGCCTAGCAA
Organism: Bryobacteraceae bacterium; assembly: GCA_030039005.1. Next base: position 25,276 of record JASHQT010000340.1, read on the forward strand.
CCCGAACTGCGGGCCCTTAGTGTACTTCGCCACAAGAAGGCGAACGGCGTCCTCTGTTATGCCGCGCGCATGCGCCACACGCGGGATTTGCAGCTCGGCATTTTCGGGTGAAATATCGGGGTCGAGGCCGCTGCCCGATCGCGTGACCGCGTCGATGGGAATTTCGGCATCGGGCGCAAGACCGTTGCGCTTGCGATAATCGGCAGCCAGTTGCCGGATGCCCGCGAAGTCCGCCGCGCCGTTGAGCAGCTTGGGATTGTTCGGGCCGAGATTCGTGCCGCCTGACGACGTCGCATCGTAGCCGGCACCCGTGGCCGAGGGACGCGGCTGGAAATATTCATTCCGCGTGAACTGCTGCCCGATCAGCTCGGACCCAACGATAGCGCCGTGGCGCATCACCAAGCTTCCGCTCGCCTGGCGCGGAAACAGAGGCCGGCCGATCGCGAACAATAGCAGCGGGAAAACACAGCCGGTGAGCAACGTTAAAACGAAAACGCTGAGGATGGCCGGCCGGAGTTGCGCGCTGAGACGGGCACGCGGGGCCTCGGGGAACACGGCCGACGCGGGCCGTTCCCCAGGTACATCGGGGCTACTCATAAGGTCCAGGAATGTCTTCGCCTGTAGTTTACCGAGATCAGTCTGAAAAAGACATAGAGAAGCTATAAAGATTCGATGAACAAACCCGCCCGCTCGTTTGACAACCTCCCACTGGATGAACAAACATAGTACCCATGAAAATTCAATTCACCTTTGCAGCTCTGTTCGCCGCGATGCTGGTTTCCGTGCCGCTCTGCGCGCAGGACCCCGTGGTGGCCGCTCCCGATGTCGACGCTCTGTTCCATAGCAAGGATAAGAAGCTCGACCGCAATAAGCAGGCTGCATACCATATCGAAAAGGATCTGCTGGAAGCCAATCATTGGGACGAGGCTAACAAATGGCTGACGGATCGCTATCTGCAGCACAATCCCAATGCGAAGAACGGACTGGCGGGCGTGGTAGCGTTCTTCTCGTCGCGGAAACCGACACCGGTTCCCGAACATCTGGGCGCCAAAGTGACGTTTGTTACCGCGGAAGGCGATTACGTCACCGTAGGAACCGTGCGTGAGATGAAAGACAAAGCGGGCAACCCGTACACGACCACGTGGTTCGATACCTGGCGCTTCGTGGACGGCAAGGCCGACGAGCACTGGGACTGCGCCGAAAAATTCAGCCGCTAGAGGCCGACTTCACGGGAACACGATCACGCTACAATCGATGAATCCCGTGAAACCAATACCCTCGGTTGTGCTGCCATTATCCTTATTGGCCATCCCGCTCTGCGCGCAACAGCCGGAAACGCGCCTGAATCCGGCGGTGGCCGAGATGGTGGATGCAGTTTCGGGCGAGCGCATCGCGGCGACGCTCAAGAAGCTGGAGAGCTTCGGCACGCGCTACGTGCTGTCGCCGCAGGACGATCCGGCGCATGGCATTGGCGCGGCCAAGCGCTGGATTCATGACACGCTCGCGAGCTACAGTCCGCGGCTCCGGGTAAGCTATCAGGACTTCAGCATCAAGAAAGGCGCGCGGCGCGGGCAAATCATCCGTGACGTGGACTTGTCCAACATCGTGGCGGTTCTGCCGGGCACAACCGAAAAAGATCGCTACGTATTGATTACCGCGCACTATGATTCGGTGAATCTGGTGCGCAAGAAATACATAGGTCCGGAACAAACTGTCGCCGAAATGGTGCGCCAAGGCATCGACGAGAAAGAAGCGCGGCGTTTTCTCGAAGTCCTGCCGCGCGATCGCGAACAAGGCCCGCTCGATTTTGAAGCCACGGCGGCCGAGAGCACAGCGCCTGGGGTCACCGACGATGGCAGCGGGACCGCGGCTGTGATGGAGCTGGCGCGCGTGATGAGCCAGCATCAATTCGACAAAAGCGTTGTTTTTATCTTGTTTGCCGGGGAAGAAGTGGGACTGAGCGGCAGCCAAGTGTATGCGGCGCAGGCCAAGAAAGACGGGATGCAGATTGAGGCCGTGCTGAACAACGACATTATCGGTAGCGATGTTTCGGGCAACGGACGCTCGTCGAGCAGTGTTCTGCGCGTGTTTTCCAGCGGCCCCGACGACGGCGCGACGCGCGAACTGGCGCGCTATACGAAGTCGATCGCCGAGCGCTATGTGCCATCGATGCAGGTCCAGATGGTGTTTCGCGGCGATCGATTTTTGCGCGGCGGCGATCATCGGCCGTTCGTCAACGC
>JASHQT010000341.1 GCA_030039005.1 Bryobacteraceae bacterium
CATGAACTGACGCACGGCTTCGATGACGAGGGCCGGCAGTTCGACGCGCACGGCAATTTGAAGGACTGGTGGACCGCGATGGACGCTGAGCAGTTCAAGGAGCGCGCCGCCTGCGTTTCCGATCAGTATTCCGGCTACACCATCGTCGACGACATCAAGATCAACGGCAAGCTGACGCTGGGCGAAGACTTGGCGGACCTAGGAGGCACGTGGCTCGCATACCTGGCGTGGAAGGCCGAGACCAAGGATCAGAACTTGCAGCCGATCGACGGGTTCACGCCGGATCAACGCTTCTTCATCGGCATGGCGCAATGGGCCTGCGGGGATGAGCGCGCGGAAAGCAAACGCATGAGCGCCATCACCAACGAGCACTCGCCGGATGAATATCGCATCAACGGCGTGGTGTCTAACCTGCCCGAGTTCGGCAAAGCGTTCGCCTGTCATGCCGGGCAGCCGATGGTGCACACCAACGCGTGCAAGGTTTGGTAGTTCACCCAGCGCCCCGGAGCCGGATTTGCCTTGGAACGGCTTGAAGTTTGATATGCGGTCTTGCGTCACGGTAGGGGTACACGGATGCGCAAAAATGAAGCCAATAGCGGCTTACTTTGTTGGGCTTAGCCAGGCATAGGGTGGAATGTACTAGGACAACTTCTATTGTCTTTGAGTCAGGGTTCCTGTTAAAATCGCGCAACGACTGAAATGGAAGGCGCCAAAACACGTCCCCGGGGATTCGAAGGTTTCATCGACACCGTCATAACGCAATGCCGCCCACTGCGATTTCGCGGCAAAGGGAAGCTGGCGGAACTCATTGTCCCGAGAGCGGTCACGCGCGACGCCTTGATCTTCGGTTCCTGGTTCTCGCTGGACACCTCCGATTACCTTCAGCGCCACATTTACGCCGGATCCTTCGAGCGCGAGGAAACACGAGTCGTCTGTAGGATCCTGCGTCCTGGCATGACCTTCGTCGACGTGGGGGCCAACGTAGGTTACTACACGGCGCTGGCTGCTCAGCTAGTAGGTCCCACCGGTTCGGTCTTCGCTTTTGAGCCGTCTGACTATGCCTTTCCGCGCTTGAGCCGGATGATCGAGAAGAATGGCCTGACCTGTGCGCGCGCGATCAAATGCGCCCTGGCCGACAGCCCAGGCGACCGATTCTTATATGGCGGAACGGTGGATGAAGACCCTGCCGACATCCGCACCGCCACGATGGTTCCTTGCGATAATCCCCGCAGAGCTCTGGTCCGCACGGAAACTCTGGACCACATGGCCGAGGAATTGAATATCCGTCACATTGACTTCTTGAAGATCGACGTGGACGGCCTGGAACCGCTGGTTCTGCAAGGAGCAGATCGCCTCATCAGAGAGGGCAGGATATCCAACATCATGATGGAGTGCGCCGAGTACTGGTTCCAACGAATGAACACCGGCACCGGGGAACTTGTGGAGCGCCTGCGCGGCAGCGGCTACAACGATATCTCGCGCATCGGAGGAGCGGCGGAATGCTCTACCCGCTTGTTTCGCCGCTGACGGGGCGGCCGGGCCATATAGCTTGTTCTAAGAGCCGGTATATCGGCCGGGCCTGCTGAATGTGGATCAGCCGGCTGCGCCCGAACGCTAAAGCGCTAAGGAGACAAAACCGGCGGCGTCGCTAGCGACTAATGGTGTGGCATGGGGTTTCTTGACGCAGCGCAAGCGGTAGAATGCTAGAGCGATGCTTCCGCCCGTGGCTTTGTTACAAGCATCCGCACCTGCCGCGGATGCGCTCAACCGCCTCCTGCATCAACAGGAACTGACGCCGTGGATGATCGCGGCCGGGCTGGGCATCGCGTTCATTCTCGGCGCCGCGCATGCGCTCACGCCGGGGCACGGAAAAACGATTGTGGCCGCCTATCTGGTGGGCTCGCGCGGGACACTGAAACATGCGGCGTTCCTAGGTGGGATGGTCACCTTTACCCACACCGTGTCGGTGTTTCTGCTGGGGCTCGCCACCCTCTTCTTGTTCCAATTCGTGGTGCCGCAGCACGTGACACAAGTGTTAGGCGCGATCTCCGGGCTTTGCATCGTGGCTATCGGCGGATGGATGCTTTACAAGCGATTACATCGCGCCGGCCACGCGCATTTACACGAACACGCTCAGGAGCATTCTCACGATCACGAACATGAGCACTCTCATGTTCACGCGCACAGTCACGAACACTCTCACGAGCATCTTCACCACGATCATCCGCATGACCATCCTCACCATCACGCCCACGATCATGCGCATTCCCACTCGCACGGTCCCGGCGGCCATACGCACATGCCGGAGGAAATCTCCTGGTCCGGATTGGTGGCTTTAGGCGCCAGCGGCGGCTTGGTCCCCTGCGAAACCGCGCTGGTGTTGTTACTCACCGCGATCGCGCTGCGCCGCGTTGGCCTGGGGCTGATGCTGCTGGTTTCCTTCAGCCTGGGGCTCGCGCTGGTGCTGATGGCCATTGGAGTTCTGGTGATTTATGCCAAGAACCTGCTGCCGGCGGGCGACGGCCGCAGCCCGTGGTTTCGCTGGGTGCCGGTAGCGTCGGCGGCCGTGGTGATGGCCCTAGGCGTGGTGATGACCGGCGTCTCACTGGGCTGGATCGGCCCGCGCTGGAGCATTGGATGAGGCGCTGCGCGCCCGGAAAGAACTGCTCGCGCAGGCAGAAATTGCCCTGACGCGCGTGGCCGGTTCGTCAGGTCGTTTTGATCCCAGAATTCGGTATTTCAAGCTGTTAAGATGAGAGTGCGCCGTCGCCCAGTCAGCGGCCATTCAGTTGCACACCTTTTTTCGATAACGGATGTTTTCTGCCGTGTCCTCTCAAGAGAGCTCTTGGAGTAAACGTTTAGCCGCGCTTCGCAACGTCCCGCCGGTGCTTCGGCTGGTATGGGACGCCGCGCCCGCCGTCGTCGCGGGCGGCATCGCGCTACGGCTGGCGAGCTCGATGATCCCGCTCGGGATGCTCGTCATTACCCGGACCATCCTGGACATGATCACCGCCCGGCATCCCGGCGCCCTGTCGCTGACCGGCATGCCGCCGTTGATGTGGTGGCTGCTCGGCGGCGAGTTCGTGCTGGCAGCCTCTAACCTGGTGCTCGGCCGCGCGATCGATTATACCGATGCCCGCCTGGCCGACGAGTTCACGCGTGAAGTCAGCCTGCGGCTAATTCAGCATGCCACGCGGCTTGACCTGGCCCTGTTTGAAGACCCCGAGTTTCACGACGTCCTGGAGCGCGCCCGCCAGCAGGCCACGGATCGTATCGGGATGCTCAACGCCATGGGCCGGCTGCTGCTGCAATCCATCACGATGATCTCCCTTGCGGTGCCCGTGATCATCTACTCGCCCTGGCTGTTCCTGCTGCTGGTGGTGTGCATCGTCCCGGCATTCATGGGCGAGAGCCACTTCGCTTTTCTCGGCTATTCGCTGGCCCACGAAATCACGCCCGTGCGCCGCGAGCTCGACTACCTGCGCACCATCGGAACGAGTAAAGAAAACGCCAAGGAAGTGAAGCTGTTTAACCTGGGCGGGCTGCTGCACGGCCGCTACGCCAAGCTGACCGGCGAGATCATCCGCAAGAATATCAACCTCACGCGGCACCGCCTGTTGTGGGGTTCGGTGTTTGCCATTTTCGGATCGCTGGGTTATTACGCGAGCTACGTCTATCTGGTTTGGCAGGCGCTCGCCGGGCACATCAGCGTAGGCACCCTGGTGCTGTTAACGGGCGCCATCGCCGGCGCGAGCACGCAACTGGCAGGCGTATTCTCATTGTTCTCCCACATCTCCGATCAAGCTCTGCACCTGGCGGACCTGGTGGAATTCCTACGCGTCCAGCCCAACATCCGCTCCAAGCCCAATGCGCTTGCCGCGCCGCGGCCCATTCGCGCCGGCTTTGAATTTCGCGATGTTTCGTTCCAGTATCCGGGCACGTCGCGGCTGGTTCTCAAGAACCTGAACTTCCGCCTGGAGCCGGGCGAGCATATCGCACTGGTCGGGGAAAATGGGCAGGGCAAGACCACGCTGGTGAAGCTGCTGGCGCGCTTGTACGATCCCACCGGCGGCGCGATCTACCTGGACGGAGTGGATCTGCGCGAGTACAGCGTCGAAGACCTGCACAAGGAAATTGGCGTCATCTTCCAGGATTTCGTGCGCTACGACATGCCGGCACGCATGAATATCGGGGTGGGCCGCATTGAAGACCTGGGCGACGACGACGCGCTCTGGACGGCCGCCGAAAAGAGCCGGGCCGATCGCCTGCTCACGCGTTTTTCCGCCGGCCTGGACCAGATGCTGGGGCGTCGTTTCGAAGGCGGCGTGGACCTTTCCGGCGGCGAATGGCAGAAATTCGCGCTGGCCCGCGCCTATTTGCGCAACGCGCAGGTGCTGATTCTCGACGAGCCTACCGCGGCGCTCGACGCCGTAGCCGAGGCTGAGGTGTTCGCGCGCTTCGACGATTTGTCGCGCGGCAAGATGGCGCTGCTCATCTCGCACCGTTTCTCCACCGTGCGCAAGTCGGACCGCATCGTGGTGCTGGAGGGCGGCCGGATTTACGAGGAAGGCACGCACGAGCAACTGGTCGCGCACGGCGGCCGCTATGCCAGCCTGTTTGAATTGCAAGCCGCGAGCTACAGATGAGCTCTCCCTCAAACATCATCGAAAACGCACCCGTTCTTCCGCCCCCTCGCGCCGCGGGCCAGTTCGAAGCCGCCGAGCGGCTCCGCGACTGTGCGGCGAAGCTGCGCGAACATCTGCGCGGCGCGGGAGTGTCCCATTGGCTCCAGGAAAATCATTCCATCCTCCAGTCCCATATCGCGGACCTCCGTCACACGCTGCGCCCGGCGTTGCTCGAAAAACTTCGCACCAACGCTGCAGGCGAGCCTAGGATTTATCGCATTGTCACCGGCTGGCTCGCTACAGTCTCGGGCGTCATCGACAACGACGTCCTGCTGCCCTTCGCCGAGACGCTGCGCCAGAGGGAAGCGCTCGATTTCGGCGAGCTGTGGGCCTTCGCGCCCATGCTCAAATTGGCCGTAGTGGAGCGGCTGTGCGCGAACCTGGACAACGAGCGGATGGTGGCAGGCTGCGTGCGCACGCTTTGGGCGCTCGAAGCCATTTCCTGGAAAACGTTCGTTGAAAACGCGTCCCGCACCGAGGCCGCCTTGAAGCGCGATCCGGCGGGCGTCTACTCGCGCATGGACCTTCCCACGCGGAACCGCTACCGGGTGGAGCTGGCCCGGATCGCGAGCGCGGCGGCAGTGGGTGAAGAAGAAGCCGCCAGCGCGCTTTTGCAACGCGCCGAGGAGGCGCGCGCGGCCGATCCGGGCGATGTCCGAAAATTCCACGTCGGGTACTACCTGGTGGGCCCGGGCGCCCGGGATTTCCGTCGCGCCTTAGGGTGCAAACGATCGCTCCGCGGCGCGTTGGCGGATCTGGCCGAGCGGCATCCCAACCTCACCTACGGCGCGGCTACTGCGATCCTGATGGGCCTGCTGATGGCCGGCTTCTGCTGGGCCGCCGGCTACACTCCTTCGTCGAAGTCCTGGTGGATGGCCATCCTGCTCCTGGTTCCCGCCAGCCAGGCCGCGCTCGAGATCATCAACGGCGGCTTTAGCCGGTTGCTCCATCCGCGCTTCATTCCGAGCATGGATTTCGCCGCCGGCATCCCGGACGACTGCCAAACCATGGTGGTGGTGCCGACGCTTCTGCTTTCGGAAACCAACTGCGCCAAGCTCCTCCACGATCTCGAAATCCGTTATCTGGCCAATCGCGACCGCAACGTGTTTTTCGCCCTGCTCACCGATTTCGCCGACGCCGACGCTGCCGAAAACCCATCCGATGCGGTTCTCGGTGCCTGCGTCGACGGCATCCGCCAGTTGAACGAGCGTTATGGCCGCGAGTTTTACGGCTCGCCCGAACGCGGGCCGTTTTACCTGCTGCATCGCGCCCGCCGCTGGAATCCGCAGGAGCGCAAGTGGATGGGATACGAGCGCAAGCGCGGCAAGCTGAATGACCTCAACCAGCTGCTGCTCGGCCGCGGCAACTGGTTCGACACCATCGCGGGCGATATGAGCCGCTTGCTCCAGATCCGCTTCGTGATCACGCTGGACACCGACACGCAACTCCCGCGCGACACGGCGGCCAAGATGATCGCCGGGATGGCGCATCCCTTGAACCGGCCGGTGTTGGATGCCGAGACGCACGTGGTTACCGAGGGGCACGCGCTGCTGCGCCCGCAGGTAGCGGTGAGCGTGGATTCGACGCAGCGCTCCTGGATCGCGCGAATTTTCAGCGGGCAGCCGGGCTTCGATCCATATTCGGCTTCGTTCTCCGATCTCTATCACGATCTGCACGGCGTAGCCAGCTTCACCGGCAAGGGCATTTACGACGTCGCCGCTTTCGATGCCGCGGTGGGCCAGCGCTTCCCGGAAAACGCCATTTTGAGCCACGACCTGATCGAAGGCGAGCACGCGCGCACGGGGCTGATTGCCGTGGAACTGGTGGAGGATTATCCGGCCACCTACGGGGCTTTTTCCAAGCGCAAGCATCGCTGGGCGCGAGGCGATTGGCAATTGCTGCCTTGGCTGTTCGGGCACCCTCCGCGGCCGGACGGACGCACCGCGCGTAATCCGCTCTCGGCTTTATCGCGCTGGAAAATCGTCGACAACCTCCGCCGCAGCCTGCTCGAAATTTCGCTGCTCTTGCTGCTGCTCGCCGGCTGGCTAGGAACCCGGCACCCCATCCGCTGGACCGTCGCGGTCGGGTTGTTGCTCATGATTCCGGCCTATGCCGACATGCTGCTGAGCATAGTGCGCGCGCCCGAGCGGCGCTTCTGGAGGGCCTTCGGCAAGCTGATGGGCCAGCGTTTTCTCAAATGCCATCGGGACATGCTGCTCAGCCTGGCTTTCCTTCCGCATCAGGCCTGCCTCATGGCGGATGCCATCGTACGAACATTGTGGCGACGCTATATCAGCCGGGCCAATCTGCTCGAATGGGAAACCATGGCGCAGTCGGAACTCGGTGGAGCGCGCTTCGGACTCTTTGAGCAGTATCTCTACGCCTCGTCATTGCTCTGGGTTCCGTTTCTGCTGCTGGCCGGTCCTTTTTCGATTCTGGTGGCGTTCGTTTGTTCCCTGTGGGTCACCGCGCCGTTGATTGCCGGGTGGCTGAACGAGCCGTTGCCCAAGCCGGAGGCCATCTCTCCCAAGGACCGAGATTTTCTGCGCGGAACCGCGCTGCGCACCTGGCACTACTTCGCCGACCATTCCTGGGAAGAGGATCACTGGCTGGTTCCCGATAACGTGCAGGAAAACCCGGCGATGGTGACGCATCACATCTCGCCCACCAATCTTGGGCTCTCGCTCACCGCGCAATTGGCGGCTTACGATTTCGGATATCTGACCCTGGGCGAACTCGCCGCATCGCTGCGGCGCATCCTCGATTCGCTCGAGGAAATGCCGCGTTATCGCGGCCATTTCTTCAACTGGTACGAAACCCGAACCCGCCGGCCTTTGAGCCCGCGCTATGTATCGAGCGTCGATAGCGGGAATCTGGCCGCGTCGCTTGCGGCGCTGCGCCAGGGTTGCTTGCAGCTCGCGCAGCAGCCGATCCTGGAATCGAGCGTCCTGGAAGGACTGCGCGATCATGCCCTCCGTCTGCGCGAGGAAATCCCCTACGATTCGCGCGGCTTCACTCTCATGCGGCTGTTCGGAAGCCTGCTGCACCAGCTCGAATGCCGCCCGGCGGATCTTTTTTATTGGGAGGCCGTGCTCACCGAATCGCGCGATTTGATCAAGCGCATCCGTTCGGCGCTGATTCCGGTGCAGGCCCGCACCCACTCGGCCGAGCTGCGCTATTGGGGAGGCCTGCTTTCCGAGCGTATGGACGCCGCTCTAGCCGAACTTTACCAGCTCGCGCCGTGGATGCGCCCGGACTTCGAACCCGAGCTGCGCGTCAATATGCGCGACGCCACGCTCATGCCGGTGATCGCGGAGTTGAGCCGGGTGACTACGCTCGGCGAACTGCCGCGTGCGTACGATCGCATCCGCGAACGGGTGCGCGAGCGGCTTTCGAGTTCGCGGCCGCTGTATCCGGCCCTGCGCAGTGCGTTGGAGCAATTGCTCGCGGAGCTTGCCACGGCACGCGCCGCCGCCCTCGATGTGGCCAATCGTTTCCAGTCCGTTGCCACGCTCGCGCAGCGCTACTTCGACGACATGGATTTCGGATTCCTGTTCGACGAAAATCGCCGCCTTCTGCGGATCGGCTACAACGTAGAAGCCGAGAAAGGCGATCAGTCGCACTACGATCTGCTGGCGTCGGAAGCCCGCACCACAGTCTTTCTGGCCATCGCCAAGGGCGACATCCCGCGCGAGACCTGGCTGAAACTCGGCCGCAAAATGACCGCCTATCGCGATCAGGTGACCCTGCTCGCCTGGAGCGGGACCATGTTCGAATACCTGATGCCCCAGCTTCACCTGCGCTCCTACGCGGGAACGCTGCTCGACCGCGCGCTGCGCGCCGCCGTCCGCATTCACGCCGCTTATGGCGCCGAGCGTGGGGTGCCATGGGGGATCTCCGAAGCGGCCTACGCCGATCGCGACCCGCAGGGCCGCTATCAATACCGCGCCTTCGGAGTGCCGCCGCTGGCCGCAAGCGGCGAAGACGCGCGGCGCCTGGTGATCGCGCCGTATGCCACGATACTGGCCGTGATGCTGGAACCCGCGCGCGCCATCGCCAATCTGCGCGCCATGGCAGCCAGGGGCTGGTGCGGGAGGCACGGGTTCTTCGAGTCGATTGACTTTAGGGGCGGCGATCTTACCGGCGGCGCGGGCGAGCCGGAAGTGGTGCACTGCTTCATGGCGCATCACCAGGGCATGGCGCTGCTGGCGATCGACAATGCGCTGCTCGGCAACCGCATGCAGGAGCGCTTCCACCACGACCCACTGGTGCAATCCACCGAGTTCCTGCTCGAGGAGCGCATGCCCGCGCTGGTGGACGTTACGCCTGTACCCGAGGCGGCGTAGGCGGCGTTGATTTCGCCGGCGACCGCTTCAGGCGCTTCTTCAACGGCAGCTTCCTGACCTCTTTCACCGGCAGGTTTTTCCCTGGAGGCTCGCTGAAGCCGATCAGGTCGAGCGCGTGCGTGGGTTCTTCGTTCGCCATGAACCAGCGCCAGACGTCGCCGGTCAGCAGATTTTCCGCGCTCAGCATGGTGATGCCGGTGTCGATGCCCACCACGTCGGTGTCGAACCAATTCAACGTCGGATTATAGCCGTCCACGAAGCCGTAGCGGCCGAAGACGCGCGATCCGTAACGCTGCTGAATGGCCTTCAGCGCCGGAATGGAAATGTCGGGCGTGAACATCAGCGATCCGCCGGCCGCCGCCGGCGCTACAGTCCCATCCACGGGATCGAAGGCCTTGATCTCGCCATAGATGCGATAGCCTTTGGGTCCGTCCGACGCCGTAATACCCCAGATATTGTTGCCGAAGGTGTTCGGCAGGTTCAAATTAAAGCAATATTGCTCGTTGGAGCGCGTGGCGTTCACCGAGTTCAGAAAAAAGTCGATGAAACCGCGATCGCGCCGGTTGCGGAAATCAATCCAGGCCTGCGAATACTGGTGCGTGAAGAGCGGACCGCCGCTGACGAAATCGTAATGGCCGTATTGATAGAACGGGCGCTGCCACGCATACCAGGAATCGGGAGAAATGGCGTGCGTAGGCGACCCGATGCCCAACACGTACAACATGCCGAGCTCGGAATACGTGTCCCAGCGGTTCTTGATAAAACCTTTGCCTTTGAGCCAGCCGTGCGACAGCAGCAGCGGATCGCCGGCCAGCATCCACTGAAAATCGACGCGATCATAAATCTCATCGGCGAGCTTAGGAATTTCGGGATCGTCCGCGAAATATTCTTTGGCCGTCAGGATACCGGCCAGGAGCAGAGCCGTATCGATGGAGGAGGCCTCACTGTCCCAGCGGCGGTCTCCGGTGGACACGTCCATCCAATGGTAGAACCAGCCGTGCTCCTGGTTGGCGCGATCGGCGAAGAAGCGCAAAGTGGTGCGGACGCGCTCGGCCGCGTCTTTCTTGGTGATCCAGCCGCGATCGGCGCCAATGCAGATCGCGGTGAGGCCAAAGCCGGTGGCGGCGATGCTTGCGATATCGCGGCTGGGCCCTTTGGCGCGCCCGCCATCCACCCTCGCGCGGTCCAGCACCAAACCCGTGCCGTGATCCGCCTGCTCCCAGAAATATTCGAAGGCGCGGTGTTCCAGGTCCTCCACGAACGCGCGGTCAGCCAGCGACACCGGCGCTACGCGATCCAGGTCGGGAACCGGAACCGGCTGCTCGGGCGGGGCTGGCAGCATCGGAAGGGCGATCAGGAGCGCAGGAAACGCAATCGACGTGGCGCGGCGCAGCATACGTTTCAACGGGGCGACACTTCTACTAAAGCCAAACCTTGTGCTGGAAGCAAGAAACTGGACGTACCATAAAGTACCTGGGTTACTATCGCAGCCCGTTGTAACCGTTCGTACTGATCGCGGGTGGGACTGACGGGCCGGCCCATCGCGATCCATTCGGTGAGCGCCGAGCCATGCTCGCGATCCACGATTTCGATGCGATAGTGCGCCGTGCCCTCCAGGCCCCGCACGGTGACATGGAACTGCCGCGCTGGTCCCGAGACGCCCGGTGGCGCGTAGTTCCAAACCGCGACCGCGAACGTTCCGTCGCCGCGGCGCGTGACCAGTGCATTCTGCAAATCGGGCTGCAGGCGCTCGCGGCCCAGCCGGTGCAGCATCGCGAACGCGTTGAACGCGGCCTTGGGAACGTCGTCTTCGGCGATCAACCCATACCCGCCATAAAACGGCGTTTTGATCACGCCTTGTTCTTCAAACACGTCCGAAAATGTCCAGTACGACATCATGGTCGTCATCCCGTCGCACAATCGAATATTATTCGCCAGCCATGGCCCCATGAACGGCGAATCCGTCACATCGATTTCGTTCTTGTAGCTGGCATTATACTCGCTCCAGATGATCGGCAGATCGGGGCGCGGCGATGCTTTCACCTGGTCATAAACTTTCTTCACCGCGCGGCTCACCATCAGTTCCCGGCTAATATTTTCATCGGTGCCGAAAACGTCCTTCGATAGATCATTTCCGTAAACATGGGTGGAGACGAAATCGAGCGGCACCCCCTTATCGAGAGCGTGCTGGATCATGGCCGGAATCCAGGCCGCCTGCGCCGTCGCCGGACCACCCACGCGTAGCCGCCCATCCGCGTGCTTCACCGCCCGCGCGGCGTGATCGTATAGATCGAAATAGGTGGCCTGTTTGGGCTCGCCGGTCCAAAAGTCGATATTCGGCTCGTTCCAGACTTCGAAATACCATTGCGACACTTCGTCGGCGCCATAGCGGTCCACCAGGTGTCTGGCGAAGCGGTAGACCAGGTCCTCCCATTTCGAGTAGTCTTTGGGCGGCGAAGGCAGCGGCCGGTACCAGAATGCATGTGGCTTATCCGACACCACCAGCGCCTTGGGCATGAAGCTCATCTCCACGAACGGCCGGACGCCATTGTCGAGGAGCCCATCATAGATTTGGTCGACGTAGGACCAGTTGTAGACCGGCTGCCCCTGCGCGTCCTGGTTGTACACGCCTACTTCGTCGTCGAAGATGGCGTGGAAGCGAACATACCGGATGTCCGTGGCGGATTTCATGAGGCGCAGATCGCGCCGGTAACTATCGCGTAACGAGAGAATCGCCCGGCCCGATCCGAACATCTGCTCCCAAAAGTGCGGGAACGGCCGCGCGGGCGATTGCGCGTCGACACGAATCTCCTCGACGGCCGGGGTCTGCTGGCTGGAGACGAGAGCGGCGCAGGCGATGAGGAGGGCGAGTAGCCGCGTCACAATCATTTGACGTACTTCGGAGTGCCCTTTTGCCACGGATCGTAGGTTTCCGCAAACTCCAAGCGATCCGCAGTGGATGGATGAGAAAACAACCAAAACTCGATGAAATGGTTTGGGTTCGGCTCATCGAGCCCAATCTCACCCATTACTTGAAATGACCGCGCGGCCGCTGCCGAAGAGTCGGGAACCAGGCCGTGCGTGATCTCGAGGCCGTAAATGTCGGCCTGGTGTTCCTGCCAGCGGCTGTACGTGTTCACCACGGGCTCACTCGCGAAGCTGAAGACCGCAGCGGTCAAAAGCAGCAGGGGCAAAGACCCCCAGTCGCCAATGGCCAGAATCCGCCAGCGGACGCCGTAACGCCTGATCGCCCATTGGATGATCCACGATCCCACAAACAGAAAAGCCAGCAACAGTACTGCCAGACCGATCAGCGAATTCCGAACATGCCCCAGGACGTAGTGCCCCATTTCGTGGCCAAACACGAACAGGACCTCGGGAGTGGTGAGTTTTTGGATCGTCGTGTCCCACACCACTACGCGCTTGGACCCGCCGAAACCGCTGACGTAGGCATTCAGCGAATTCAGCTTTTCGCTGGCCTTCATTTCGAACATGCGGTCCGGCGGAATGGCCAGCCCGCCGCGCGCCACCAACTTTTGCAGTTGGTTCACCAGCTCGGGATGTGACTGAGCCAGCGGCTCGAAATGATAGAACATCGGCTCGATGACCATCGGCTCCAGGTACATCGCGCCGAAGATCAGCGGCAGCGTGGCCAGCCAAAAGTAAAGCCACCATCGCCTCGGGCTATGACGAATCACAAAGTAAAGCAGCAGCGCGAGCGGGACCGCGCACACCAGCTCGATCATCTCGCCCTTGGTCCAATCCCAGAGCCAGGAGGGCCAGCTTTGGATGGATTGGTCGAACTTCAGCTCCAGGTGCTGGCCATAAATGTTGGCGGGCAGATAGAGCAGATCATTGGTGAGCAACAGCAGCGGAACGAAAATGAGCGCTTGAACCCAGCGCCTGTGCGACGCCGCCGCGGCCCAATCGCGAAATTTCGCGCCCAGGCCCAGGCCGATGATCGCGGCGAGGATCAGGATGGCCCAGATTTCGCTGGTGAAATGCAGCCAATAGCCCGCGTGCGCGTATTCGATGGCGCGACGAAGTTTGTCGGGGGGCAACGAATAGGATTGCGGCGCTTGCGCGGCAAGGAGCAGGAACGCGGGCGGGAGGTGAAACACCAGACGCCGCGATTATAGCGCGTCGCGCAAACAACAGCGCTAACAAAAACGCCCGGAACCGGCTGTGGTAGGGCCGGCGGTCCGGGCGTCGAGATAGCTTGACTACTGTTGGATGCCGTTACTTCGCTGGGGTTGCGGTCGAGCTCTTGGCTGCGCTCTTTTTGCTCTTGTGCTTCTTCGCAGACTTCTTCGCCGCGGTTTTGGTCGAGGAAGTACTGGAAGCTTGCGGGCCGGGCAGCGGGGCCGCCATCAGGGCACACGCGCCGATCAGAGAGGCGAAAATGAGTTTCTTCACGTGGATTCTCCTTTGCGAGGGGTCATGGTTATTGGATTTCCGCCTCGCAATACCATCTTGCAATCGGCCTGGCGATTCAACGATAGCCTGCGTACGGGAATTCCGGGCACCAAATTGCGGGGGTGAAGCGGCGGAATGTTAATGAACGAACGTTCACGCGCGAGGTTCCCGCCAGCCTGCCTTCACCAGCCAGTCTTCGTAGCCTCGCAGCCATTCCTGGTATTCGGACAGGGCTTGAGGCGTTGGCTCGGATTCCGGTGGATCGTCCGGTGCGGGAGGCATTCCGGCCGCGGCTCGCCGCTCGTTCAGGCGTGCCGGGTCCTCGATGATCCACCGGCGATATTGGCCGTCGGCGCACGGCAACGACTGTGTTCCGTAGCGCTGCGGACGTCCTTCGTACATCGCGATCCGGTCGAAAAGAAAAGCTTCCTGTGCCACGGGCACTTTCCCTTGCTTTACTTTTTCGCGAACCAGCTCCAGCGCTTGCCTTTGAAAGTCCGGTTCGCCGATGGCGTGCTGCGCGATGAACCACGCAGCCAGGGTGCCATCAGCGCCGGCCAATTCTCCGTCCGGCCAGCCGTGTTCATCGATAATCTGCCGGAGGCGCGCTGCGTTCTTGCGATGAACGGCCTCCATCTTCGGTGCGTAGCCCTGGCCCAGTTCTCCGGTCTTGAGAAGCTCCTCGCGCACCCGCAGATCTTCGGCGCGCATGGCCACCAGTTCCGCCCGCAGCGCCTCGTTTACCATCTTCTTCAGATTGGCACGTATGGCGTCGACCCTGCCCATTTTCGCCGTCCGAAATAGCCCGGCCGGGCGGTTCAACGGCTGCCAGATCTGCGCGATCCTGGAATTGACGTGTACTCCGATCCGGTCACCTATCGCAAAATTTTGAGCGTCCTGGTGGGCGGCTTTTCGGCCGTCATCGTCCTGCTCATGGCCGCCGGCTTCATTGGACTGAAAAGCGCACAGCTCATTCAGCAAAACTCGGCCGACATCGTCCACAACGGCCTCGTCACCACACGCCTCATCAACGAACTGCAACGCGAGCAGGACACGCTGAACGCCACGTTCACGAAACTTTCGCAGGGCACCGAACTCTCCGAGCGCGAGCGCCAGTTGGCTCAGTTGGACGAAGCCGACCAGGCCGTAGAGCGCATCGTCACCGAAGCCTCCGGCACTCCACAGGCCGATCTGTGGCGCGAGCTTAGCACCGCGGTGCAGGGTTTTGCGAGTGAAGCGCGCCGCCTGCTGGTGCGCAAGAACGTGGCGACTTACGCCTCGCGCGATCTGCTCCAGCACCACGAAGAGGTCACCGCGATTGTCGCGCGCATCATCGCCGCGAACTCCAGCCGCACGCAGGCCGGGCAAACTCGCATCGACCAGATCTCCACGGAATTGGTGCGCGAATCGCTCGGGTTACTGGGCGGGTGCTTGCTGCTGGCGCTGGTCTGCGCGATCCTCACCGTGCGCATCACCACGCAGCTTTTCCGGCGCATGCAGCAACAATCGTCGGAGCTGGCGCGCGTCACCTGGCACATGCTGGAAAGCCAGGAAACGGCGGCGCGGCGGCTCTCGCATGAGCTGCACGATGAACTGGGCCAGTCGCTCACTGCCATCAAGGCCAACGTCACGGCGCTGGACCCTGTGACGCCGCCCGATCCCGCGCGCCTGGAAGACTGCCGCCGGCTGATCGACGAAGCCATTCAGAATGTCCGCGAACTCTCGCACCTGCTGCGGCCCACAATTCTCGACGACTTCGGCCTGGACGCGGGCATCCGTTGGCTGGCCGAGCGGTTTGGCGAGCGCACCGGCATCGAAGTCGACTACAAGTCCAGCTTCAGCGGACGCCTGGCCGACGAGACCGAAACGCACCTGTTTCGCATCGTCCAGGAAGCGCTGACCAACGTCGCGCGGCACTCGAAAGCGACGCACGTGGCGATCGAGCTGGCTCGGAACGGAACGCGCGTGCATCTCACCGTCCGGGACAACGGGCGCGGGTTCCACGGCAACGGCAGTACGGGGCTGGGACTCGTCGGGATGCGGGCACGCGCGCAGAGCCTGGGCGGCGAGCTGCGCATCGATTCGCGGGAAGGCGTCACGGTCGATCTGTGGGCGCCGGTCGCCGAGGCGAGCGTGAAGGATGCGGTCTCCAACTGAATATGCTGCGAATCCTGTTAGCCGATGACCACGCGATGGTGCGCAAAGGCTTCCGGCTGATTCTCGAAACCCAGCCCGACATGCAGATCGTCGGCGAAGCGGGCAACGGACGCGAAGCCGTCGAGCTGGCCGAGCGCCTGCATCCCGACGTCGTGGTGATGGACGTTGCCATGCCCGAGCTGAACGGCATCGAAGCCACGCGGCGCATGGTCGCGTCGGCGCCGCGCACGCGCGTTCTCGCGCTCAGCATGCACAAAGATTCGGTGTACGTGCGCGAGATCCTGCGCGCGGGCGCCCGCGGATATTTGCTCAAGGATTCCATCGATAGCGATCTGGTGAGCGCCGTTCGCGCGGTCGCTAAAGGCGAAGGCTATTTGAGCCCCGGCGTTTCCGAGGCGGTGTTGAGCGATTACCGCAAGCACGTCACCGATCCGCTGGATCTGCTGACCAGCCGCGAGCGCGAGGTGTTGCAAATGATCGCAGAAGGCAAGACCAACAAGGAAATCGCGGCCAGCTTGAGCCTGAGCGTTTACACGGTGGACGCGCATCGCGGCAAAATCATGGAGAAGCTGAACCTGCATTCCTCAGGCGAGCTGGTGCGTTTCGCCGTGCGGCATGGGTTGATTGACTAAATTGCCGCGCGGCGGCCCCATTGCGGCGCCGGGCGCGAAACACAGCACCGCCGAGACAGTCTAAAAGTCGAGGCTATGCTGATCGAAAAAGATCCCGAGATTGAAAGCACCCCGAAGGATGCCAATAACGTAAGACGGATCCGTTATTCTTTCGTGGTCGTGGTGTTGTTATTCATCGCTCTCGCCCTGACGGCGGTGCTGATCTGGGTGCATTAGGGCGCTACGGAGCCGGCGGAGCTTTGATTGTGGTCGCCCGCGCCTGTTGATCGCCCCGCAACCAGACGTAAAGATTGCTCTCCGTGGCCGGCGGGTCTGGAAGACTCACTTCAATCGATTGCTTGAGCCCCGGTCCGGAAAGCGGCGCGGGCAATCCCGAGACCACCACGGCATTCGCTTCATCCCATCCGAGCTTCGCGATGAGTTCGAGATTCGTGCCCGTGAGCCGGTATTGCCGCATTCCGTTCACTGGCGGATCTGCCGTCACGGTGAATGAATCCACCTGAGGCACGGGGAGAATCCGAGCCAGCGGAAAGGGCTGCGACTTCCCACCGCGCCCGTTATCCACCACCGCCTGAAGCGCGCATCCAGCGGGAAGAGAGCTCGTATCGAAAGCCAGGAACAACTGGTCCGGCGAAAGCTGTTCGAGATTCCAGTGCGCGGTCCGCTCGCCCAGGGCGAGCGCGGCATGCTCTCCCACGCCGTCGGCGCACTCCAGGCGCAGCACGCTGCCGCGCTCGATATTCTTCACGTCCAGCAGCGCGTTCAAGGTATTTCCGGCGGGAAATTCGTTGTCGCGAACCGCGATGGCCATTCCCGCGGGTAGCGATAACTTGGAACTCGCGATCAGCGGCAAGGGTCCGGTGATCTCCAGCGCCTTCGATAAGGTCAGTGGCTCGCTGCGGTCATCGAGAAATTCCTTCACCGCCAGCTCCGTGCCGGGCTGGGGCGCGGAAGTCATTTCCACCGTGACGCTGCGCTCGCCGTCGCCGGAATCCGCGGGCTTCAGGGTGAATGCGGCGCCCGGCGCTTCCAACTTCGCGAGCAGGTCCAGACGCTGGCCTTTCAGGACGAAGTGCTGCGCGCCCGCACCCTGGTTGACGATGATCGGCAGATTGTCGATGTGCGGCGGGTTCGGCAGAACCTTGAAGTTCACGGCGTGGCTTTTCGTGCCGGGCTGCGAAATCAGCAGTTCGTAAGCGGCGGGCGAAAGACTTTCAGTGTCGATCTGCACGTCCACGCGATCCTGCGGACCCTTTCGCAGGCCTTTCGGCAAGTGAAAAGGCACGCTGGACGAAGTGGCGAACTCGTCATTCAGTTTCTTCATCTCCACTTTGGTGACGAACTCGAAGTCTCCGCCCATTAGCGTGACCGTGTCTTTGCCCGAGCCGGCCGTGAGCCGGTCCTGCGAGGCGGTTTCCAGATGCGCCTGCTTGAAATCGCCGAGCGCGCGGACGTGCACCATTCCGCTTGGCTCTATCGGCGCCCAATCCCAAAACGCGGTCAGCTTATAATCGCCCGGTGCAAGATGCGCTTTCGCCAAGTCGATCTCCAGGGCCTTCTGCTTGCCCAGAGCCACCACGGAAACGTCCGTTTTTTTGTTGTGCTGATCTACCAGCGCCCAGTCCCGCGCGCGATCCAGATACTTCCACCCCGGGTCGGCCAGTTTCACCGGAACGGGCGTTTTTTGATTTTCGGGAATAAAATCGGCGTCGCCGATTTGGATCACGGGCGTGGCGGCGTTCGGGATCCGGCTGGCCCAGATGTAAGCGATGCGCGTATGCGCGGGCGGGTCGCCTTGCTGGCCGCACAAACTCAGTTGCGAATCCTGGGGCGGTTCGACGCCCTGGGTCGGTGTGACGCCTGGGATCGGCGTGACAAACGACGCGCGGAATTGCGTATCGGGAAAGGCGATGGCGCGCAGCTCGAGCAGCGCTGACATTCCGCCGGCCGCTACACTGAGAGGGCCCGAGAGAAAGAAAGAGGCCGCCATGCCGGCCAGACTGCCGGATGGCGCGACCGTTACCGCAGTGGAATTGCTGAGCGGACTGGAGCTCGTGCCCATGCTGGAGAAGACGCTGCTAGCCTGAATTTCCGCCGGGGCGCTTTCATCGGGAGCAACGGAAAATCCGAACTGAGACGCAAAGCCGCTCAAGGCCGCGTTGACGCTCAATAGTGAGCTCTCCTTGTTGGACAGCGTCGCCATCAGTTTCTCGGCCTGCTCGGTCTTGGCCGCGTAATCGGCCAACTGTGCGATGAGGGCCTCATCTTTTGCCAGGAATCCGGTGACCTTCTTGCGGTTCAGCCCCGAAGGACCGTACACCAACGCCGCGAGCGAAATGGTGCGGTCCATTTTCCACTGCTCGGGCTTGTCGGCGGGTTTGGGGTCGGTGACGATCATCTCGGGTGTCCCCGGTTCCCGCTTGGCGGGGACCAAGATCAGTGCGACCTCGCCCGGCCGCTTCTCTTTCGGGCGCAAGATAGGCGAATATTCGAGCGTGTCGCCTTCGGTGAGGTGAGTGATGGTGCGAAAAGGAAGCGGCTGCTGGCCGGGACTCAGTACGCGCAGATCCAAGGCGCCCAACGGCGCGCCCGCCGGACAACTTACGAACGCAGGCGCCTGGCTCGCGGCTGGATTAGGCTGCTCGCCATTGGAATCCGCATCCCGGCTGTGCGGCAGAACGGTCTGCGCATGAGCGGCGCACGCCAGCACGAATCCAACGAACCCAAGCCGCAGGTACAGAAGTCGCAAAGGCATCTTTAGTTAAAAACAGTTAAAAACGCCGGGACCGTACCAACTCCCGCTTTTTGAGGGACGCCTCGCGAGGCCGTTCGGTTTACAACTGTTTACGGTGGCCGGGGCCTACCGTTAATTGGTGCGAGTCAGGAGCAGGACATCTTGGACGCCATATCGTGTTGGCTCCACAACCCGCAGGCCGGCCCTTCGAACCAAGTCGCGGACAAACGCTTCCTGGTAGGCGACTGCGTTGGTCGGGTAGTCTTCACGGTTCACCGCGGATGGACCGTGCACAAAAGGAAATGCGATTCCATGGCGTGTACTGCCGGCGGTGACAGCCTCTGCTGCATCGTATAAGAAAAAAGTCGCATATGCCACGCCCCCAGGGGAGAGTAACCGGGCGACCTCCTCAATATAGTGCCGCAGGTCCAGTTCGAGGACGTGAGTGCAGATCGACGTCAGAAGAATCAATTGGAACGATGCATCTTCGTGGGGGAAACGATAATTCGCTGCTGCAATCGTCCCACGTGGATTGTACGTAGGGCTGTAGCAATCTGCGTGATAGAAAGTGAAATGCGGATTCCGCGGCGAGATGTTGCGCGCGCACCAATCGATGGAGGCGAGGTCCACGTCCATGCCCGTGTAAACGACCTGAAGTTCGCGCAGAGCCGCATCCGTCGCCAGGGCGTAGGCCAAGCGGCCGCAGCCACAGCCGATGTCCAAGACTCGAATACCTTGCGAGAAGAGCCCCAGCCCCTGGAGTTCCACCAAAAACCAGGAGCCGACCTGGTCAAAGCGCCGCGCTCCGCCGACGAATGTTCGCAACGAGTAGGGCGGCCAATGACTGCGATGCGTGAGCACCCGCGCTAGGAAATCGGGCCCATCCAAAAACAGCCGGTCAAGCCAGCGCCGAGCGATGAAGTTGCGGCGGAGCCAGGGAATCTTCACGAGAAGCGGGAAATTTCCATAATAATGCAACTCTGACGTTGGCACTCGGCAGGGTCGCGGCTGGGCCTCCCAAAACATTTTCAGCAACCTTTGTGCAGGAACCGCGGCGAAAACTGCGTGAGGCTCAGGATATTGCCATGGGGATCCTTGAACCACGCTATTTTCGTGTCGCTGCCGGGTGGAGTCCAGATGCCTTTTTCGTCCACGCCGGGAAAATTGTGGCGCTCGAATTTCACTCCGGCTCTTGCGAGCTCCTCCACCGTGGCCCCGAGGTCCGGCGCTTGCCGGCCGAGTGTGGTGTACTGCGCTCCGTGACTTCCTTCATCCCTTGCCCGCGAAGCGTGGCGCCACCGCCATCGAACAAGTCGCAAATGCATCCTTAGTTAAGGACCGTTGAAGAAGTTCAGGACCGTTAAAAACGCCGGGACCGTACAAACTCCCGCTTTGTGAGGGACGCTTGGCGGGACGTTCGGTTTACAGCCGTTTTTGGCAGGGTTCCCCGCCCACTTGGGAATCGACGTGAACTGGGGGCCAACCAAACCCGGAGAGTGATATACTACGCCCTGCGTCAATGGACGAGAACGTCATCAATCGATCAAAGGATGTCTGAGTATGAAAACTGGCATGTTGTTTTCGGTGGGTGTCTGGCTTGTTTTCTCCACAACAACGCAGGCCCAGAACCGGGACGGAGCGACAGTGTTTCAAACGGTTTGCTCCAATTGTCATAAAGAGGGTAGCAACACGCAGGCGCCTCTGCCCGATGTGCTTCGCAAGATGCCAGTCCAGGCGATTCTCACAGCCTTGGAGACGGGGAAAATGGCGGCCATCGGCGCGGGGCTGAGCGCCTCCGAGCGGAGCGCGGTGGCCTCCTATCTGGGTGTCGCGGGAGTTGAATCCATCCCGCAGTCGGCGCACTGTTCATCCGATTCCCCCCTCACGAAGACCGCGGCGACTTGGAACGCGTGGGGAATCGACCTCACCAATAGCCGCTTTCAGAGCGCCAAGGCGGCCGGCCTCAGGGCGGCCGACGTGCCGAAACTCAGGCTGAAATGGGCCTTCGGGTATCCGGGCGTGACGACCTCCTTTGGCACTCCGACGGTATACGGTGGCCGCGTGTTTGTCGGCGCCGCGGATGGGACCGTTTTTTCGCTCAACGCGCAGAGCGGTTGTATTTATTGGATGTACAAGGCGACAGAAGGCGTGCGCACGGCTCCCATCGTCTCGGGCGATGGAAAGACGGTGTACCTTAGCGACCTGCATGCATGGGTTCACGCCGTCAATGCCGAAACGGGAGCGATGCTATGGAAGACCCATGCGGCCGAAGAGTCCGAGGCCACGATAGCTGGCACACCGAAGCTCGATGGCGCTCGACTCTACGTCGGGATTTCCGGAGGCGAGGAATCGATTTTCGCGGCGGACCCCAAATACGCCTGCTGCAAAATGCGCGGCAGCATGGTGGCCCTGGATGCGAAGACCGGCAAACAGATCTGGAGAACCTACACCATCTCCGAACCCGCGAAGCTCACCGGAAAGACCAGCGCCGGAGTCGAGATGTGGGGACCATCCGGTGCGAGCCCCTGGACTTCCCCCACCATCGATTCAAAGCGCCATGCGATCTATGCCGGCACCGGAATCAATTATTCCCAGCCGGGCACGAAGACCAGCGATTCGGTCATCGCATTTGACGAGGCCACCGGTCGCATTTTGTGGACTCAGCAACTGCTCGCCGGCGACGTCTTTAACTACGGGTGCACGACGGACCAGAAGCCGAATTGCCCGGCGAGTCCGGGCGGAGACCTGGATATCGGTTCGCCCCCGATCCTGAAAGACATTGGTGGGGGAAAACGGATTTTGGTCGTGGCAGCGAAGTCCGGGATGGTTTATGGCCTGGATCCGGACCACCAGGGCAACATCGTCTGGAAGGCCATGGTCAGCAAAGGCGGGCTGGAGGGAGGCATAATTTGGGGCGGCTCGGCCGACAGCAAAGCGGTGTACTTCGCCATCTCGGATTGGGATCCCAGCAAACCCGAAGCTGGCGGCGGCGTGGTCGCGCTCGACATCGCCAGCGGCAGCAAACTGTGGTCGACGCCGGCGCCCCAGCCGGCGTGCCTGGGCAAAACGGGATGCAGCGCGGCCCAGCCCGGACCGACCAGTCTGATGGAAGGAGCCGTATTTGCAGGATCAGACGACGGCCATATGCGCGCCTACGACACCGCCGCCGGCCGTATTTTGTGGGAGTTTGATAGCGGTCGTGATTTCCAGACCATCAACGGCGTCAAGGCGCAGGGCGGCTCAATCGACAGCACCGGCGCAACCATCGCCGGTGGAATGGTGTATTGGAATTCCGGTTATTCCCGTATCCCCATTATGCCCGGCAATGTATTGCTGGCCTTCTCGGTGGATGGGAAGTGAGAGTGCTGCGGAAGGCCGAAGCCTCTTCGCCGGGGAAAAATTGTCACCACGGCCTTCCGTTGCGCGCGTTTATGTGGAGCGACACAAGACGCTGAAAGAGCGGCTTGTATTTACTTTTAGGAGGCAACCGAAGTATGGCAGAGAAAAAGATCATTGCGGTAATGGGCGCTACGGGATCTCAGGGCGGAGGCCTGGTGCGCGCGATTTTGAGCGATCCCAACGGGGGATTCGCGGCGCGGGCGGTCACGCACCAACCCGATTCCGAAAAAGCGAAGGCGCTGGCACAGCAGGGAGCTGAAGTGGTGAAGGCCGACGTCGATGATCCGGAGAGCCTCAAGAAAGCGTTCCAGGGCGCTTATGGAGCATTCTGTGTCACGTTCTTCTGGAATCATTTTTCGCCGGAGAAGGAGCTGGCCCACGCCACCGCCATGGCTCACGCAGCCAAGGACAACGGCCTGAAGCACGTCATCTGGTCCACTCTGGAAGACGTGCGCAAATTCGTGCCGCTCAGCGACAATCGGATGCCCACGCTTCAGAGCAAGTACAAGTGCCCCCACTTCGACGCCAAAGGCGAAGCGGACGCGGTGTTCACGCAGCTCGGACTACCGGTAACCTTCTTGCTGACTACGTTCTATTGGGACAACGCCATTTACTTTGGTATGGGTCCCCAGCGCGGCCCGGACGGTAAGCTGGCCATTACGTTTCCGCTGGGAGACAAGAAGATGGCCGGCATCGCGGCGGGCGACATTGGCAAGTGTGCTTATGGCATCTTTCAGGGCGGAAGCCAGTGGATCGGCCAAACCGTGGGCATCGCGGGGGATCACCTCAGTGGCGCGGAGATGGCTGCCGCGTACACTCAGGCTTTGGGTGAGGAGGTCGGCTACAACGCCGTGACGCCGGAGGCTTACCGTGGCTTTGGTTTTCCTGGCGCGGAAGATTTAGGCAATATGTTCCAATTTTATGCCGATTTCGAGGATTATTTCCGCAAATCGCGCAGTCTGCGGACCGCTCGTGCTCTGAATCCTTCCATGCTGACATTTGACAAGTGGCTCGTTGAGAACAAGAGCCGCATTCCGATCCAACCCCGCACCGCCGCTGCGAGTGAAGCAGCTAGTTAGATATTTCAGCGGAGAACGGGCGCTCCGTCCGGCGTAGGGGGCGCTGTGAATGGGCGCGGGGGTGGGATTGAATCTGGGGCCTGACAGGAATATACTTTTTTGAACGCCTGAAGGGAGGCATGTCGTCATGGGTACTCAAGCCAAACAGCAGCGCGAATCGTTTGGGAATTCCGCCACGCCTGATTCCGAGCACTGCGCGGTAGAACTAGAGAACGACCGTATGCGGATCCTCCGGGTCAAATACTCCCCCGGAGAAACGCATGTGATGTACGGGCGGCCGGCGATGATCGGAATCTTTCTTGGTAACGCCAACTTCCGCTTGACTTATCCCAATAACATCTCGGAGCAAGTCGCCGCTACGAGCGGAGAGATCATGAAGTTCGAGGCGCTGGACTCTCTCGGCGAGAACACCGGCAGCGAACCATTCGAGTTGCTGGTTGTCGAGCTAAAGCCCTCGATTCCGGTTAGCTCGTATTCATATTCCAGGCCCGCCTGACGGGACTGCCCGAGGCCGGAGGCGCGCGCTTGCTCGCGAGCGCCGCTTGATCCTTGTCGCTGCCGCTGTGTACAACAACGCCGAGCAGCGGGTCGCGCTCTATCCATAGCTCGCCCATTCCTGCCACGTCGATGGGGGAAGGATTTAGTACGGACCCAGTGCGACGAAGAGCGTCATGCGCAGGAGTCCGTTTACCGGAAGGAACCCATGCGTGTCGCTCGAAGACGAAGGCTTCGTTGGGATTCGCGGCTGCCGATATGGACTAGCCGGTCCTGGGATTCACTTGGACGTATTGTCGCCAGGTTGCGGAGGTGCTTCCGGGCGTACCATCCACCATCTCCGAGTTTGCCCGACTGACGGCGCTTTGTGGCTCTCAGCCTCCCAAGGACCGCGGCCAAAATTGCGTCAGGCTGAGGATATTGCCATCGGGGTCCTTGAACCACGCTATCTTCGTGTCGCTGCCGGGTGGAGTCCAGATGCCTTTTTCGTCCACGCCGGGAAAATTGTAGCGCTCGAATTTCACCCCGGCTTTTTCGAGTTCCTCCACCGTGGCCGCGATGTCCGGTACTTGCCATCCGAGTGTGGTGTACTGCGCCTCGCGGACTTCCTTCACCATTTGCACGCGCAGCATGGTGCCGCCGGCATCGAACACCAAGGCGAATGGGTTGTCTTCCACCAGCTTCAGGCCCAGCCGGTCGCGATAAAACTCCCGCGCGCGGTCCGCGTTCGCGGTCGCGCTGAACGCCAGGATCGAAGCGGATTGAAGCAGAGGCATAAGGGAAGCTTACAACGTGGATGCGGGGTCCCGATGTTACAATACGAATTCTCCAAATGGACCAACTGAAAGCGCTGATTCGCGAAGTCCCGGATTTTCCCAAGCCCGGCATCAATTTTTACGACATCACCACGCTGCTCAAGGACCCCGGCGGATTCAAGGGCGTCATCGATTCGCTGGCCGCGCATTACCGCAACACCCCCATCGACGTGGTGCTGGGCATCGAAGCGCGCGGGTTCATCATCGCGCCCGCCATTGCGTACGCGCTCGGCTACGGATTCATCCCGGTGCGGAAGGAAAAGAAACTGCCGGCCGAGCGCGAGCGCATCGAATACGCTCTCGAATACGGCACCGACGTTCTTGAAATTCATAAGGACGCCATCACGCCCGGCCAAAACGTGCTCATTATCGATGATGTTCTCGCTACCGGAGGCACGGCCGCGGCCGTCGCACGGCTGGTGGAGACCCTGCACGGCAAGGTGGCGGGCCTGGGCTTCATCCTCGAACTCGACTTCCTGAGCGGCCGGCAAAGGCTGAACGGGCATGATGTCTACTCCTTGCTCCATTACTAATGCCCGACCACGTGCGGCTCCGTTCGCTGGCCAAAATCAATCTCGATTTGCGGGTGTTGCATAAGCGCCCGGACGGCTTCCACGAGCTGCGGACCATCTTTCAGACCATCTCGCTGGCCGACACGATCGAGATCGACTACGCCCCCGGCCGCACCCGCATCGATCTGGACTCCAACATCGACATCCCCGGCAATCTAATTCTCAAGGCTTGTGA
Organism: Bryobacteraceae bacterium; assembly: GCA_030039005.1. The sequence goes on from JASHQT010000341.1 coordinate 25,506, forward strand.
CCTTGTACTCCGTGCCTCAAAGGCCAAAGGCCAATTGCGGATGCGCTTGACCAAGCGCATCCCCATGGGTTCCGGGCTCGGCGGCGGGTCGAGCAACGCCGCCGCCATTCTCCTCGCCCTGCCCGCGCTCCTAAGGAAAACCCTCGCGCTCGAAAAACTGTTGGAACTGGCCGCCGAACTGGGTAGCGACGTGCCGTTTTTCCTGATCGGCGGGACCGCCGTCGGTCTCGGCCGGGGCACCGAACTTTATCCTTTACCTGACCTTCCGGCGAGCCCCGGCCTGCTGATAACGCCTGAAATTCATTCCTCGACGGCCGCCGCCTACGCCGCCCTGAAGCGTGAAGTTTTACCTGAAGCTCCCTCTGCTATCCTCCGAAACTTCCAGGCTTTTACGTTCCGCACCTGCTCCCCAATCCCCGGCCCCCAGCCCCCGTGTCTTAATGATTTCGAAACGGTTGTGTTCCGCCAACATCCTCAACTACAATCGATTAAGGCGAAGCTGCTGCAGTTGGGAGCTCGGCGGGCCATGATGACCGGGAGCGGATCGGCGCTGTTTGGATTGTTCCCGAGTCGCGAGGTGAGGGACCGCGCCGCTGAGCTGTTGCGGAAAGAGTTCCGAGGCAATCAGGTTTATCCATTTTCAATGGTGAGCCGTGGCCGTTATCGCGCGTTGTGGTGGCGGCAATTAGGAGTGTGCTCGAAAAGCAAAACATGGCCGCCCCAAGACCGGTACGCAGGATGAGATTTGAGCAGATGAAAATCTTCACGGGCAACGCCAACCCGGCGCTGGCGTCGAAGATTTGCGCTTCGCTCGGCATGCCTGTCGGCTCGGCCGAAGTCGAGCCGTTCTCCGACGGCGAAATCCGTTTGCAGATTCTCGAAAACGTGCGCGGCGCCGACGTCTTTGCCGTTCAGCCCACTTGCACGCCCGTTGATCGCCATTTAATGGAGCTGCTGCTGATGATCGACGCGCTCAAGCGCGCTTCTGCGGAACGCATCACGGCGGTGCTACCCTATTATGGGTATGCGCGGCAGGATCGGAAAGACAAGCCGCGAATGCCCATCTCCGCGCGTCTGATCGCGAACCTGATTCAGCGAGCCGGCGCGGATCGTGTGTTGACGTTGGACCTGCATGCGGCGCAGATCCAGGGATTCTTCGATGTTCCCGTGGATCACCTGTTCGCCGCGCCGGTGATGCTCGAATATTTCGAGTCCATCGGCCGCAGGGACATGACCGTGGTTTCGCCCGACGCCGGCGGTGTGGAGCGCGCGCGGGCGTTCGCCAAGCATTTGAACGCGCCTTTGGCGATTATCGACAAGCGCCGCACGGAAGTGAACGTGGCCGAAGTAATGCACATCATCGGCGAGGTGGAAGGACAGCATTGTTTGATTGTGGACGACCTGATCGACACGGGCGGGACGCTGGTGAAGGCCGCCGAAGCGTTGCTCAAGCAGGGCGCGCTGACGGTGACCGCCTGCGCCACGCACGCCGTGTTGTCGGGTCCGGCCGTGGAACGGATTCAGGAATCCTGTTTGCAAGAAGTGGTGGTGACCGATTCCATCCCCTTGCGCGACGACGCCATGCGTTGCAGCCGCATCAAGCGGCTTTCGGTGGCGCCGCTGCTCGCCCGCGCCATCCAATCCATTCACGAGGATGGTTCGGTCAGCACCCTATTTATTTAGACCTGCCGGAGTAGAAACATGAGAAAAGAAATTACAGTTACGGCCGAAGCGCGTCCCACGCGCGGCAAGAATGAGGCCCGCCGCCTGCGTGTCCAAGGCTTGGCGCCTGGGGTGTTGTACGGTTCCGGAGGGCCTTCGCTCGCGGTGTCTGTCAACCCGGGCGAAGTCACCAAGATCCTGCACAGCAGCACCGGGCACAACACGATTTTCAATCTTGCGGTGGACGGCGAATCGACGCCGGTCATGATCGTCGATTGGCAAACCGATCCGGTGCGCGAGAAGCTGCTGCACGTGGATCTGAAGCGCATCGATCTGACCAAGCGAATTTCGGTGAAGGTGCGCGTCCAGACCACCGGCGATCCCAAAGGCGTCAAGATCCAGGGCGGATTGTTGGAAGTCATCACGCGCGAGATCGAAATCGAGTGCCTGCCGGACGATATTCCGGAGTTTTACACCGTCGACGTGTCGGAGCTGATGATCGGCCAGAATCTGCGCGCGAGCGAGATTCCCCTCGGCGGCTCGGTGAAGCTGGTCAGCTCTCCCGAACAAGTGATCGCGCACGTGGTCGCGCTGAAGGCGGAAGAAGTCGCGGCGCCGGCCGCGGAGGGCGCTGCACCGGCAGCACCCGCCGAACCCGAGGTGATCAAGAAGGGAAAGAAGGAGGAAGAGGGGGAGGCTGAGGCGCCAGACAAAGGCAAGAAGAAGTAGGGAATCGAGTGCTGGGATCAGGGACTGGGGATTGGGGAGCTGGCAAATCCGTTCTGAAATGCACCTGGTCCCAGGCTCCCAGTCCCCAATCCCGGCGCCATGTCTGAGTTCAGCAAACTGGTCGTTGGTCTCGGAAACCCCGGCAAAGAGTACGCGCTCACAGCTCACAATCTTGGGTTCTTAGTGATCGACCGGGTAGCGGAGCGCCATGGAATTCATGTCGGGCGTTCCGATTGCAGGGCGCTGGTGGGGCAGGGAACAGTGGCCGGCCAAAAGGTGCTGCTCGCCAAACCGCAGACGTACATGAATCTGAGCGGGCAGTCGGTGGAAGGGTTGTTGGTGAAGAATGAGATCCCGGCTCGGGATCTGATTCTGGTGTACGACGAGCTGGATCTGCCGTGGCAATCGCTGCGGATCAGGCCCAATGGCTCGGCCGCGGGTCATCGGGGCGTCGGTTCTGTGATCGACTGCGTCGGGACTCAGGATTTCCCCCGGGTTCGCCTGGGGGTGCATGGGGGCCGTCGCGAAAAGGACGGCGCTCAAATCGTGCTCGCGCAGTTGAAGCGGGCGCGCAAACAAGAGTTGGATGAGCTGCTGGATTATGCGTCACAGGCAGTGGAGTCCATCATCGCTGAAGGCGTCGAAAAGTCCATGGCGAAATTCAATCGTCGCGCCCAAGGCTTAAGCGAGGAAGAATGAGGATCTACGAAGAGCTGTTTATCGTCCGGCCGGATCTGCCGGAAGAAGAAATCGATCGATTGATCGAACAACTGACCACTTTAATCGCCTCCCACGGAGGCAACGTCGACAAGTCGGAAAAATGGGGCGTGCGCAAGCTGGCCTATCGCGTTCAGAAGCGCGGCGAAGGCTTTTACATCCTGCTGCAGTTCACCTCGAAGCCGGAAACGGTGATCGAGCTGGAACGCCGGCTGCGCGTCTCGGACCTGGTGATGAAGTTCCAGAGCGTACGCATCGACGAAAAGCTGAAGAAGATCGAGAAGCGCAAGAAAGAGCGCGAAAAACGCGCCGCGCGCAAACCGGCGCCGCCCGCGGCTCCGGCCCCGTCGATCGAGCACGTGATGGCGGGTGCGGCGGAACCGGCCGGCCCGCGTCCCGGAGCTCCGATGCCTGGCGCACCGGCTCCGAGTTCCGGCGCGGAGAAGGGAGATTAATCAATGCCTGAACAACGAGGCGGACGTCCCATCAGCGGGTCCATGCGGCCCACCGGCGGCGATAAGGCGCTGGCCACCAAGAAACAATATTTCCGGCGCAAGAAGGTTTGCCGGTTCTGCGTGGAAAAAATCGACGACATTAATTATAAAGACGTGCGGATGCTCTCGGCCTTCATTTCCGAGCGCGGGAAAATCGTGCCGCGCCGCATCTCCGGCGTCTGCACGCCGCACCAGAAACGCTTGGCGGAAGCCATCAAGCAAGCGCGCAACATCGCGCTGATTCCGTTCGCCGCGGCGATCTAAGGAGACTCGTCATGATGGAAGTAATCTTGAGAGAAGACGTCGACAAGCTCGGATCGCGCGGCCAATTGGTGAAAGTGGCGCCGGGCTACGCGCGCAATTTTCTGCTGCCCAAGCGCATGGCGGTCCCGGCGACGGAAGCCAACAAGAAAATCGTCGAGCAGGAACGCCAGGCGCATTTGCGCAAGGAAGCCAAGCTGGCATCGGAAGCCGCCGATCTCGGCAAGCTCATCGGCGCCGTCAGCATCACGATCGCGCAAAAGGCCGGCGAAAACGACCAGCTTTTCGGTTCCGTCACTTCGAAAGACATTGCCGAAGCGCTCGAAAAACAGGGCTACACGGTCGAGCGCCGCAAGATCGCGCTCGAAGAACCCATCAAGACTCTGGGTGAGTTCAAGGTGCCGGTGAAGCTGCATCGCGAAGTCACCGCCGAAATTACCGTCAACGTCGTAAAAGAAGAAGAGTAGTTTCCTGCCGCATCCGGAACTCATTCTCGAGCCGGGCCGCTATGAAGGCGTCCCGGCCTATACACTGCTGCAGGCGGCCGGTCACGGCTATATCCCGGTCGACCAGCGGCTGCTGCACGCGATTCTCGACCATCCCGAGCAGTCGCTGCCGGATTTGGTCCGCTTCGCTGCTGAGGACCACGGCGAGGATCTGATGGAGCTGGAGCCGTTGCTCATCGACCTGTTTCGCGTGCTCCACACTCCCGCCGCCATACCCTTTTTCGCGCACGTCGTGAGGGAGAGCGAGGGCAATGTCGACGACGACCTGGTGGAAGCGCTGGTCCACTTGGGCGCGCCTGCCGTCGAGCCGTTGCTCGAATTGCTCGCCGAATTTGCGGACCAAGACGCACGCGACATTCCGTTCGTTCTGGCCGCGCTGCGCATCCGCGATGCGCGGGTTCTCGAAGCGTTGACGCGGCGGCTGGCAATCGATCCCCAGGACGCTGCACTGTGCCTGGAAACCTACGGCGATCGGGCGGCCATTCCGGCCATCGAAGCCGCTCTCGCCCAAATTCCAGCTGGCGATTCCGGCGCCCGCGCGCCGCTGGAAGCGGTCATCCGCAGCCTCGAAACGCCGGAAGAGACCTCCACCATTGCTGACGAGCCGTTTGATATCTGGAACCTCTATCCCGCGGAGGCCTCGCCGGACTTCCACGCGCTCGAAGATGAGGACCGCCTGGCGATGCTCGAACGCGGCTCGCCCACCCTGCGTGCCGATGTGGCATCGAGCTATCAGGGCACGGACCTCTCGCCTGCCGTTCGCTCGCGCCTGATCCAACTCGCCCAATCCGATCCCGAGCCGGCGGTTCGCGGGGCCTGCTGGGAGGCGCTCGGCGAAATCGGAGACGAAACCGATCTGCGCCAGGCCATGCTCAAAGTCCTGGCCAATCCGAAGGCGGCCATCGAAGAGCGCGCCGGAGCAGTGGTCGGCCTCGCCGAGCAGTCCGACAATCCGGCAGTGTACAAGGCGATCCTGAACCTGTATGAAGACCCGCGCAGCCGCGCAAAAGCGCTCAAAGCCATGGCGCGCTCCTTCGACAAGCGCTTTTCCGCGTATCCCGCCAAGCATCTCGACGATCCCGATCCCGCCGTCAAAACCCAGGCCATCTGGGGCGTCGGATATTTGAATCTCGCTTCGGAGGCGCCGCGCTTAGCGGAATTCTTCGATCAAGACGAATTTCGTACCGACGCGCTGTTCGCGTATGCGCTCGCGATTCCCGGCGAAACGTCAGCCGGACGCATTCGCGCCTTGATGACCAAAGTGGAAAAAGCGGCCGGCGGGTTTCGTGAAGACGAAGAGAATCTCGTCCGCATCGCGCTCGACCAGCGGCTGATGCTGCACGGCAAAGATCCCGTGTTCTTCCCCAATGAAGACGAGGAGCACGATCACGATCACGAGCCGATCGCCGCCGCGCCCCAGCACGGCCGCAACGATCTGTGCTTCTGCGGCAGCGGTAAGAAGTACAAAAAGTGCCACGGTCTGGTGAACTGATCCGCTCCGTTACAAAACGGTTCTTCAATCGGTCAAAATAGTCTTTATGCGTTGTCTGCTCCTCCTGGTGACCTCGCTCGCTCTTACCGCGGCTAACGAGATGCCGCTCACGGTCGCGAGACTGACCGACTTCATCAAATCCGCCGTCCAACTAAAGCAGCCCGATAAGCAAGTCGCCGAGACTCTGCGCCACTTCCGCATGACCGAAAAGCTCGACGACCGCACCATCGAAGAGCTGCAATCGCTCGGCGCGGGCCCCAAGACCGTCGCCGCTCTGAAGGAATTAGGCGATGCCTCTGCCAATTTGGCCGAACCTCCGCCGCCCGCGCCCCCGCCCGTGATCGTGCCGATTCCGCCGCCCGACTCCGTCGAACAGGCCAAAGTCATCGACCAGGCGCGCGAATACGTGGAGAATTACACCAAGAGCCTGCCCAATTTCATCTGCTTGCAGGTGACGCGCCGCGACGTCGACCGCGGAGGCACCGGTTCGAGCTGGTATCACATGGATACCATCACCGCCAAGCTCAGCTACAACGGCCATCAGGAAGACTATGAAGTGATCATGAAGAACGATCAGCCGGTGACCAACGTCAAGATGGAACAGCTCGGCGGCACCGTGTCGGCCGGGGAATTCGGCACCATGATGGCCGAGATTTTCGATCCGCAGAGCCAGGCGCAATTTTCCTGGGACCACTGGGCCACACTGCGCGGGCGCCGGACCTACGTCTTTGCCTACGATATTGCGCAGGAATATTCGCGCTATCACATCAAGGAAACCGAAACCAACCAGGAGATCGTCCCCGCCTATCGCGGCCTGGTGTACATCGACCGCGACACCAACATGGTGACCAAGATCACCCTGAACCCGTACAATATCCCCGCGACTTTTCCGATTCACGAAGCACACGAATCGCTCGATTACGATTTCCAGAACATCGGCGGGATGCCGTACATGCTGCCGCTGAAGGCCGTGCTCACTTCGAAACTGGAGCGGTTCTCGACCAAAAACGACATCGAGTTCCGGCTGTATCGCAAGTTCGAAACCGGGTCCACCATCAAGTTCGATACGCCCGATCCGCTGCCCGACGATCAGACCAAGGAAAAATAAACATGAATCCTTACGCCAGTCACCTGGGCAATCAAACTCCGTTAGAAGTGATTACGGAAACCCCGCGCCGGCTGGCGCATTTGATCGAAACCATCGGGCCCGAGCGCCTGGATTCACCGCCCGCGCCCGGAAAATGGAGCGCCCGCGACGTCCTGGCGCATTTGTCCGACTCCGAGATTGCGTTAGCCTTTCGCCTGCGCCAGACGCTCGCCGAGGATCATCATGTGATCCAGCCGTTCGATCAGGACCGCTGGGCCGCAAGCTATCCGGCGTCGGACGCGCGCCTGGCGCTTGAAGCATTTACGGCATTGCGCGCTTGGAATATCGCGCTGATCCGCTCCGTGAAGCCGGAGGATTTCTCCAAGCCGGTCACGCATCCAGAACGGGGAACCATGACGTTTCAGACTATCGTGGAAACGATGGCCGGACACGATCGCAATCACGTCCGGCAGATCGAGGCCATCGCGGCGCAGGCTGCGGGCGCAACGTAAGGGACTAACTTAAAACCAGACTACGCCGCGCAGGCGCCGGCTTCCAGCGCGGCCTGCACAATGGCTTCCGCCCGCTGCCAGTCTTCTTCCGCTGTTCCGGTGGGCCGTCCAGCGCGCTCCCAGAGCAGTTCCGCGACGGTGCGTATATCGGCGCGGTGGTCGTCTTTTACCGCAAGACCGGGAGCTGCGGGCAATAGCGAACGCACCAGCGCATCCCGGGCTTCGTCATAAGCCAGGTGCGCCTTCTCGAGCTCCAGCAGGGCAGTTTCGAATTCGTTGCGATCGCCCGTGGGACGTTCGGTGAGCTGCTGCACGTGCTGGGCCTTGCGCGAGAAGTCCTCGAACGCAGACCGATACTGAGACTCAACCGCAGCGACCTTCGCCATACTGGATTGGACGAAGCCGGCCGCAAAAAGATCCGAAATTCTGCGGCAACTTACTCTTTAAAGTTTCTTAAGACCCTACGGGGGAGAAGTGCGGTTTCAGTTTTCGAGTTCCACCAGCGCTTTTCCGCGCAGGCGGTAATCCAGATCCTTCAAGTTCGGGTTCAGTTCCACCCGGTCGAAGCGAACCTCGACGCCTTGCTGTTGTCCCTCGGGTTTGATCAGCATCGTCTTGGGATAGAAGGCGTTTCCGTTCTGGATGTAGTCGGAGTAAGTGATCAGCATGGACCCAATTCCGGCGTCGGTCGCGATCTTGACCCGTTGCGGGCGCAGATTCGCATCCAGAGCAATCGATACTTTATCCGTCCCGGATTCGGCCACGATCGAGAAATCGTCCGCGGGTGCGGGCGCGGGCTGGTTCGCCGCCAGCCTGTAGCTCGGGCCTTGAAGCCGCGCGATGAGGGCGGGCAGTTGATTGTCGCGCACGAGCCCGAAATCGGTCGGCAGTTCCAGCGCGTCGTCGCCCTTGAGGTTCTTGCTGGCCTTGAACTCGCTGCCTTCGAACATGACTTCGTGCAGGATGCGGCCGGCCTTGGCCTGGAACAGCGCGCGGTCGCCGCGGTTGCGCATCAGCAAGGTCCAGCGGACGCTGGTTCCGTCGTGCGCCCACAACGTGGTGCTGCCGATGGCCTGCACGGAGCCGAGCGTTTTCAGCCCGTCGTCACCTCCGAGCGCCTGAATCATTTTCTGGAACAGCTGTTTGCCGAAGGCCTCGCGCGCGGCGCGGTCGGGGTCGAGCGTGGCGTCCACCGCGGTGCTCTTGGCCGGCTCGACGACCACCACGGCCTGGTGCACCATGTAGCCCTCCTTGGAGAAATCGACCGTCCAGCGGCCCGGCGTCAAACCGGCTACTTCCAGCTTCCCGCCTTCGGTGGCGCCGATGGAGGAGCCGTTCAGGCTCACTTTGCACTCGGCCGGCGCGCACGCCAGAGCGAGCATGCCCTTCGCGACCGGCTTGGGAGCAGGCGGCGGGGGCGCGGGTTTCGCCTTGCTTTTGATCAGATCCAGAATCTCGTCCGTCGCCCCGGCGGCCTCTAGTTTCGCCAACGTGTCGGAGGACATCGAAAAGGCCACACCGCGGTTTTCGATGGCTTCCTTGCGGCGCCGCAGCGGGATGGCGTCCTGTTTGAGCAGTATGAGAATCTGATCGAGCGTGAACGGATCTCCATTGAGGAACCGGTCGGACGATTTTCCATGGCCGGACCTCGCATCGGTGGCCGCGTTCGCGGCTGAGGGAACAGCGAGCGCCGCGGTCAGCGCGGTGGCCCAAATCAGAGAAGCAATCAGGCGTTTCATTGGTTTATTCAAGGCCGGTTTATTCAGAGCCGTCTATTTCAGAGCAGCTTCGGCGGCTTGCGCTTCACGAATCTTCCTTTTCCACGCCAGTGCCGCTTCGTCGGCCGGATTATCCGACAAAATGCGATCCACCAGCGCCATGGCCTGGCTGTAGCGGCCAGATTCCCAGAGCGTGCGAACCGGGCCATTCAGAACTTGCTTAGCGGATGCTTCCGCATTGACTTCCGCGTCCTTTGCGTCCTTTTCTTTCTCCTCGGGTTTCGGGGTGCGAGCTTCCACGGCGGCCGGCTGCGGTCTGGTTGGTGCGGGCTTAGCCACTGGCTGGGGCGCCGCGCTCGAAGCCGGAAGCACTCGGATGCGGCTTTGGGAAGCTTTCAGCTTCTGCCGCGACAGGAACATGCTTACCAGAACGACCGCTACAATCAGGCCGGCCACGGCGGCAAGTACGGTCCGAGCCAGTTTGTGGGTCTTGCGCGGAGCTGGCGCCGCCATAGCGGACGGCGATTGGAGGAAGGATTTCGGCGGCACGAATTCGGGCGCCGCCAGCGGTGGCGGCACCGGGCGCACGCGCGGCGTTGCGGGCTGGCGCGAATCGGCATCGGCAGCGCAGGCTGGATCGGCTGCCGGAGCGGGCGGCCGGATCCCGGAGGCGTCCTTGTTCAGCGGCACGCTGGCGTAGGAGCGGGCAGTCCAAGGGCGCGCCTCGGGCTCTGCGTCCTGCGGCCTTTCGCGCGGCGTCGCGGGGATTTCGAGCGGGGGCAGTTGCAGTTGAGGCGGCTCGGTGGGCATTTCGAATTGCGGGGCCAGCGCCGGCGGAATCTGAGCCAGCGTCTCAGGGGCGACGCGATCGCTCGATGGTTCCGGAGCCGGCTCGGCCGCGGGCTGCGCTGCGGCGCGTCGCAGGTGTTGCGCGGCGACGTAAAGACCGGAGGCGAATTCCTCCGCGGTTTGCAAACGCTCCTGGGGATTCTTGAGCAGCGCACGCGAGATCAGTTGTTCGAGCTCTTCCGGGATCTGGACGTTGCAGGTTCCGAGCGCAGCCGGCTCACTGTGCACGATATCGCGCGGAATCAAACCGGCATCGGACGAAAAGGGGTATTTGCCCGCCACGCATTCATACAGCATCAGACCCAGAGCGAAAATATCCGAGCGGGCATCGAAAGGCTGGCCCAACACTTGTTCGGGAGCCAGATAGTTGGGCAGCAGGCCTTCCGGACGGCAGCCGGCCTCGATGAGCGCACCCAACCATTTCGCGATGCCGAAATCCACGATGCTGGCATCGCGCGAGCCGTCCACGAAGATGTTGCTCGGCTTGAGATCGCCGTGAGCGATTCCGCGCGAGTGCGCGAACGCCAGCCCTTCGGCCACTTGCGCGAGAATTCCCAGTTTTTGGTCAAGCGGCAGATCGGCGTTCTGATCCATGAATTGCCGCAAATCGGCGCCGGACCGCCAGTCCGTTACCACAAAAATTCCTTCCTCTACTTCGCCCAGATCCGCGATCTTGGCGATGTGGCGGTGAGTGAGCTCGGCGCAGGAACTCAGGTAGTCGCAAAACTGCTGCTTGGCCTCCGTCGTGAGGTTCGGAACGGACTTGAGAATTTTGAGCGCGAACTCGCGGTGCCGAAAGGTGTCCAGGACGCGATAGGTTTCCGCCGTGGCGCTGGAGCCGAGCGCTTCAATGATTTGATATTTGCCGATGGACTTCATACCGGATTCGTTTGCCTTGGGCGAACCCCCGCTCGCATTAGTACTTCGGTTCGCACGGATCGGTTCTCACTTAAAAAGATCGGACGCCCGGCGGGGCCTCAACAGCCTACCTAAGAGTGGTCAGTAGTTTTTCGGCGGAACTTGCAGGGTGGCCTTTAGATGGTTCGCCTTAGGAGCTGTCCCGGCGAAGCTGGTAAACTAGGAGAGTTTCGCCCCGCGCGGGCGCGTAGCTCAGTTGGTTAGAGCGCCTGCTTCACACGCAGGAGGTCACAGGTTCGAGTCCTGTCGCGCCCACCACTCGTATGCGCGGAGGCTCTACGCCAATGACCGGGGGCAGGCCCCGATTCCCAAACTGATTTCTAAGAACATAACACCTTCGCGCGGCTCCGGCCGGAGCCCAATCTCGGAGCTGGATTTCAAACACCGGGCCCGCAGTGCGGCGCAAGACCGGACGCGAACTACAACCGCCTTTATCATTCAGTCAGTACTTTGGTTGGCAAGCTGAAAGAGGTTTTTTGTGTACTTATCCCAAGTGGCTTTCACCCAGCAGAGCGCGATACTTCCGTTTGCGTTGTAATACCTCCTCGGTCCGCTTCTGATCGGATAAACTGAACCATACTCAGCGTATGGCTCTTTCGGCTGGTGACAAACTCGGCCCTTATGAGATCGTTGCCCCGATCGGGAAGGGCGGCATGGGCGAGGTGTATCGCGGCACAGACACGCGTCTGGGCCGGCCCGTCGCCATCAAGATTGCGGCGCACGAATTCAGCGACCGCTTTGAGCGCGAAGCCCGGGCGATTTCGGCACTCAATCATCCCAACATTTGCACGCTCTATGACATCGGTCCGAACTACCTGGTGATGGAGTTCGTAGAGGGAGATACGCTCTCGACCATCATCGAGCGAGGTCCGATCCCTCTCGACAAAGCGCTCCAATACGCCATCCAGATCGTGGACGCACTGGCAGCGGCTCACGCCAAAGGTATCATCCACCGCGATCTCAAACCCGGCAACATCATTCTCGCTAAGAACGGCATCAAGGTTCTGGATTTCGGTTTAGCGAAGCTGAACGCGGCCAAGGCAGACAGCGGCCTCGCCTCCGGCGAGCTGGCCACGATGACCGAGCCGATTACCGGCGCCGGACGGATCGTCGGAACTCTCTATTACATGTCGCCGGAGCAAGTGGAGGCCAAAGCAGCCGACGAGCGCTCCGACATATTCTCTTTCGGCGCGGTTCTCTACGAAATGATCACCGGCAGGCGAGCCTTCGAGGGGGACTCCCAGGCCAGCGTGCTGGCCTCGCTGCTGAAAGATCAACCTCCACCCATTAGCGAGCGCCAACCCGGGGCGCCGCGCGCCCTGGCGCGCGTGGTCAGAAAGTGCCTGGAGAAGAAGCCGGACGACCGCTGGCAATCGGCTCGGGACCTGAAGTCGGGCCTGGAGCTGATCGATCTGGAAGCGCCGCCCTCCGGAAGCAGCGGGAGCGGCATTCCGGCCCAAGCTCCCTCGCGCCGCCGCTGGCTTTGGCCGGCGGTCGCGGCAGCTGTGGTGCTCCTCGTCGGGGCAGCGGCTTATCAGTTTTGGCCCAAATCGCGGCCGGCCGGACGGGTAACGCGCTTTCAAGTCCCGTTGCCGGAAGGCGCCCAAATCGTCGACATCGATTTTTATGTTCGAGTCTCTCCGGACGGTTCCAAGCTGGCGTTTACCACTTCGGGCGACAAGGGTGGCATCTGGATCCGCGACCTTGACGCGGTCAACGCGCGCCTGCTGGCGGGCACCACCGGGGCTTTAGCCCCGTTCTGGTCGCCCGACAATAAGTCCC